>JAAXGI010000114.1 GCA_012267505.1 Gemmatimonadota bacterium
GCCCGCCCGGGCGGGCATGCTCCCTTACTCCCTGAGAGAACCGCTTCGTCCGCGGGGAGCGGGCAGAGCAGTTCGGGCGCATGCGCCGGCTCGGGTGCTCAGCGTCCCGAACGGATGAAAGCGCCTCCCTGGGAGACGACTGCGCCGTACACGTTCCCGGCTGCGTCCACCGCGACGCCTTCCGGATTCGAGCCGTTCGGGTAGGCCTCCACAGCCCCATGGATCAGGTAGTCGACGATCCCCGTCCGCAGGCTTCCCACCCGGATCCCGGTGATCCATCCCGGATTCTGCGAGTTGGCGAAGAGCGATTCGGAATCGGCCACGTAGATCGTGTCGTCGTCGTCGATGTAGATCCCGCTCGGGCGTCCGAACTGGCGCAGCTCGCCGATATAGGTTCCGTCGAGTTCGAAGATCTGGAGCCGGTTATTGCCCCGGTCCCCGACGATGAGGCGGCTCATCGAGTCGATATCGATCGCGTGGGGGGTGCGCATCTCGCCCGGGCCGGAGCCGAGGCGTCCCCATGAGGTGATGAAGTTGCCGTCCCTGTCGAACTTCGCGATCCGGGCGACCGTCTCGGGGCCGGCGATCATGCTCTGCCCCCCGTGGCCGTCGGCCACATAGATGTTCCCGTCGGCGTCGGTGACCACGTCGCACGGGGTGTTAAGAAGCGGCCCGCGGCCATCGCCGGCCGAGCCCGGGCGGCCGAGCGTCAGGAGGACCTCGCCGTCGGGGCTCAGCTTGATCGCGACGTGTCCCATCCCCGCGCTCGCCGGGTTATCCGGGTTCGGGCCCTGGGCGTCGGTCACCCAGATGTTCCCGTCGCTGTCCACATGGATCCCGTGCGGGAAGAGGAAGAGCCCGGCGCCGATCGCCGTGACGACGTTTCCGTCAGGATCGATCTTGAGGATCGGATCGAGGTTCGAGCCCGCGCACGAGTTGCCGCCACACCGGTCGATTGCCCAGATGTGGCTCCCGTCCGGGTCGATGTCCACGCCCGCCGTCGATCCCCACTCGCGCCCGTCTGGGAGGTCGACCCAGTTGTCTTGGCTCTCGTATGGGTCGGGGAGGGAGTTCATCGGGTACATGTTTGGCAACCGGTCGAGAAACTGCGCCTGTCCGGCCGCGTCGGTCGCCACACCTATCGCCACGCCGATCGCCGTCGCGAGTGCTGCGGCGGGTGTCGAATGCCTCATCTTTCCTCCTGCCTGAGTGTGCACGCCGGCCGGACGGCCGGCCCTGCCGGTTCCGAATTCCACACTCCCGCTGGCCTGACGGACCGCGGGCTTGGCCCCGTCAGTAGGCGAGCGCGTACGCCTCGCGCCTCGGGTCCGCCGCCGCGGCGAATGTGCCGGACCCCGGCTCCACATAGATCATCTGGGCCCCCCCGAAGGTCGCTGTCCACCCCTCGATCACGCGGAGCTCGTGGCCGAGCGCCTCGAGTTCCGCGAGCACGCCCGGCGCGATCCGGTCCTCGATCGACACCGAGCGTCCTCCACTCGACCGGAAGCGGGGCGCCTCGATCGCTTCCTGGGGCGTCATCCCGAAGACGAGGAGGTTGTGGACGATCTGGAGGAGCGACTGCGTCTGGCTGTCACCGCCGGGCGTTCCCATGGCGAGCGCGAAGCTGCCGTCCTCCCGGAGCGCCATCATCGGGGTGAGGGTGTGGTAGGGGCGCTTGTCGGGCGCCACCACGTTCGGGTGCTCCCCGATGAGGGAATGCCCCGAGCCCCGGTTGTGGAAGACGACCCCTGTGCCGGGGTCGAGAAGACCCGATCCGAACCCGGCGAAGAGGCTCTGGATCCAGCTCACGGCATTGCCGTACCGGTCGACGGCGGTGAGGTAGACGGTGTCGCCGGCGTCATTGAGCACCGCGCTCACCTCGCCGACGGGCTCCCCGATCCCGGCCGGGACCTCTGCCGCCGCGCGGCCGGGATTGACGGACGCCGCACGCTCCCGCAGGTAGTCCTTGTCAAGGAGCTCCGCGATCGGGATGTCGGCCTGGGCCGGATCGGCGACCCACCGGTCCCGGTCGGCGAATGCGAGCTTCTTCAGCTCGATCATCGTGTGCAGGTAGGCCGTGGTGTTGTGGCCCAGGGACCGGATGGGGTGTGCCTCGGCGAGCCCCATGTACGAGAGCTGGGCGAGCCCCTGGCTGTTCGGGGGCATGACCAGGAAGGTGAGGCCGAGGTAGTCGGCCCGGAGCGGCTCGACCCAGGTCGAGCGGTGGGTCCGGAAGTCCCCGGTGCGCAGGTGGCCGCCCTCGGACTCGATGAATCCGGCGAGCCGTTCGGCGAGCGCGCCCGCGTAGAACGACTCCTTCCCGCTCTTGGCGATCTCCCGGAGGGTCGCTGCGAGCGCCTCGTTCTTGAGAAGCGACCCCACGGGCGGAGCCGACCCTCCCGGCAGATAGAGGGCGCGCGCCGCTTCGTTCAGCCGTCCCGCCCCCGACTCGATGTCGTACGCCAACCGCTTCGAAACCGGGAAGCCCTCCCCGGCGAGGCGGATCCCCGGCTCGAGCAGCTCGTCGAAGGGAAGTGTGCCGAAGCGCTCGTGCGCGTCCACCCACGCGGCCACTGCACCGGGCACCGTTACCGAGAGAGCGCCCGAGCCCGGAACCCGGTCTACCCCCTGTTCACGGAAGAACCCGGGGGTCGCGAGCCTGCCCGCCCTCCCGCTCCCGTTGATCGCGCTGATCTCGCTGGTGGCCCCGTCGTAGAAGATCGCGAAGGCGTCGCCGCCCACGCCGTTCATGTGCGGACGCACGACGGCCAGGACCCCGGCCATCGCGATGATCGCGTCGGTCGCCGTCCCGCCCCTCTGCAAGACGGCGAGGCCCGCCTGCGCGGCAAGGGGGTGGCCAGCCGAGACGGCGCCGTTCGTGCCCCGCACGTCGGGGCGGTTCTGTGGGGCGTAGACGGTGGTCGAAATGTCCCCGGCTGCCCGGGTCTGTTGCCCAGCGGCCGCGTCAGGCGCCACCACAGCGCCGAGCACGATGGCAGACACCACGGCGAGGGCGCGGAGGGTTGGATTCTCCATCGGCGTGCCTCCTCAGTTCAGGTCGGGGTGCACATACCCGGCCGGCAGGTGCTGGTCCGGGTCCACCCGGATGCTCAGGTACGTCACGTGGTCCGGAATCGAAGTCCAGGTGTGGAACACCCCGGCGGGGATGATGACGATGTCGCCGACCTCGATCAGGCGGGATTCCCCCCCGCGGATCTCCGCCGAGAAGGAGGGCCCGATCGCGACGCTCCCCCCGCTCAGCTCCCCTTGGTTGATGATCTCGCCCCCCGTGACGAGCGTTCCGCTCCCGGAGAGCATCACGTAGACCTCCGTGATATACGCATGGATGAGCCCGGTCAGCGCGCCGTCCGAGTCGTTGTCGCTCGTCCTGTGCAAGATCCCGACGCCGACGTTGGTGCCTCCGACATCGGCGATCCTCATCTGCTCGTCGATCGAGACGCCGATCATGTTCTCGAGTAGGAGGTGGACCTCCTCGACCAGGATGTCCGTTGCGGATGCGGGCGCACCCTGCGCGGCCGCGGCCTGCGGCGACGCGGCGAGGAGGAGCCCGGTGGTAAGGATGAGGGTGCTGCGCATGTCAACTCCGGTGCTGGAGGCGGTCGGGCCGGGAATGTGAGGCTAGGGAGAGCGTAGAGTAGGACGCCCGGCCGGGTCGAACAAGCTTCGGAGTCGGGGTCGGGCAGGGGGACATGCAGGCGTCGCCGTCGCGGCCCGGATCGGTGGTGCGGGGTTGCCGGGGCAGATTCGCCGCGCCTTCGCTGCGGAGCGCGGTTGTGCGGCGCTGGAAGAGGTCGACCCGCCCCGGTCCAGTGTCCCGGCGTCGACAACTTATGAAGTGACGGACACCGGAAGAACGGGCGCCTGAGGCAGGACCGGATCCCTTCTGGCACACGCCGGGTCTGGACGGAACGAAGGACCGCGGGAGTCCTCATTCCGTCTCCCGGCATCGTCCCGGCCCTCGGGGCTCAGCCGCGAGGGGAGCGGTCACACGAATGGCGGGACGGCCAGCCACGCTTGGGCCTCCGACAGAACGCTGCCGGGCACGGGACGAACTCTCCAGCGTGCCCTCGCGTGGCCCGGACTCGATCGGATTCGTCCGTGTACTGCAGGGTAGCGGCGCTGACCGATCCCCGGACCGGGATGGCTTGTCCCCGAGCGACTGCTCGACTAGCCAGAACGTATCCGCTGCGGCCTCGCGCCAGCGCTCCCGCCCCCGGATCAGGGGATCTGTGCGACGCGACCTCGTCGATGAGAGGCGTATGCCGCCGGGTACCCGTTCTCCTCCGTCCTTGGCTCCGGCAGCGCCGCCGGCTTCTGTCCCCAACCGTCGGGTTGCCCAAGCTGGCCAGTGGGCGGAACGTCGGTCTGGGAGACCGGTTGTGCCGGCTATCCGCCGACGTCAAGGCTTCACGCATCGAGCCGTCTGGGATAACACCATCTCGACGAGCCGTGGCCGCGCCCCGCCGGGCAACAATCTGCGATCCGGCGTGCCAAGCCCCTGCGCCATCGTGTGCCGTGTCCAGACAAGTCCCCGCTGCGGCCCGGCGATCCGACCGCAGAAGCGAGGGCACCCCCGACATGCGCGTGAGGTCGCTTGCCGGTGTCTCCTCCATCAGG
Source organism: Gemmatimonadota bacterium (assembly GCA_012267505.1). Lineage (GTDB taxonomy): Bacteria > Gemmatimonadota > Gemmatimonadetes > Longimicrobiales > Gaopeijiaceae > JAAXGI01. The sequence continues at coordinate 4,639 of JAAXGI010000114.1, forward strand.
GGAGCGCCCGGAGGAGCGAGAGTACGCTCGCGACCGTGACCGCGAGTCCCGTCACTGCGACGATCCGGACGGGTCGCCCGGCTGCGGGGTCCCGTCCAGGCGTCGCCTGCCATGAGCGGTCGCCCCCGGTGGCGAGGCGGCACGAGAGGCTTCCGGTGACCGCTGGCCACCCTGCCGAGACAAGCACGACCGGGATGCGGCCGGCGTCCGGGAGTGTCAGGACGTGGACGAGGATGCCCCCGAGCAGGGCGCCCACCGCAGCCGGGATCCCTGGAGCCCGGGCCGGGCCAGCTCCGAGGCAGCGGTGGACCACGGCGTGGAAGAGCCAGCCCGCAACGCACCCGGCGGCGGCCCCGGTGGGCGAGAGTGGGAGGGAGCCGGGAGCGGGGAGGAGCCTCTCCCCCAGGACGACGGCACCGACACTTCCCAGATGGATCGCGCCCGTCGCGGTCGCAAGTGCAAGCGCGCGCTGGGGATCAAGTGCGAGCGCGCCGCCGAGCGTGAGTCCTACCAGGAGCCCGGGGGCCCACCATGCGTACAGCAGCGGAAAGAACCCGCCCCCCGGGTCGGTGCCGGAAAGGATCCCGCGGTCTAGGAAGATCCAGAGCGTGCCGCCTGCGGCCCCGGCGAGGGCGAGCGGGAGCGCGGTCCGGTAGAGGGGGAGGGGCCCGCCTATCGCCCTCCCTCCAGGTTCGAGGAGAAGAAGCGAAAGATCTCGTCTCCGGCCTGGTCGAGGTAGGCCGCAAGGTCGTGGCCGATGCCCGGAAGCTCGGAGTAGTCGATCTCGAGGTTCTGGTGCGTGAGGTGCGCCGCGAACCGGCGGGTCGCCGCCACCCAGGAGTCGTCGGAGCCGACGAGGAGCTTCATCCCCATCGTACGTAGCCGCGGCACGGCGTCGATTGCGTTTGGGAAGGGGTCGTGGCTGCGCGCGAGGTCAGCATCCACCACGGAGTTCCGCTCCATCAGCTGCTGGTAGCCGACCAGGACTCCGGCCAGGGAGAAGACCGCGCCGAAGCTCCGCGGATGGCGGATCGCTAGGCGGACCGCTCCGCCGCCGCCCATTGAGAACCCGCCGATTCCACGCCCTTCGCGGACCGTGCTCACTCGGTAGTTCGCCTCGATGTGCGGGATCAACTCGTCGATGACGACCGATTCTCCCATGACGCCCGTCGCGGGATTGTCGATGTATCCGCTCGCGATCCCACCGTTGGCCGTCACGAGCACGACCGGGCCGGCCGCGCCGGACGCGATCGCACGGTCGAGCGCCGCCGCCGGCCGCACGTCCCCCTCGTTGCCTCCCCGCCCGTGGAGCCAGTAGACCACCGGGTAGGGCCCGGCATCCTCCGCGTATCCCGGCGGGAGGTAGATCGAATAGCCGACCTCGCGGCCCATCGAGTGGCTCTCGAACGTTCCGTGGCTGACCCCGGGGGAGGCGGCGGCGGGGGGATTGACCCACCGGATGTCGTCCACGCGGAACGGCCCGTCCCCCGGGGCCTGCCCGAGGACGGGACCGGCCAGCACGGGGAGGGCCGCGAGGGCGGCGGCAAGGGGCGATCTGAGGTTCATCATACGGGGACGCTACCCGTGGAAGCGCGGTCCCCGCAAGGCGGACCTCCCCACCTACGTTGCCTCGGTCACGGTCCCGAGCGCCTCTGTGGGCCCGAGGGCCGTCAGCGTGTCCCCGGCCAGGACCGGTGTCGCGTCGGTGGGAAGGAGCAGAAGCTCGCCATCCTGCCTCCTGATCCCGACGACGGTCACGCCGCGTCTGTGGAGGCCCGCGTCGGCGAGGGTGCGGTTGCAGTGGGGCGAGTCCGCAGAGACGGCCACCTGCACGAGGTCGATCCCCGCGTCGCCCGCGCCGCCGAGCTCGGTCACGTCCAGGAGTCCTGGGTTTGTGAGCAGGTGCGCCATCTTCGTGGCCCCGATGTGGTGCAGGTTCACGACCCGGTCGGCCCCCGCCCGCTCGAGCTTCCCGATGCTCGCCTCGTCCGTGGCGCGTGCGAGGATGTTCAGGTCCGGATTCAGGAGACGCGCCGAGAGAACGACGAACAGGTTGTCGGCGTCGTTGCTCAGTACCGCCGCGAGCCCCTTCGCCCGTCCGATCCGGAGCGAACGGAGGGTGGCGTCGTCCGTCGCATCGCCGACAAGCGCCGGCCACCCGCTCTCCCGCGCGGCTGCCAGCGCCCCGGTGTCACGGTCCACGATCACGAATCTTTCCCCGCGCTCGGCGAGGAGAGCGCCGAGTGTTGCGCCGGTCCGCCCGCACCCGCAGATGATCTGGTGGTCCTTCAGGGACCGGAGCGTAGCATTCATCAGCCTCCATCCGAGCCGCTGCCTCAGCTCGCCGCGAATCAGGAGCTCGCCCATGTGGGTGACACTGTAGAGGAAGACTCCGAGTCCGACGACGAGGTAGACGATGATCAGTATCCTCCCGGCGGTGCTAAGGGGACGTACCTCCTCGTATCCCACGGTCGTGAGCGTGATCACGGCCATGTAGAGGGCGTCGAAGAAGCTCCATCCCTCGATCAGGACGAGGCCGAGTGCCCCCGCCATCGGGAGGGCGATGAGGAGGAGGAGGAGGAAGAGGAGCCGCGTGGTGGTTGTCACGTCCCCTCAGGGTACGAGGCGGTCGGCCGCCGACTCCGGGTCGTAGCGGAAGATGACCCCGGGGTCGGTCTCGAGCGCCCCCGTTGCCTTCTCCCCGTAGTCGAAGCGGTCGAGCAGGTCCCGGATCACGTTGAGCCGTGCGAGGGGCTTGTCGTCGGCGTGGACGACCGTCCACGGCGCGAGCCGCGTGTGCGTGCGCCGGAGCATCTCGTCCCGCGCCCGGCTGTAGGCGTCCCAACGGGCGAGTGCCTCCCTGTCGATCGGACTCACCTTCCACTGCCTGAGCGGGTCCTCGCGCCGCCGCCGCAGCCGCGCGCGCTGTGTCTTTTCCCGGATGTCGAGATAGTACTTGAGAAGCCTGATGCCCGACCGTACGAGCATCCGCTCGAAGTCCGGGACCGTGCGCATGAACTCCTCGCACTCGGTCTCGGAGCAGAACCCCATCACGCGTTCGACCCCCGCGCGGTTGTACCAGCTGCGGTTGAAGAGGACGAACTCGCCCTGGGCCGGGAGGTGCGTCACGTAGCGCTGGAAGTACCAGCTCGAGCGTTCCCGGTCCGACGGCTTGCCGAGGGCGACGACGCGCGTCTCCCGCGGACTCAGATGCCGGACGATGCGCTTGATGACGCCGTCCTTGCCTGCGGCGTCCCGTCCCTCGAAGAGCACGAGGATCTTGTCGCCGTGTCCGATGAAATGGCGCTGCAGCTTGACGAGCTCGATCCGGAGCTGGCGGAGTTCGCGCCGGTAGGCGGCGCGGGCGTCGGCATCCAAGGGGGCGCCTACGGAGCGACCGTGAAGGCGGCCGTCGCGATCTGGTCGTCCCACCAGACGGTGAAGTTGCCGCCCTCTTGGGTCATGTCGGTGAAGGTGATGATAAGCTGGTCGGCAGCGCGGTCCGCCGTCTCGACCGACATCGTCGTTCTGAGCACGTCCCGGTCCGGTGTGTACTCGTAGGAGCCCCAGAGGGCGTCGGAGTTCTCCTCGCCGAACGACTCCTTGACCCCCCACGTCGAGAAGATGAGGGTCCACCGGGATTCCTCCAGTTCGGCGAAGACACTGTAGTCGCCGGCCGGGAGGCGGCTGCCCCCAAAGTCGAGGTCGGTCTCCGTCATGAACCGAGTGGACTGGTTGGCGCCCACCCGCCAGAGGGGGGCGCCCAGGAGGAATCCGTCTCCGTAGCTGTCTCCTGAGCCGAAGATGTTCTCCCTCCCGCGCAGGATGGGCCGGCCGTAGTCGACGACGATCCACGACCCGTTCCCGTATGTGCCTCCGGAATCGAAGGCGCCCCCTACCTGCGTCGCAGCCGAGCCTCGGGGGCTCGCTACCTCCGGCGCGTCGATCCGGCTCCCCTGGCCGGCGAGCCCTGCAGGGAGGAGGAGCGCGAGAAGCGCAAGGACGTGTGCCGGAAGGACAGGGTTCCGTGCGGGGCGGCGGTAGACGATCGGGGGGAGGTGCATGGACGGCTCGCCGTTGGGTCGTGTTCTCGGTTCTCCGGGGGCGGGCGCCGGGCCGCGCGCTCGCGCGGCTGCCCGCGCACGGATCTTATCCGGCCCCGGCGGGATTGAAAAGCCGTGTTCGCCTCTCGGGTGCTTGCCCGCCCGTCGGCGCTGCGCATATTGGGGCCCTTCGAGCCATGCCTCCGCCTACCTCCCCTCCAGCGCTCCTCGCCGAGCGACGCCGGGTCCTCGCCAGCGTCGTGGGCCGCACCCTCGCGATCCCGCTCGGGACGCCCGGCCCGCCGCTTCCCGCCGAGCGGCTCGAGCACCTCGGCGGGGAGCTTGAGAGCCTCTACTGGAACGACCTCGAGTGGGAGAACCTGACCGAGGAGGAGCGGATGGAGGGAGGCTCGCTCCCCGAGCTCACCTTCCCCGGCGTCCTGGCGCTCACACGCGGGCTCCTGCTGACCGAGGTCGCGGCCGACGCGCTCGCGGCCGCCGAGCCGCGGCCGGAAGTCGTCGAGGCCTTTCTCCACTTCCTCGCCGGCAGGGTCCTGGCGCTCCGCGAGGAGGCGGCCGGCCTGCCGAGCGAAGAGGCGGACCGCGCGGCGCTCGAGCTCAGGATGACCGCGGGTCTCCTCGACCGCGTCCTCGTCGAGTATCACGGCATTGCACCGGAGGACGTGGGAACGCTGGAGGACGTGTGACCCCGGGGGCGGCGGCGTGATGCTCCGTCCCCGCCCCGGCCACCCGTACACGGCGGGGGCCCCTCTCTTCTTCGCACACCGGGGCGGGGCCGCGCTCGCGCCGGAGAACACGATGCAAGCGTTCCGCGAGGCGGTCGAGCGCTGGGAAGCGGACATCCTCGAGATGGATGTCCACGCCACCGCCGACGGGGAGCTCGTCGTGATCCACGACCCGACGGTCGACCGCACGACGGACGGCTGCGGCGCCGTGCGTGACCTCACCCTGGCAAAGATCCAGCG
>JAAXGI010000231.1 GCA_012267505.1 Gemmatimonadota bacterium
AGCCCCGGCACGAAGGTGTGGATCCAGAGCGACAGTCGCGCCAGTTCGACGGCCATCGGGTTCATGTCCACGCCGAAGACGCAGCGACGGGCCACCTGCCTGCGGAGCAGCTGGATGTCCTCGACGGGACCCCCGGACCAGTCCGAGCCGAGTTCCTCGGCCGCCGTCCGTCGGAGCCGCGCGAACTCCTCGCGCACGTCGGGCAGAGGACGGCCGGCCAGGTAGTTGGCGAGCCGCCGCTCGATCCGGTCCACGGCACCGACCAGGAAGTGGCCGGAGCCCATCGCGATGTCCGCCACGCGGAACTCGAAGAACCGCCGTCCCGCCTCGCGATCCGGCATCCCGTCGAGCCGTTCGAGGTGCTCGTCCAGCGCCGGTTCGAGCGCCCGGTCGAGCAGATGCTCGACGGCAAAGGCCGGGGTGTAGTAGGATCCGCTGGACTTCCGCGCTCCCGAGCGGTTGTGGAGGTACACTTCGCCCGCGCGAACTTCGACCGTGTCGTCGGGCTTGGCCGGGAGGTACGCCTCGGTCTTGGCGTCCACCGTCAGGTCCGTCTCGGCGAGCGAAAGCTCGCTCTCCAGCAGACCCTCGTAGATCGTTCCGAACTCGCGGATGCCGAGCGACCGGAAGTCCACCGGGCCTTCGGTTCCCTCCGCCGTCCGGTCGAGAAGCAGCGCGGCGAGCGCCCCGGCGAACTCGCGGTCCGGGAGCGAGAGAGCCGCGATCCGGGCTCCGAGCTTCGAGACCGACGCCTCGGAGGCGAATAGCGTGCCGTTGTACGCCGGGACCTCCCACTCCGGGTTTCCGAGGTTCACCGCCGCCCAAATCTGCATGACCTCCGACCAGAAGGAAGCCTGCTCGCCGAACTCGACGCCCGTGAGTCTCGCTTTGCCCAAGCGCTGGGCGATCCTCTTGAGCGAGTGCTCGCGGTAGCTCCGCGAGGCGTGCAGGGGCAGCAGGTCTCGATCCTCGGCATAGGCGACGAACAGAAGCCTGTAGAGGACGCGAAGCGCAGCTTGGTAGGCCTGTTCGAGATCGTCCGCGGTCGGATTCTCCGGATACATGGCGGCCACGACGGCTCGGGCAAGCGACGGCATCACTTCACGGTAGACCCGTTCCCGAAGACGACCGCCGAGATCGGCTGCGTAGTCCTCGCTAGCCCGGAGGATGTCTTCGACGCTCCCACCCTCCGACAGCGCGGGCGCGGAAAGCAGGAGCCAGAGGTAACCGGCGTCATCGCCCGAAAGGACGTCGAGGTCGATCTCGACGAACGTCTCGGAACGTCCCCGCCCACCCGTGCCGACACCCGGCTTGGCGGGATAGAGGCGGAGCGTCCCGCCCGCCACCGCGACCACCCAGTCCAGATTCTCCCGGTCGGCCTGCGCCAACGCGTAGGACACCGGCGAGACGCCGTCGAACCTCCGGCTCGCGGCGTCGATCTCCTCGGGCCGGTCCAGAAGGACGGCCACCGCCGTCTTGCGGTCCCCGGCAAGCAGCAGCATCGCCGGTCCGGGAAGTTCCTCGGTGGCGAACCCGAGACCATCGATCAACGAGCGTCCCCGTAGAGTGCGCGCGCGGCTCGCTTCCTCGACCGCGAGCGCCCAATCCCCGCGCGACGGAACCCCCCGCTCAAGTTCCTGCATCGCGAAGAGCCCGCCGTTGCGGAGGCCCGGGATCGGCGCTTCCAGTGCGGGAAGCAGGCGGTGAAGGAGCCGGATCGCGGAATGCCGTCCATCCGCCTCCAGTGCCTTTCGACACGCGGCCTCGACCTGCTCGACGGGCAGGTCCCGGTGCTCGACCGGGTTGTGCTCGGTCGGGCCGCACACCGCCGCACGTCCGTGTCCCCACAGCGCCACGATCAGCACCGGCGTGGCACGTCGCCCGGACCGCGCACGGAACATCGCCCTAAGATCCGCGATGCGGGGCCGCCCGTCCAACGCGACCACGACTACTTCCAGAGCGAGCGGGCCGTGCCCGAGATATAGCTTGGCCCGGCGGTCGCCGAGGGTGACGGAACGGGGTTCGAGATGATCGAGCATGGGGCGGAGGATGGGGTTCGGGGTCGAGAGTGACGATGAAGGCTGTCAAACTAGAGACGATCCGGCGACAGGGCGACCTGACCGGTTACCTTCCCTTGCGTTCCGGCGCTCCAAGTGGCGCCGAACCCGGTTCTCCGGTAGAGTCAATGACCATGAGCATCAAGGCGAAATACAGGGATGGGGTGTTCACTCCCTTGGAGGAGGTCGAGAACCCCGCGCCCGGCGAAGTCTATCGAGTCTTCTCCGAGAGCGAGTTGAAGCGGCTCGCGGCGGAGGTCCCTTGGCTGAAGGGTTCGGAACGCAGCTTCGAGTTCTGGGAAAACGAGGAGGATGCGGTCTACGACAGCCTATAGGCAGGGCGACATCGTTCTCGTCTCCTTCCCCTTCACCGATCTCACTTCATCCAAGAGACGCCCCGCGCTGGTCCTGTCACCGGACTCGTTCAACTCGACCGGGCTGGACTTGGTGCTGGCCGCCATCACCTCGCACATCACGGATGACCCGAACGCCGTGCATCTCCGGCGCGGCGACTTCGCCGAGGGTGGACTTCCCAAGGCGTCGATGGTGAAGACGACGAAGCTGTTCACGATGCACGCGGCGCTCGTCGTCAAGCGGATCGGCGCTCTCCAGACCGGGAAGATGGATGAGGTCCTGCGGTCGGTGCGCGGGTTCTTCGCCTGACGCCGTGGGCATAGCCCGGAGGGCCGACCACGCTGGAAGCCCAAGCCGAGGTCCCAAGGCCGCGCGAGCGTGTCGAGGAGGCCAACACGGCACGGTGAGCCGGAGCTTCCGCAGCGGAGGCCGTAGGCTCGTCGGACGCTCGTTTCGTCGACAAGCAAGCAAGCAAGCAAGCAAGCCTACCCGCTGGGGCCACGCTTCGCGAGTCCCCAAGCGGGGCTGGCGGGGGGCTGTGCCCCCTTCGACCCCCTCGACCGCAACGACGCATTACAAGCCGCCGGGCGTGCCGTCGAAACTTGATCGCTGCGGTCGCCGTAGTGCCCGCCGTGGACCTGCCGACCATTGGATGGCCGGTCGTTGGAGACTCCGACCGTGCCGTCGTCTTCCCGACCGCCGCAAGCGGTCGCTTCGTCTTGGGAGACCAGCCGGACATCCCACCCAAGTTACAACGGATCACGGCGGCACCGGCGTGCAACAGGTGCCGCTCGCCGGGGTCGGGTCGAGCCGTAAGCCCGCGCTACGACTTGGGGCCGTACCTGAGCGCGGAAACGACATGGGGGTCCGATGCGCACTTCGGCGCTCTCGTGATGCGCACCGGGGCCGGGAGGCAAGCCACGGCGCGGAATCGGCTTGCGGGTCTCGCGGCCCGGTCGCCCATGGCACACTGGCCGCTCGGGCCGTGACGCTAGCGACCCCCCTCGCCGAGGGCTCGGTACGGGTTCGAGGCCGGGTTGGCTTGCGCACCCCCGCCCCCGCCCCCTCGGGTCGCTAGCTGACCAGCAATCCGTTCCGGAAGGATGTCACGCGCCGCTTCGAGGCGGCGGAGCACGCGCTCTACGACCGTCTGGTCGTCGGGCTGTTCGGCACCGGCGGGCAGGGATTCGTGGAGGCACCCCTCCCGGGCTGGCTGTTGGCCTTCCCGCACAGGACTGCTGGCTGGGAGAGACCCCGCAGCGGCGGGGAGGATGGGGCTGTCCGGCTCCATCCTCCCCGGTGCCAATTGAGGCGTGCTGAAATGGGGGGTCTCTCCCAGCCACGTCCGAGGAGCGCGGATCGGCATCGGCGCTCCGCTGGCCGTGGCGCAACCGAAAGCGCGCCAGCAGCTTGCAGTACCGGTGCCATTGTCCGGCCGAACGGCGATTCCTTGTCCGGCCACCCCCAAAGTGAGCCGGACAAGCACGGATCGGCACCGGGAGGGTCGAAACGCCTCCAAGTTTCGGCTCCGGCAACCAGAAGATCCGCAAGCTCCAGGACTGCGGCCGGACGCATCGCCGTCGCCGCGATTCCGGCGGGATTCCTCCGCCTTGACCCTCACATCCGGGTGCTGCGGCGGCCTCTCTCCGTGAGCTTCGTCGCGCAGATCGTGCAGTCCATC
>JAAXGI010000288.1 GCA_012267505.1 Gemmatimonadota bacterium
TGCACCACGTACTTCTCGGGCCCGATGGTCGTCGTGAACGGACCGGTCACGCGCCGCATCGGCATGAACTCGGGGGTGAACGCTCTCGGCCAGGGCAACCGGGCGAACGCGAGCATCGGCCGCGCGCTCCAGCTCCTCATCCGCAACGTCGGGGGCGGCGTGCCGGGCGGGATCGACCGGGCCACCCTCGGCTGGCCGGGGAAGTACACCCTGTGCTTCGCCGAGGACGAGTCGGACCCCGACTGGCAGCCTCTCAGCGTCGAGCGCGGCGTCGCTCCCGGCACGTCTGCGGTCACCCTCTTCGCGGGCGGCGGCCTGATCCCCAACATGGACGAGGGCTCTCGCACCCCCGAATCGCTCGCCCGTTCGCTCGCGATGAGCCTCAACGCGATCGGGCACCCCAAGCTCGTGAAGAGCTTCGACGCATTCCTCGTCCTCTCCCCCGAGCACTGGGCCATCTTCAAGGACGGCGGCTGGGACCGGGCCCGGATCAAGGCCGGGCTCGAGGCCGCGACGGCCCGCCCCGGGTCGGAGCTGGTTCGCGGGGCGAACGGGGTCGACGCGGGCGTGCGTCCGGAGCTCGTGGAGGACTCGATGACCAAGTTCCGCGATGGCGGGCTGAACGTGGTACGGGCCGGCGGCGAGGCCGGGCTCATGAGTGCAATCATCGGAGGATGGGCGGCGAGCGGAGCCCGCGGGACCATCCCCGTCACGAAGGAGGTAGGGACCTGATGAACGAAGGAATCCGGCTACTCGACCCGACGGCGGAGACGTCGCCGGTCCGGCGCGAGCGGCGCCCGCCGCCAACGTCCCTCGACGGCCTCACCCTGGGGCTGCTCGACATCGGCAAGGCACGCGGCAGCACTTTCCTCGATCGGATCGAATCGCACTTCTCCGACCGTGGAATCACCGTCAAGCGGTACGCGAAGCCCACCAACACCCGCACTGCGCCGGTCGACCTCGCGCAGACCATCGCCGAGGAGGTCGATGTTGTCGTCGACGCCTTGTCCGATTGAGGCTCGTGCACGTCGTGCAGTTTGCATGACATGCTCGATCTCGACGAACGTGGCATCCCCGGCGTCATGATCGCGACCACCGCGTTCAGGGAAGCTGCGGCCGCGCAGTCCGCGTCCCTCGGCTACGAGCCCGCGATCGTGTGGGTCCCCCACCCGATCCAGAACCGGACGGACGAGGAGCTCCTCGCCATCGCCGATGAGGCGATGAGCGAGATCGTTGAAAAGCTCACCCCGTCCGCCGCCTGACGCCCGGACCCGTGAGTTGGCACGAGTACATTCACAGCGATCCGTCCGTTCTCGCCGGGAAGCCGGTGATCCGGGGTACCCGGTTGTCCGTGGAGTTCCTGCTGGGTCTGTTGTCCGAGGGATGGACCGGAGAGCAGATTCTGGAAAACTCTCCGCAACTTTCCCGTGAAGCACTGAGAGCGCGGTTTGCTCTCGCTGCGGAGTGCAAGTTCGTCCATCCCGTCAGCTATCGAGCAACGGGTTGAAGCTGCTTGCGAACGGGAACCTGCCGCTTCCGCGGAGCGGGGGTTCGTGACCGACCGGGTGCCGATGAGCGTCATCGGCGGGTTCCTCGGCGCCGGCAAGACCACGCTTCTCAACCGCGTGCTCGCCGGCCGCCACGGGGTGCGCTACGCGGTGCTTGTCAACGATTTCGGCGAGCTGAATGTCGACGGCGACCTCGTCGCCTCCCACGGAGGCGATACCGTCACGTTCGCGAACGGATGCGTCTGCTGCACGATGGGGGATGACCTCGTGGGGGCGATCGACCGTCTGCTGGACGGAGAACGATGCCCGGACCAGATCCTGGTCGAAGCGAGCGGCGTCGCGGACCCGTCCGCGATCGCGGATGTCGCGACCCTGCACCCCGGGCTCGCGCGCGACCTCGTCGTGATCCTCGCCGACGCGGAGACGGTCCGCTCGCGCCACGACGACGAACGACTCCGGGACACCGTCGACCGACAGATCGACTCGGCCGACTTCCTTATCCTCAACAAGTGCGACCGGGTCACGAAGGAAGCAAGCGAGGCGGCCGAATCCTGGCTTCGCGGCCGCGCCTCCGCCCCGATCATCCGGACCGTCGAAGCGGACTTTCCGATGGATGTCCTGAACGCGGCCCGCCCGGACGGCTCTCCCTCTGCCGAAGCCCGCGGCGCACCCGATCACTACCACCAGTTCCGGTCGCGATTCGTGCCGTGCCCGGACCCGATCGATCCGGGCTGCCTGCGGGCCGCCTACGCGGAGCTGTCGCCGCGGGTGCTCCGCGCCAAGGGGTTTGTCGTTTCGCGGAAAATGGGGTCAGGTCCCGATTCCGACCCGGAGTGGATGGTGGTTCAGGGCTGCGGGAGAACCGTCGAAATCGAGCCATGGGGGCCGCCACCGAACCGGGCGCCGCCTTCCCCCGGCATCGTCTTCATCGGCCTCGACGACCTTCCCGCCGCGGACGATCTCCGCGCCGCGGTGCAGGGTGCGTCGACCGCGGCATTCGGCCCGATCACATCCGAAAGCACCTGAATCGCGCGGGACGTCCGCGCTGCTTCCCGACCACTCCCTGCCGACCGCTCCGGGATTCGTACGCCCGGCCTTGGCGGGTCTGACCCGACCCCATTTGCGAGCTTCCGATCTGCGGCCCACGAGCGACCATCCACCGGGTCCGTGTCGTGGGGTCCGCCTTCCTCAGCCGGCGCCGATCTCGGAGTTGGGGAAGATGCGCCCGCCGACGACGGTTCCCCACACGGGAACGTCGCGGAGCTCGGCCGGGTCCACCGCGAGCGGATCCTCCTCGAGGATCGCGAAGTCCGCCCGCTTGCCGCACTCGATCGAGCCGATCTCCGTATCCAGCTTGAGGGTGAACGCGGCCCCGATGGTGACCGCGTGGAGCGCGTCCGCCACGCTTACCCGTTCCCCCGTGCCGAGGACCCGCCCCGTCGACGTCCTCCGGTTCACCGCGCACCACGCGGTGAAGAGGGGTGCGAGGTGGGTCACCGGGGCGTCGGAGTGGATGGAATACGCGACCCCGAGCCGCTGCGCGCTCCCCGCCGCGTCCATCCGCTCCGCCCGCTCCGGGCCCATCGTGAGCGCGTAGTGCTGGTCGCCCCAGTAGTAGAGGTGGTTGGCGAAGAGGTTGGCGCAGACACCCAAGCGCGCCATGCGTCGGAAGTGGGCGTCGTGGGCCATCTGGCAGTGCTGCAGGGTGAAGCGGGCGTCCGGGTCGGGGTTCTCCTTCAGCACCCGCTCGATGGCGTCGATCGCGGCCTCCGTCGCCTGGTCGCCGTTGGTGTGGATGTGCACCTGGAGGCTCGCCCGGTGGTAGGTCCCGAGCATGTTCGGGAGCTCGTCGGGGTCGATGTACCAGAGGCCGTTCTCCGCCCCGTTGTAGTAGCCGGGCCGTTTGAGGCGGGCCGTGAAGCCCTGGATCGAGCCGTCGAGGACGAGCTTGACGAGCCCGTAGCGAAGCCGCTCGTTGCTCCGCGGGATGAGCGACTTGACCCACTCGACCCCCTCCGGCGCGGGACGCGACATCCCGATGAACGCGGGCACGATGCGAAGCGGATAGCCGTCGTCGGAGGTGACCTCGACCTGGCGGGCCACCGTCTCCTCCGGAAGCTCGTTCGCGAGGTCCGTCGCCGTCGTCACCCCCGCGATCTGCGCCGAACGGGCGAAGCGCCGGAGGCCGCGCGGGTCGCCGAACGAGACG
>JAAXGI010000117.1 GCA_012267505.1 Gemmatimonadota bacterium
CATCGAGGTGATCAAGGGTCCCGCCGCGGCGACTCTCTATGGAACCGAGGCCGCGAACGGGGTGATTCAGATCATCACGAAGCGGGGAGAGGTAGGCGCGCCGGTCTTCGACTTCACCGCCGAGACCGGGGCGATGTATCTGCCCGACTACATGATCACGAGGGGGTGGATCCCCGATCCCGCGCTCTGCGCAAGCCCACCCTGTGACAGCGTGGACCAGCTGGTCAACACGAACCTGGCGCAGATCAACGAGGAACGCTGCGGCAGGGCACCCTACGAGTTCTGCGAGCCGAAGCTCTTCATCCACGGACTCACCCAGAGGTACAACGTCGCGGTCCGCGGCGGGACGGATCTGCTCCGCTACTCGGCCTCGGTCAGCCGGAGCGACCAGGACGGTGTGGTGAGGTGGAACTCGGATACGCGGAACACGGTTCGGACCTCCATCCAGGTCACGGCCAGCGAGAGCCTCAACTTCACGCTGAACGGTGGCTACGTCATCAGTGAGCGGGAGCCGCCGCAGTACTTCTGGGGCACGAATTTCGCCTGGGGCGGCAGGCTGGGCGGCGTGTTCAACGACCACCCGAACCGGGGGTTCCGGACCCCGCCCGAGGCCTTCTACAGCGACAAGCGGATCGAGCGCTTCACGAACCGCCGGAGCACCTGGAGCCTCGAGGTCCGGCACGATGCCACCGACTGGCTAGCCCACCGCATGGTCTTCGGGATCGACCAGATCCACGAGCGGTTCGACGAGCTGGACAAGCGGCAGGGTCCGGACTACCCGCACACGGGAGCCGACGGGAAATTCGGCCAGAAGGACGTGAGGGCGAGGGAGGTTCCCGTCTCCACCTTCGACTTCTCGGGAACGGCCACCTTCCGCTTCATGGACGGCTTTCTCGGATCCGCCACCTCCTACGGGGTCCAGTACTACCACGAGGAGGACCTCCAGTACCGGGCCACCGGTGAGGAGTTTGCCGTGGCCGCGCTGTCGACAGTGGGCGCTGCGGCAAGAGAGACGGCCCACGAGACCTTCGTGGAGAACACGACTCTCGGCTTCTACGTGCAGAACCAGTTCGACTGGGACAACCGGCTCTTCGTCACGCTCGCCGTCCGCAGGGACGACAACAGCGCGTTCGGAGCCGACTTCGGTGGGGCCACCTATCCGAAGGTCAGCGGCACATGGGTCATGCACGAGGAGGCTTTCTGGAATCTCGACTGGGTGAGCCAGTTCCGGGCGCGGGCGGCATGGGGCGCGGCCGGACAGCAGCCCGACGCCTTCGCGGCGACGCGGCTCTTCACGCCTGACACCGGCCCGGGTGGACAGCCCGTCCTGAGGCCCCGTGGGCGCTCCTTCGGGAACCCCGCGCTGGGTCCTGAGCGGGGCGAGGAGCTGGAGTTGGGCTTCGACGCCGAGTTCTTCGACGGGCGGATCGCCGCCAACTTCACCTGGTTCGACCGGACCACGAAGGACGCGATCGTGTCGAGGACCGTGCCGCCGTCGCTCTGGCCGAGCCAAGCCGGGGACTTCGCAGGCGGAGTCCAGCTCGTGAACGTGGGCGAGGTGGCGGCGTGGGGCACGGAGACAGAGCTGAACGTGCTGGCCTTCCAGTCCGACCCGCTTTCGTGGGATGTCGGTGTCTCCTTCACGACGCTCGCCAACGAGGTCATCGACATGGGCGGGATCGAGAGGATCCAGGTCGGCCGGACGATGGCGCACTACGAGGGTTTCGGGATCTCGGCCCTCTCCGACAAGCGCGTGGTACACGCCGAGTTCGTGAACGGCGTGAACGGCCAGGTCACGAACATCCTGTGCGATGCCGGTGCGGGGAACCCGGGACCGTACACGCAGGCAGAGCTGGCCGAGAAGGGCTGGGGCGGTCTCGAACCCGGCGGCGGCCAGATGGACTGCGCCAACGCGCCCCGCGTGGTCTGGGGGCGGACCGAGCCCACCTGGCTTCTGAATGTCACGAACACCCTGACGATCTTCAACGACGTGCGGATCACGGCGATGGTCGACGCCCTGGGCGGTCACTGGCAAGGATCCGACTACCTGGGCGCCCGGTCCACGAGCTACCCGACCTCCCAGCTCGTGTACCTGCAGGACAACGCGATCGGGCAGGCGTACCGCCAGGTTACCCGGAACGGACTCTCGTTCCACAAGGCGGGGATCGCGAAGCTGCGCGAGCTCTCGCTGAGCTACACCCTGCCGGAGTCGGTTGTCGACCGCGTCGGCGCCTCGCGGGCCAGCGTGACGGTCGGCGCGCGGAACCTCTGGAGGATCTGGTTCCAGCAGCAGCGTGCCGGAGACTGGTGCGAAGGCATCGACGGCCGCGACTACGGACCGGACCGGTGCGAGATCGTGACCGACCCCGAGATGAGCCGGCCGGGCTACGACTTCGGGAACGAGTCCGGGGGCGACTGGCCACCGCTGAGCTCCTACTCGCTGCGACTGAACTTGACGTTCTGAGCGAATCCGACTCTGCGGCCGCAGCCGGGGGCGCGGGCTCCCGGCTGCGGGTCGCCACCTGACGAACTACTGGGAGGTCGAAAAATGAGTTCCAGAAGGAAAAACACCAGAGGGCACGGCCGGCGGCGGGCGATGTGGCCGGCCCTCGTGGCCGCACCCCTCCTCACGCTCGCTCTCGGCGCGTGTGACTTCGACGAGATCCTGCAAGTGGATCTCCCCGGCGATGTCACCGAGCCGGACCTGACGGACCCCGCCCTTGCAGAGACGCTCGCCCTCAGCGTCCAGGCGGACTTCGAATGCGGGCTCGTCGACTACGTCTGGTATGCCGGACTCTGGTACAGCGAGTTCCTGAACGCGAGCTCGTCCAGGCCCAACGCCCTCATGGAGCTGAGGGCGCAGTTGGTCGACGTGTACGCGGACCCCTGCTCCTCCGGGACCGGACCGGTCTATGGTCCCATGATGACGCCGCGGCTCCAGGCGGTGCGTGTCAAGGACTTTTTCGCGGCCTATGAGTCCGGGGCCGTCCCGAACGCCACCGAGCTGCTCGCGGGCGTCTCCCTCTACCAGGGGTACGCCGAGCAGATCATGGGTGAGTACCACTGCGGCGTCGTCGTCCTGGACCCGGTCCAGTATCCGGAGGGCGGGCCCCTCGGAACCCGCCAGGAGGCCTGGCAGCGGGCCATCGAGCTCTTCAACGAAGCGGTCAGCGGCGGCACCGCCGACGTGCGGAACGCCGCCTACGTCGGGATAGCCCGGGCTAACCTGAATCTCGGCAACATGGCGGCGGTGGTCTCCAACGCGGACCTGGTGCCGGAGGGCTTCCAGTTCAACGCCACCTATTCCACTGATCCGGACAGGCGCAGGAACAAGATCGCCAGGCGCAACCACGAGGACCAGAGCCTCATGCCGCACCGGTACTACGGGGTGGTCCCGCCAAATGACTATGGCATCCCGCCGTCAAACATGACGATCTCCGCCGACGGGAGAGCCACCTGGGCGGACCGAATGGGCGGCATGATGAGCGACAACGCTGTCAACGACCCCCGGGTCGAAATCTACTTCGACGATGACAGCGGGAAGCCATTGGTGGATAACCGGAACGGAACGCTCGACTACCGCTTTCAGAGGAAATACTCGGATCGCGCCGACCCGATCCCCTTCGCGACCTGGCGCGAGGCGCAGCTGATGAAGGCCGAAGCCCTCGGCGGACAGGACGCCGTGGACATCATCAACCTGCTCAGGACGAACCCCGCGGGACTCCACGCGAATATCGACAGTTCCGCGTGGCCGCTGCCCACGGCGGACTACCTCGCCGGAGCCTCCGATGCCGAGATCATGGAGGCCGTGCGTGAGGAGCGGCGGAGGGAGCTCTTCGGACAGGGAACGCGCGGCGGGGACAAGATCCGCTGGAACGAGACCTATGAGATCCAGAACGAGTACGGGTTCGAGATGGAGAACGGCAGGCCCCTTCCCATCTCCTTCCTCGAGGTCGCGTCGAATCCCAACGTGAGCAGCACATGCTGAGAACACCTCACAAGTAGACGGCACCCGGGGGCCCCGCGCGGCATGCGCGGGGCCCCCGGTGCATTTGGCCAAGACGCCCCATCTTCGGTAGAATGATACCGTAGCCTTTCTGTCCTCAGGGGCAGGATCAGGCCATAAGAGAGGAGCCCCTACTTCAGCCCAGAGAACACCGTGAACAGTCGCAGAACCTCGACCGTGAGTTCCGCTCTCTTCATTGCCCTCTCCTGCACGCTGGCCCCCGAGGCCCCGGCATGGGCGCAGGACGGGGGCAATCCCTACGGGGAGTGGCGATACTGGGGGGCGGACGCGGGCAACTCCCGCTACTCCCCCCTGACACAGATCGACGCATCCAACTTCGACGACCTCGAGATCGCATGGATCTGGCGCGGAGACAACTTCGGGCCTTCCGTCGACTTCATCCTCAGGACGACGCCGATCTATGCCGACGGGACGCTCTACGGGGTGGCAGGCAGGAGCCGGACCGCCGCCGCGATCGATCCCGCGACGGGGGAGACACTCTGGACCTTCCGCGAGCCCCACACGACGCGCTGGGAGCGCTCTTCCAGGCAGAGTCACGGGAAGGGCGTCGCATACGCGGAGATCGACGGGCGCGGCGTCATCTACCTGGTGACCCCCGCCTTCTTCCTCCACGCCCTCGAGGCCGACACGGGACACCCGGTCGATGGATTCGGCGGCCCGATCCCGGTCGAGGGATTCGGGGAGTACGGCGCGGTCGACATGCTCGCCGACCTCGGGCATCCCTACGACCCGGAGGCGGGGATTCCGGCCGAGATCGGCTACATCACGAACACCTCGCCGCCGATCGTGGTCAACGGCGTCGTCGTCGTCGGGAACTCGAACCTGACGGGCCGGCTCGATCCGAGGCGGGAGAACGTTCCGGGAGACGTCCTCGCCTACGACGCGCGCACCGGGGAGCACCTCTGGAAGTTCAACATCATCCCGCAGCCGGGTGAGTTCGGCCACGACACCTGGGAGAACGACGCGTGGGAGTGGAGCGGGAACATCAACACTTGGCCGCCGCTTTCGGCCGACCCCGAGAACGGGATCGTGTACGTCACGACGGACGCGCCGACGAACGACTACTTCGGCGGACACCGCCCGGGCGACAACCTCTTCGGGAACAGCGTTGTCGCGATCGATGTCGAGACGGGGGAGAGGGTCTGGCACTTCCAGGCAATCCACCACGACATCTGGGACCGCGACTTCCCCCACCCGCCGCAGTTGATCGATGTCACGGTCGACGGCGAGGAGATCCCGGCGCTCGTCCAGAGCTCGAAGCAGGCCTTCATCTACGCCTTCAACCGCGTGACGGGCGAGCCCATCTGGCCGATCGAGGAGCGTCCGGTGCCGCAGTCCCGCGTGCCGACGGAGCAGAGCTCGCCGACGCAACCCTTCCCGACTCGGCCGGCCCCGTACGAGATGCACGGCCTGACGGAGGACGACCTCGCGGACTACACCCCGGAGATCCGGGCGCGGGCCCTCGAACTCGTCTCAGAGTGGGAGTACGGCCCCTCGCTCTACCTACCGCCCCTCCATGCCACCAACGCGGAGGGGAAGAAGGGTGCGCTGTTCTGCCCGTCCCAGGGAGGAGGAACGAACATCCCGGGCGGGACGGTCGCCGACCCCGAGACGGGGATCATCTACACGGCTTCGGTGAAGTCGTGCGGCGGATTCACCCTGATTCCGGGTATGGAGCGCGACGGCCAGCTCACGGGCCAGTCCGGGATCACCCCCGTGGAGTGGACGCACGCACCCGTTCCCGGCGGCGTCGGGACGATCGACGGGATCCCCTTCTACAAGCCCCCGTATGGTCGGATCACCGCGATTGACATGAACACCGGCGAGATCCTCTGGTGGATCCCGAACGGCGAGACACCCGAGCGGATCTCAAACCATCCGCTGCTGGAGGGGGTCGATCTCCCCAACACCGGACAGCCCAGCCACGCGACCGCGGTGGCCACCGGGAGCCTCCTCATCTACGGCGAGGGCCGCGGCGGCCTGCCCCGCATGCACGCGGTGAACAAGAGGACCGGGGAGAGGGTTGGGACCGTGGAACTCCCAGCGCCCACCGACACGGCACCGATGACCTACCTGCACGACGGGGTCCAGTACATCGTGACGGCCGTCTCGGGACAGGGGCTTCCGGGATCGCTCGTTGCCCTGCGGCTACCATGAGGACCGCCTGGAGGAGAATTCGATGAACCGGAAGAGACTGCTGCTGCGGACCGCGCCGTTCGCTGCCTTCCTGGCGCTCGCCTGCGCCCCGGCCGACGATGGCGAAACCGCCGACATCGGGATCACGCCCTTCGTGGGCGCGAGCGTACAGCTTGTATACGAGGGCACGGTGATCCACGTGGATCCCTTCAGCCGGGGAGACTACTCGGAAGCGTTGCCTGCGGACCTGATCCTCGTGACGGACACCCCGGCCGACCACCTGGACCCGGCCCTCATCGCCGAACTCCGCAAGCCCGGCGCCCCCGTGGTGGTCTCCGACCGGCCGGAGGACGCACGCGACGAGGGATCGCGCGAACGCCTTCTCCAGGTGCCGGACGCCACCGTCATGGACAACGGGGACCGGCTGACGCTCGCCGGCATCGATATCGAGGCGGTGGCGATGTACGACCTCCTCCCGGGCGAGCCCTTCCACGCCCAGGGCGAGGGGAACGGCTATATCCTTACGCTCGGCGACACGCGCATCTACCTCTCCGGGGTCACCGAGTGCGTACCCGAAATCCAGGCGATCGAGGACATCGACATCGCCTTCATGCCGCTGAACCTCCCACACGGGAGGATGGAACCGCTTGCGGCGGCAGAGTGCGTGAAGATCATCCGGCCGGCAGTCGTCTACCCATACCATTACCGCGAGCTGCCGATCGACGTGTATCTCGAGGCACTCGCGAACGAACCGGACATCGAGGTCCGGGTACACGACTGGTACCCCCCCGCCCCGTAGGGGGACCTGCCCCCTCGGTAGGGACTCTGGGAGGAAGGGAGGTGGCAAAATGGCGGCGATAAAAGGTTGTGTCAGGCTGTACGCAGGGCGCCTCGTCCTCGGGGCACTCGTCCTCGGGACGCTGGGGGCGGGATGTTCGGTCGCCACCGGCGAGGGCGCGGGCGGGCCCTCAAGGTCCGGGGGAAACGAGCTGACCGGCGACGAGATAAGGCAGTCGACGGCGGAGAACCTCCACGACGCGATCCGCCAGCTCCGGCCCCGGTGGCTCCGGCCGAGGGGTCGGGCGTCCTTCACGGCCCCCGAGTCCACCATCCCGGTCGTCTACGCCAATGAGATGCAGTTCGGATCGATCGAGGCACTCTACGGCATGCATGTCAACGATGTCACACATGTGCGCTACCTGAGCCCCGCGGACGCGACGACCCGTTTCGGGACGGGGCATGGCGGGGGCGCGATCCTTGTGGACCTGACACGCTGACGGACGGGACGGCGCGTGCCGATCTTCGAGTACCGCTGCACGGTGTGTGCCCACGGGTTCGAGTACTTCGTGAGGGGGAGCACCGGGGTGCCGGTCTGTCCCCTCTGCGGGAGCGGCGAGGTCGAGAAGGAGATGTCCGCGCCAACGGTGAGCTCCGAGCATACGCGGAGCCGCGCAAAGGCGGACATCCGGCGCCGGAACCGCGCGCTTCGTGCGGATCACGCCCACGAGGAGGTAAAGCGCATCGAGGCCCACGCGCACGACCACGACTGACCCGGACCGCGATGGCGCGGGATCCGGTTTCTTGCCTCGGACGAGGACCCGGGGGAGCAGCATGAAGCGGACACGGACAGGAGACGGGACCACTCCCGGCAGGCGGAACCGGCGGTTCGGGCAGGCCGCCGCGGCCACACTGGCGGCCGGGGTCGCGGTTTCTCTCTTCGGGGCCCACGCCGCCCAGCCGGCGGTCGGCGAGGCGGCAGCGTTCCCACCCGGGCCCATGTTCCCGGCGCCGGAGGAATCCCCTGCCCAGCCCGCGGATCCGGAGCGGGTCCGCGAGATCCTCGACACCTACTGCGTAGCCTGTCACAACGAGACGGTACTTACGGCCGGTCTCGCACTCGATGTCCTAGACGTCGTAAACCCCGCCGACGCGCCCGAGCGCTGGGAGGACGTTGTACGGAAGCTCAGGACAGGCACGATGCCCCCCGGGGGCGTGCCTCGGCCCGACCAGGAGAGCTACGACTTCGTGGCCGGTTGGCTCGAGACGGAGATCGACCGGGCCGCCCTCGCCGGAGAGGCGGACCCGGGAACAACGAACCCGGTCCACCGTCTGAATCGCTTCGAGTACAACAACGCGGTCAACGAGCTCCTCGGGCTCGATGTCGACATCCGGTCCCTCCTGCCCGGCGACGAGACGGCGGACGGGAGCTTCGACAACTACGCCGACGCCCTCTCGATCACAACCGCGCACATGGAGCGCTACATGTCCGTCGCGCGCCAGCTGACCCGGCTGGCCGTCGGACTCCCGCCGGGCTCCGCGGGCGTCGAGACCTTCGAGGTCCCGCTCCACATCGTCCAGGACCAGCTGCAGAGCGAAGAGCTGCCGTTCGGGTCCCGGGGAGGCGCCGCCGTCCGCCACTACTTCCCCGTCGACGGCGAATACCTCATCAAGATCGTCCTCCGGCGCCAGTACCAGGACTACCTCATGGGGATGGGATGGCAGCAGCAGCTCGACCTGCGCCTCGACGGCGCCCTCGTCGAGCGCTTCACCGTCGGTGGCGGGGCGCTCGACTACCGGCCTGCGGCAGCCAGCTACGCCGGCTCCGGCGAGCCGGGCTCCTTCGGGGCCCCCGAGTGGGAGGAATACATGCAGCTGACCGGGGACGCGCACCTTGAGGCGCGCGTCCGGGTCGAGGCGGGTCCGCACGTCATCGGCACCTCCTTCGTGCGGGAGCAGTGGGAGCCCGAGGGGCTCCCGCAACCGCGCCAGCGCGGTCGGGTCTTAACGAACGACCAGATCTACATGGATATCGCGAGCGTGGCGGCCGTCCAGGTCGGGGGGCCGTACGAGGTCTCGGGGGAGGTCGCCGAGACGCCGAGCCGCCGGGCAATTTTCGCCTGCCGCCCGGCCCCCGGAGCGAGCGAGGAGGCGTGCGCGGCCGAAATCCTATCCCGGATCGCCCGGCGGGCGTACCGGCGCCCCGTTGCCGAGTCTGACACGGAAGGCCTGCTCGACTTCTTCGCCGAGGGACGCCGTCGCGGCGGGAGCTTCGATGCGGGGATCCAGCTCGCCCTCGAGCGGATCCTCGTGGATCCGGAGTTCCTCTTCCGGGTCTACGCCGAACCGGCCGAGCCCGGACCCGGAGGGACCTACGAGCTCGACAACCTGGAGGTCGCCTCGCGCCTCTCCTTCTT
>JAAXGI010000060.1 GCA_012267505.1 Gemmatimonadota bacterium
CTGGCACGACGCGGGCATCGGGAGACCGCCGGTCTTCATCGTGGTCTGCTCGAACACCGCCGCCTCGAAGGTGGTACACGACTTCATCGCCGGTCTTGAATTCCCCGGCGAGGACGGCGCCCCGGCGGTCAGAAACAGTCGCTTCCCGCTCTTCCGGAACTACGACGACTACGGCCAGCGGCTCGGCCGGCCGCGGACGCTGCTCATCGACAGCCGCCAGCTCGAATCCGGGGACGCGCTCGATGCGGCGTTCCGCCGGGCGGCACAGGACGAGATCGAGCGCTTCCGCCGGGAGAAGGCCGCCCGCGAGGGGGCGGGCGCAGCCGAAGACATCACCGACTCCGAGCTGCTCCGCGAGGCGATGAACACCGTCGGCAAACCGGGCCGGTTGGGGGCGGACATCCGCTGTGTGGTCTCCGTTTCCATGTTGACCGAGGGCTGGGACGCGAACACGGTGACCCACATCCTCGGCGTCCGCGCGTTCAGCACCCAGCTTCTCTGCGAGCAGGTGGTGGGTCGGGCGCTGCGCCGGCAGTCCTACGAATTGAACGACAAAGGCCGCTTCGACACCGAGTACGCCGACGTGCTCGGGGTGCCCTTCGACTTCACCGCGAAACCGGTCCCGGTGCCGCCGGGGAAGCCGACATCCGTGGTGCACGTGTACGCGGTGATCCCCGAACGCGACCCTCTGGAGATCCGCTTTCCCCGCGTGGAGGGGTACCGGGTGGAGCTTCCCGACGACCGCCTCACCGCCTCGTTCAGCCCGGACTCCCGGTTCGAGCTGACGCCGGAGCTGGTGGGGCCGTCCCTCACCACGAACCGGGGAATCGTGGGTCTTCCGGAAGAGTTGCGCCCGGAGCAGAACCGCGGCATCCGCTCCGCGACGCTGGGCTTCCACCTGACGCGGGACCTGCTGCGCCGCCACCTCCGCGGACCGGACGAAGACGAACGCCTCCATCTCTTCGGCCAGGTGAAGAGGATCGTCCGACAGTGGCTCGACGGCGGCTACCTGGTCTGCATCGGCGGCACCCACCCGGGCCAACTGCTCTACCAGGAAATTGCCGAGAGGGTGTGCGAGCGGATCGCCGCCGCGATCACCGCGGGGACTTCCGGCGACCGGAGGGTGCTGGCGGTGACGAGCCCCTACAACCCGGAGGGATCGAGCGCGGAGGTTGCTTTCCGCACGTCGAAGCGCCTGCTTCACGAGACCACGAAGTCGCATGTCAACTTCGCGGTCTGCGACAGCAGTTGGGAGATGAAGTTCTGCCGGCTCATGGAGAAGGAACCCCGCGTCGAGGCGTACGTGAAGAACAGCGGGCTTGGTTTCGAGGTCCCCTACCGCGTCGCCGGCGAGACCCGCCGCTACCTCCCGGATTTCATCGTTCGCGTCAGAAACGGCGAGGGAGACCCGGTCCACCTGGTCGTGGAGATCAAGGGCCAGCCCGACGAGGAAACGAAGACGAAAGCCGAAACGATGCGCGCCCGCTGGGTCCCCGGAGTGAACAACCTCGGCACTTACGACCGCTGGGATTTCGTCGAACTCCGGAGCCTCGACTCCATGGCCGCGGACTTCACCGCCGCCCTCGACCGACTGGTCGGCCGGCGGCACCCGCAAACCCCGTCACCGGGAGCGCCGCTGGTTCTCCCGGTGGAGGCAGCCGGCCCGGCCCGTCGCGACCTCAGGCCGTAACCCCTACCCGACCATGACCTTGACCTACTACCCGGAGACCGACAGCCTCTACGTCGAACTCCGGCCGGATCCAGGCATTGAGGCCGTGGAGATCTCCGACGGCCTGGTGGCGGATCTCGACGCCGCAGGGGCGGTCGTGGGGTTCGACATAGACCACGCTTCCACTTGCCTCGATCTTTCGCGGATCGAGGTCGTGGACCTGCCGCACCCCTCACGGCGACGAGCGCCCGCACCCCGTGCCCAGAAAAAACAAGAGTCATAGGACCCGCCGGAAGGCATCGAAGTCGGTCGAGGCGACCGTCCACCGGTCCGCCGGGCGCCTGAACATCCCGAGCGCGGAGGACGCCCCCATCGTCCCCCGCGACCAGCGTAGGCCGGTTGCGGTGCGCTACAGGCGGAATACCGACCTCGACCCGCAGTTGGTGTGGCGGGGAAAGGACGAGCAGGATTGGTCCGATCTGGTGGCACCGGCCCCGCCGCTCTACATCCAGGAAAAGGTCCAGCCGAAGGCGCTCGTGGACGAGCTGCTCCGCGAGACGAAGGCGCGCCGAGACGAGGCGAATCCGCCGGCGCCGTCCCTCTTCGGCGACTTCAACGGATTACCGGAGGGTGCGGAACGAACCGACTTCTACCAGCACCGGGGCAACTGGTCGAACCGGATGATCCTCGGGGACTCCCTGCGGGTCATGGCGAGTCTCGCCGAGCGGGAGGGCCTTCGCGGCAAGGTCCAGTGCATCTACATGGACCCGCCCTACGGAATCACGTTCGACTCGAACTTCCAGTGGTCCACGAGGAGCCGCGACGTAACGGACGGGAAGCGGGAACACATCAGCCGGGAACCGGAGCAGGTCCGGGCCTTCCGGGATACCTGGAAGGACGGGATCCACTCCTATCTCACCTACCTCCGCGACCGCCTGACGGTGGCCCGGGATCTCCTCACCGAGAGCGGCAGCATCTTCGTCCAGATCGGCGACGAAAATGTGCACCGGGTGCGCGCACTGATGGATGAGGTTTTTGGCGAAGCCGGATTCGTTAGTACCATCACATTCGCCAAGACAACAGGTTTTGCCGGTGGCACACTGTCCAACGTTGCGGATCACGTCCTCTGGTATACGCGCCAGACCCTAGACGCTCTCAAGTATCGCGGGGTCTGGATGAAAAAAATGGGATTTACATACTTGTTGGCGCAACGAGCCCGGATCTCCTACGGCGTCCGGGTTCCCCTGAACTGACAGGATATGTCCGGCAATGGCCGTAGGATGCGGTCATGGCCAGATGCACGAAGCCTGCTCCAGGCAAGTGGTGGAGGAAGGGGCTCTCCATCTACCAGTTCTTCAACTACTTCCCCGATGAAGAGTCCGCCCGCAGGTGGTTCGCCGAACGGCGATGGGGAGCGGGCGAGGAAGAGCGGGTCTGTCCCCGTTGCCGGTGGGACCGCACGGGCGAGCGAAGCGCCAACGACCGCTACTGGTGT
>JAAXGI010000199.1 GCA_012267505.1 Gemmatimonadota bacterium
TCGGCGTCGCGCCACACCCCTCGGGTCATGCCGATGTTGGCTTCCTGGAGCACGAGCTCGCCGACCTCGCCGGTCGCGACCGGCCAGCCCGCGTCGTCGACAATGTCCGCGCTCACCCCCAGGGTCTCCGCGTTGAAGCTGCAGGGCTTGAGAGGTCGGAGCGGGATCGACGCGAGGATGGCGCCTCCTAGCTCTGTCCCGCCGGTAATGTTGAGGATGGGCATCCGCCCCCGCCCCACCGTATGGAAGAACCAGCTCCAGGCCTCGTCCGTCCACGGCTCGCCGGTGGAGCTCGCGCACCGGAGCGACGAGAGGTCGTAGGGGGCCACCGCCTCGTTCCCGTGCCGCATGAGGCTCCGTACCGCGGTCGGGGCGACCCCGAGGTAGGTGACGCGGTGGTCCTGCACCAGCCGCCACATCCTTCCTGGCTCCGGGTAGTCGGGCACTCCCTCCGCGATCACCAGGCACCCGCCGCCGAGGGTGGCGATGGCGAGCTGCATCGGCCCCACCACCCAGCCGAAGTCGCTCATCCACAGCATCCGGTCGGTCGCCTTGAAGTCCATGCACAGGAGAAAGTCCACCGACATCTTCGCGACGTAGCTGCAGTGGGTATGCACGGTTCCCTTGGGCCGGCCGGTGCTGCCGGAGGTGTAGAGCAGCATCGAGACCGACTCCGCATCCA
Source organism: Gemmatimonadota bacterium (assembly GCA_012267505.1). Lineage (GTDB taxonomy): Bacteria > Gemmatimonadota > Gemmatimonadetes > Longimicrobiales > Gaopeijiaceae > JAAXGI01. The sequence continues at coordinate 683 of JAAXGI010000199.1, forward strand.
TGAGCTCGCAGTCGATGCGGTCCGCCTGCCCTTCGGTCACCTCGCGCCACCGGCGGTCGCGATGCGGGTTCCAGTCGAACGGCTCTCCGAGGTGTTCGTGCACGACGACGTGCCGCACGGACGAGACCCGGTCCAGCGCGGCGTCGAGGGTCGCCTTCATCGGGATCACCGACCCTCGCCGCAGAGTCGCGTCCACGGTCAGCACCGCCTTCGCATCCGCATCCTCGAGCCTGGCCCGGACCGCGTCCTCGCCGAAGCCCGAGAAGAGGGGCACCACCACCGCCCCGATGTGCTGAACGGCGAAGAAGGCGGCCGTCACCTCCGGGATCATGGGCATGTAGAGCCCGACCGCATCCCCCGGTCCGAGCCCGAGGGAACGAAGGCCTCCCGCGAGCCGGCAGACCTGCCGGTCCAGCTCCCGGTAGGTCCACTCCCTGACCTCCCCCCGCTCGCCCTCCCACCGTATCGCAGGACGATCCTCGGTGGGCGTCCCCCGATGGCGCTCGATGCAGTTGATGACCGCGTTGGTACGCCCGCCGATGCACCACCTCGTCCAGGCAAGGCCGCCGCTCGTGTCCCGGACCCGCTCGTAGGGCACCGGAAACCTGAGGCCCAGAAACCGGATCGCGGTGTCCCAGAACCGCTCCGGGTCTTCCTTGCTCCACGCGAGGAGCGCCTCGTAGTCGTGGCCCTCGATGCCGACGTGCCGCATGAAGGGCACGAGGTTGCTCTCGTCCATCTGCGCGGGCGTGGGTTCCCAGGCGAATCGGCTCATGCGGGGCTCCTCGACGGCTGGCGGCGCAAGTTTATCGGGCGGGGCGCTTCGATCCCGTTTGCCCCACCCCCGGTCCGGTGAACGCCCCGAAAGCGGGGGTGGGGCGGCGGCGGGGGATCGATCGTATGATCCCGGCCCGCGCCCCGGCGACTGCGGAAGACCGATGACGACCCAGGAAAGCTCCACCCCGATCCTCACCATCGACGGCCCCCGCGCCGACATCCGCCTCAATCGCCCCGACAAGCTCAACCGCATCGAGCCCGCAGACCTCGAGATGCTCGACCGGCACCTCGACGCCATCGAAGGCGACCCCACCCTCCGCGTCCTGGTGCTCACGGGAACCGGGCGGGTGTTCAGCGCCGGCTACCACATCGGCGACCTCGACGACCAGCACTCGGGCAATCGGACTCCGACCGGCGAGGAGGTCGACTTCGAGACCGTCGCGAACCGGTTCGAGGGGTGCCCGCTCCCGACCATCTGCCGGCTGAACGGCAGCGTGTACGGAGGCGGGACCGACCTCGCCCTCGCCTGCGACTTCCGAATCGGGATCGAGGGTACGGAGATGGTGATGCCGGCCGCCCGGCTCGGCACCCACTATTACCAGGGGGGCCTGGAGCGCTACGTCACCCGGCTCGGGGTGGGCGCCGCGAAGCGGCTGTTCATGGCCTCCCTCCCCCAGTCGAGCGACGACATGCTTCGGATCGGGTTTCTCGACGAAGCGGTGCCGGCCGAAGAGCTCGACGCGCGCGTCGACACCCTCGCCACACGCCTCGCCCGCAACGCCCCCCTCTCGGTACGGAACATGAAGCGGGCGATGAACGAGATCGCGGTGAGCCGGCTCGACGTGGAGGCGTTCCGGGCGGGCTACGAGGCGTGTCGCGAGTCGCAGGACTTCCGCGAGGGAGTACGGGCCTGGAAGGAGAAGCGCACCCCGGTCTTCGAGGGGCGCTGATCCGCGCCTTTCGCCGGTCCCGTCGCCTCCGAGATTCCCCTGGCAGCGCAGGATTCCAGCCCACGGCGGACCGAACGCCGTCCATCCGTAGTGCGCCGATGATGGGTGCGGAGAGCGGTAGCGGCAGGTCGGATTAGCGGAGCGTAATCCGACACTGGAGACGAAGGGGCCACGCGTTGCGCATATTGTCGGACTGCGCTTGGCTAATCCGACCTGCCGACTTCGCTTATCTCTATCCAACGGTGGCGCGTTTCTTCACACGTCAGGGTGAACACGCTCTAGGCGACCTCCCCTTCTACCGGCTCCTCGCCGAGCTCCCGTACGATGGCCCGGAAGCTCGCCGCGGCGGCATCGAGGGCGCCCGGGTCGCGGCTCCGGAACACGATCGACGTGCCGTAGCGCTTCTTCCGGTAGAACGGATAGGAGCCGATCTCGACCGCGGCCCGCCATTCCTCCTGGATCTCGCGCAGCCGCTCCGCCACCGTCCCCTCGCCGAGAAAGCACGAGACGGTGACCGATGTGGCGGGCGGTCCGCCCTCCAGCTCGTGGGCGATCTCCTCGAACATCGCCTGCATGATCGCCGGAACGCCCGCGAACACGTAGACGTTCTCGATGCGGAACCCCGGGGCATGGCTCACCGGGTTCTTGACGAGCACCGCCCCGTCCGGGATGCGGGCCATTCGAAGGCGCGCCTCGTTCAGCATCTCCG
>JAAXGI010000116.1 GCA_012267505.1 Gemmatimonadota bacterium
GTGGCCGAGCACGATCGCCAGCCAGATATCCCGGGCTTCGAGGCCTTGGGTAAGCTGGAGCACGGTGCAGATCCCGATGGGCACGATCAGCTGGGAGACGATGGATATGTAGAGCGGGCTCTTCGTGTCGCCCGTCCCCTGCAGGCCCCCGGTGTAGGACAGAGCGACGGTCACGAAGAGCCCCGACACCGCGAGATACGCCAGCAGCTCAACCGTCAGCTCGTAGACCGCCGCATCGTCCATGCCGAAGATCGAGAGGAGAACGTTCGGCACGAGCAGGAAGAGCGCGCCCGCCACGACGGCAACCGCCAGTCCGATGTAGGCGGCCACGTGGACCCCCTGGATCGAGCGGTCCGGCCGGTCTGCCCCGAGGTTCTGGCCCGCGACCGCTGCCGCCGCTCCCATGAGTCCGATGGAGGTCCATGTGATCAGGGAGAAGACCTGCGTGTAGCCCACGGAATACGCGGCCTGGGCCTGTCCGCTGAGCGCGAGCGACCCCACGAAGGCAAGCATGATCACCCCGCCGATGTTCATCGCCACGCCCTGGATCCCCGCCGGGATCCCGAACCGGAAGATCGAGCGGATGATCTCGAAGTCGGGCTTGAGGCCGGCTCCCGGGTGGAAGCCGATCACCCAGCGGTGCGTGAAGAGCCGGTGGAGTGCGTAGACGGCGAGGATCCCGCCGGCCAGCGTCGTTCCGATCGCTGCGCCTGTCGTCCCGAACCCCGGGATCGGTCCGAGCCCGCGGATGAAGATCACATTCAGCACGAGGTTCAGGACCGTGAGCGCGACCCCGAGCCGGAGCGGGGTCTTCGCGTCGCCCGCAGACCGGAGCGCCCCTCCGAGCATGAAGAAGATGAGCATCCCGAAGCTGAAGACGAACATGATCCTGAGGTAGGGAAGTGCCTCGGCCCGGACCTCGGCCGTGGCATTCACGAATTCCAGAAGGTGCGGGGCGAGGAAGTAGCCGACGGGCGCGAGGAATACAAAGGCGAAGGCCGCCGCCGTCAGAAACGCCTGATAGACGGTCCGGTTCACCTTCTCGGGCTCATTCGCACCGGCAAAGCGCGCGACCATCACGCCCATGCCGGTGAAGAGCGCCATATTGAAGACCACGACAACGAGGAAGATCTGCCACGCGACGCCGATCGCGGCGTTCCCCTCGTAGCCCACGAAGTTGCCGACCATCGCGTGGTCGACGATTCCCTGGAGACCCCCGATCACGTTCTGCAGCATCGTGGGCCAGGCCATCTTCCACACTGCATGGTGGATCGGGCCCTCGACGATGGAGCGGTCGAAGGTGCGCCCGGACCGGGGCGGCCCCATGACGGTGTCAGCCAGCCCGCCGCGGGCGGCGGCCCCGCAGCCGGGACCCGCTGGAGGCTGTCGCGGACCTCACGGGTTCAGCCAGTAGTTCAGCTTCACCATGAAGATGTTGTCCGGAGCCACCTCGAAGATGTCGGCCGCGTCGCGCGCGAGGTCGAAATGCCCCACCCACGGTCTGCCGTTCCCGGGACCCGGCCCTGTGAGGGAACTGATGCGTCGCTGCTGCCAGACGAAGAAGAGCGTGGATCCCGGTCTCCATTCCCAGCGCAGAACGGCGTTGCCGAGCAGGCTTCGGTAGCTGAAGTCGCGATCGGACACCGCGAAGGCGGCTGCGGGACCGGACCCGTCGGGGTCCACTGCGACCGCGCCAGCTCCGGTCGGCGATACCGTGCCCCGGTCGACGCCGTACTCGAGGAACTCGAAGGTCCCGGGCGCCAGAAACTCCTTCAGCGCCCCGTAGTCGCCGGTGGCGATGAAGGGCTCGAGGTAGAGCTGAAGCGAGAGATCCGGGGTGAAGGTCACATTGACCCGCGTCTCGAGAGAGAGGGTGGACCGGTCGATCCCGGCGAAGACGTAGCGGGCCGGAAAGAGTTCCGTCGCGGCGACAGCCGTGACGTACTGGGCCATGGAGTGCGACCACGAGTACCTGGGCCCGAGGTTGACCTGCAGGATCTCGTCGAAACGGCCGCTAAGCGTCAGCTGGAGCTGCCGGTTCCAGCCACCGCGAGCACCCGATCCCCAGCTGTAGTTGGCCCGTGCGACGACCGGACGGCGGCTGTCCGAGTTCAGGTTGAGGCGGCCCGACAGCTGGCTCGGCGAGCGCGCCATCGGCCCGCCCCGGGTGAGCCGGTCATCCTGAGTCCACGGGTTGTACTGAAGCCGGACCGTGGTTGTCCAGTAGTTGAGGAACTCGACGGAAGTCTGGACGTTCACATTCATGAAAGTCATGTCGCCGGCGGTGTTCCAGACGGCGTCCGGCCCGCCGAAGAACCGCCATGACCGCAGCCACCGCCCCGGCTCGAGCTGGTTGTACTGGTAGTGCGTGTCGAAGAGGATCCGGTCGGCGTTCGTGTGGAACCCGATGTCGTTGGCCTCGTACCCGGGGCTGATGTACGCGAAGCCGTTTCGCATCGTGAAGGTCCCGGCCTGCTTGCCGATGTAGCCCATGGCGTAGAGCCCGGCCAACGATGTGGCAGCCGGATCGAGGGTGAGGTGCGTGGCGTCAGGACGGTGGTAGTAGCGGGTCGAGGCGCGCTGGGTGCGGAGGATCGCTTCCGGCGTACCATGGACGCGGCTGCCGGAGAGCGCGCCCGTGAAGAGCCAGACACGGTCGGTCGACTCGTGCGCGAAATCGACTCCGCCGGCGTAGGCCGAGGTATGGAGCCTACCGCGGAGCGCGCTACCCGATGTGTCGCGGTTGACGGCCGTGCCGATGAACCCGAACCGCGTCTGCCCGCCGCGGATCTGGCGTCTCAGCCGGCCCACGAAGTAATTCGCCGCCGGCTCGACCGTCAGTTCGTGTCCGGACCGTCCCGCATCGACGTAGGCGGCCGTCTCGCGGGCCGTCACCGCCTCCAGGATGCCGAGTGACCATCCGCTGCCGAACCGCCCGGTGATCTTAGCCGCGCCGGCGATCGTCGTCGCGCTCGGCACGTCGGAGAAGGCCGCCTCCGAGGGTACCGCACCTCTGGGTGGACGCCCGATCCGCCGCGAATAGAACACCTCGGGACCGCGCCCCACGCTTCCCGAGGGCCCGGCCTCGCCGAAGCCGAAGATGTCGGCCCCCTCCACGAAGAAGGGACGCCTTTCGGCGTACCGGACCTCGAAGGCGGTGAGGTTGATGACGGACGGATCGAGTTCGACCTGGCCGAAATCGGGGTTGATCGTCCCGTCGAGCGTGAGATTCGAGGAGAGACGGTACTTTAGGTCGAGCCCCATGTTCCCGAAGTGATCCGATCCGCTCCGGTACGGATTCCGGAAGTCAATCTCTGACGGGGCCTCGAGCTGCACGTACTCGCCCCGCGCCACGGCGTAGGGGAGGAGCTCGAGGCGGCGACCCGGCTCTATGCCCTCGATCCCGTCGAGGTGCGCGAAGCGCGAGACGCCGGCGCGCTCGAGGAGCGGTGTGAAGGGGAAGGTGGCGTTCTCCTGGAGCCGGTTGATGTTCCGCTCGATCTGCAGGCCCCACACCTGGCTCCGGTCGGGGCTGAACCGGAGCTGGCTGAAGGGGATCCGCATCTCGGCCGTCCACCCTTCGGCCGTCACCTGCGTGGCCACGTCCCAGACGGGATCCCACGAGGCATCGCCGCGGCCTGTCCCATTGCCCGTCACGATGGCGTCTCCCTTCACGCCGGACGGATTCGTCCAGAACCGGTAGGCCGTCTCGTGATCGTGGTAGCTGTCGAAAAGTACGACCAGGATATCGGAGTCTCCGAGCCCGGCGTCCCGTCGGGCCAGACGCGTCGTCACCGGGCTCCGGTCGGCCAGGAGTGCCCCCACATAGACTGCGTCGTCGTCGTAGACGATCCGGACCTGGGTGCGCTCCGAGACGGGATCGCCTTCCAAGGGAAGGGTCTGGATGAAGTCCTCGATCGGGGGCGCTGACGACCACACCGCCTCTTCGAGCACGCCGTCGAACGCGATCCCTCCGTTCACGCGAACCGCCCGCGCGCGCGGCGCACCGGAATGCCTGTATTCCGTCCCGGTCCCGGCAGGGGTCACGGGGGGTCCGCGATCCGCCTCCGTCGGAATCTGGGCTTCCCCGCTTCGGGCCTCGGCGGCGACAAGGATCACACCTACGTACGGGAGGACCGTTCTGTAGGCTGACAGGGCTCGCTGCATTGTGACCCGCCGGGGCAGCAGGGAGTGCGGTGCGAAGCGCCAAACCTGTGCCGTTTGGCCCCTTGGAGCAAGCGCCGCGGAGGGCCCGGGGAGCGCTCCCGTCCAGCAGTGTCCACCGGCCGGCGGACCGGGCCGGTGTCGAGGCCGGCGGACCGGCCGTCGCCCTGTCCCTCGCACCTCAGACGCCGGGCCACGCGACAGCGAGACGACGGGCGCGGCGCCTTCTCGTGCCAGCGACGAACGCCCTGGGCCAGCCATGCGGCGACCACGAGCGCCTGCAGCTGCACCTCCTGCAGAAAGCGCCCGCTCCGGGGCCGGCCGCAGATGCTGTGTCAGGACGGCCACCTCCGACCCCGGCCCGCGCTGCCGGAGTACGATCGGCCCTGCATGGGCGCCCTGTCGCGCTCTCGCGGAACCGCTGCCAGTCTCGTGTGTCCCGGGCGCACTTCCACATCTGCCGAAGATGGACCGGGCGAGCACGTTGCCGTTGTGCGCGGACCCCGGAGATGTCTAGGATGCACAGCCACACGGATGCGCGGCTGTCCGGGTCTTGCCTCGCCGCACACCGGGCCTCTAGCGTCCCGGGGTACGCACTCGCCCCCCTCGCATCCCCGACCCGGAGACGGCGCCATGAACCGCATCCCGCTTCTCACGCTCTCAGCGCTCTTGGTGCTGCCGCCCGTCGCCCTCTCCCAGGTGGCGTACGACCAGGCATTCAACCCCGACGTGCCGGCTCCCGAAGGCTTCCGGACGAACCGGACCTCCTACTCCGCCGTGATGGATGTGCTTGCGCCGACCCGTCCGGACGTAACGGACGAGGAGCTCGAAGCGCTCCGGTCCGTCCCGCTCGAGGTCATCTTTTCTGCCGTGGGCGAGTACCGCACGAATTACGCCCGGGGTTTCGAGAGCACGCGCCCCGGCGAACGCCTCGTGGGGCGCGCGCTCACGATGCGCTTCCTACCCCCGCGCCCCGACCTGACCCGGGCCGCGACTACCTTGGCGGAGGAAGGCAACTGGGACCGGAGGTACTACGGCCGCGCCTCCGAGGAGGCGAAGCCCGGCGATGTCGTCGTCGCCGAGCTCGGGGGATCCGACGGACACAACCTCTTCGGCGACATGGGCGCGATGGGAATCCAGATGCGCGGGGCGGCGGGCGTCGTGATCGACGGCGGGATGCGGGACCTGACCGGTCTCATGGACGACCGGTTCGAGGGCTTCCCGGTCCTGCACCGCTTCTCCGACCCGCACACCACCTCCTGGCTCGGCGTCGAGTACAACGCACCGGTCCGCATCGGCAGCGTGACCGTTCTCCCGGGTGATATCGTGGTCGGGGATGGTGGCGGCATCTTCTTCTTCCCGCCGGAACTCGTCGACGACATCCTTGCGGCGGCCGCGGAATCGGAGGCCATGGAGGAGTTCCAGCGCCGCCTGCTCGAGGAGAGGAGGTACCGGTTCCGCGACGTCTACCCCCTCGCCCCGCAGCTCCGCGAGGAGTACGAGCGCACGCGGGGCCGGTAGGGGGGAGGGGAAGGCCCGGCCCGGCTGCGGTCAGGGAAGGGGGTCGGCGAGCCCCGCGGTGGCGAGGACGAGGAGGAGGGCGCGCTGCATCGCGATGTGCCCGTCCACATTGACCCAGTACTCGCCCGGCCCGTGGGCGTTCGCACCGATCCCGCCCCGGCCGATCGTGACTGCGGGCACTCCGAGCGAGATGGGGGTGTTCGCGTCCGTCGACGAGCGCGCCAGCTCGCCCTCGCCACCGAAGAAGGCGGCCGTCGCGATGGCCCTCTGGACGAGCGGGGTCGAGGGATCCGTCTCTCCGGAGGGCCGGAAGCCGATCCGCTCCGTCCGGACGGCAAGGGCCGGGCCCTGGCGGCGCAACCCGTTCTCCTCCCTGAGCGCCGTGTCGACGGCCGAGAGGAAGAGGCCCTCGATCTCCTCCAGGTTCGCCGGGCTCTCCGAGCGCATGTCGACCTCCATCCACGCCTCCGAGGGAACCGCATTCACCGAGGCGCCGCCGCCGAGGCGGCCGACATTGTAGCTCGTCGGCGGCCCGTCCCGGGTCAGGCCGTCGGCCGCCGCCTGGAAGTTGCGGATCGCGCGGCCGAGCGCGTGCGCCGGATTGACGATCCCGAATGCGCCCCACGAATGCCCGCCCGTCCCCTCGAATGTGACCCGGTAGCGGACCGAGCCGAGCCCCATCGAGACGATCCGGTCCAAGCCGCCCCCGTCCACGGAGATCCACTCGTCCGGCCCGTCCGCTCCCGCGCGGTAGATGTGCTTGACCCCGCGAAGGTCGCCGAGCCCCTCCTCCCCGACCGTTCCGATGAAGTGGATGTCGTCCTCGGTCTCGATCCCCTCCGCCTCCATGGCCCGGAGGACGGCAAGCACCACGACGAGGCCGCGCGTGTCGTCCCCCACACCCGGCGCGAAGAGGGTGTCGCCCACCTGCGTGACCGTGACGTCGGTCTCCGGCGGGAACACCGTGTCCAGGTGTCCGTTGAGGGCGACCGTGCGTTCTCCGCCGCGGCCGCGCCGCAACGCGATGACGTTCCCCTCCGCGTCCGTCCAGACGGAATCCGCACCCGCTTCGGCAAGTAGCTCTGCGTAGCGGCGGCCGCGGACCTCCTCCATGAAGGGAGGCGCCGGGATTTCCGTGAGTTCGATCGTCCGCTCGAGCGCCCAGCCGTCGAGTTCCTCGAGCAGGCGGAACGCCCCGGCGACCCGCGGCTCGGCAGCGAGCCTGTTCGCCTCCTCGAGGTAGGAAGGGTCGGCCGTCTGCCCCGCCCCAAATCGCGCAAGCGCCAGCAGGGCGCCGGCCAGCAGGGGTAGAGTCCTCATTTGTACACCATCCGCGGATGTGGGGCCGGGGTGCGTTCGGCTAGTCCGAGCTCTGGCCCCGGTATTCCTCGTCGAAGCTCCGCTCCACCATTCCGAAATACCGAGATCCGGACGCCGCCTACGCCGGTCCCAATGATCTTTGCGTCATGCGATGTAGCCCGGATCATGAGCTGCGTGGCCTGGATCTCCTGTGCACCGAGCGCGGACGGCGCCACCAGCGCCGCGCCGGACAGGAGCGCCGGCGCAAGCCATCCGCCTCCGCGAAGCTTCAAGGACATGTTCGACAGGGGATCTGTTTCCTCCCTGGCTAGCGGTCCGTCACCGCGCAGCTCGTTGGCTCGCCCCGGACCCAGGCGGCGAGCATCTGCCACTCCGGATCGTCCTGCGAGTGCCAGCGGCGGCCGCCGCTGTGGTAGTTGTCTCCGCCGGCGTGGGGGTCGAGGGGATGGGTGAGGAAGCGGCTCCGGAGGGGGAACCCCGGCTCGATGTACTCCATCACGAGGCCGTAGTTTGCCCGGGACTCCTCCTCGTTCCAGTAGTCACGCCCTTCCGGCAGCTCCTGCGCGAAGCCGCGAGCGCCACCCCCGTGGCACGCCGCGCACTCCATCCGGTCCTCCTCATCCTCACGGTCGAGGAAGATGCGCTGGATGCAGCTCCGGAAGAACTCGAAATCGGGCGCCGGCGCGGATGCCGCCGCCATCCCGGCGGGTTCGGCGGCGCTCACCCAGGCTGCAATCGTCCTCCACTCCGGATCGTCGATGGAATCCCAGAATTTCCCGCCCACATGGAGCCGGCTCCCCCCGGCATCCATCGCGAGCGGCTCGCGGAGCAGCCGGCTCGTCATGGGATCGCCCGGGGTGACGAGGCGCGCGACGGTCGCGAAGTTCATCCGTGACTGGGCCTCCGTCCAGTACACCCCCCCGCTTCCGTCGCTCTGGAGGGGCTGGAGCCTGAGCGGTGTTCCCGACTGCACATGGCACGTCACGCACGCCGCCTCCCCGGGGCCATAGCCGCCGCGGTCGGCCAGGAAGATCGGCTCGATCTCCTCGCGATACGCGCCGAAGTCGAGAACGTCCTGCCGGAAGGCAGCCTCCGCCACGCGGTGAGGAGCGAGCGGCGTCGGCGAGCCGGGGCCGTCGGCCGCTGCGGGCCGGACCGTGGCCTCGCTGCCCGCCACATGGAGGACCACGGGCGCGAGAACCGCAGCTCCCATCGCGGACGCGACCCGGATCCATCTCCTGCGGTCATTCATCTCGTGCGACTCCTGTCATGACACGGTGATTCCGTAGACGGCAGCGCTTTCCGCCCCGGCCGGATCGGGGGAAGACTCCGCTCAGTGCGGGAGGACGACCGTATGCGCCCGCTTCGGCGTGTGGCCCACCGGAATGCGCTTGATTTCGCTCATCGTCTCGCGATCGACGACCGAGACATCGTTCGAACCGGCGTTCGCGGCGTAGAGGTAGCGGCTGTCCGGGGTCGTCACGAGCCAGTCCGGATGATGGCCGACCCTGACCCTGGCCTCGAGCTCGAGATCCGGCAGCGAATAGGCATAGACGCTGTTGGTCGGCTTGCTCGCGACCCAGAGCGTCCGGCCGTCCACGGTGCGCGCGAATCCGTGGCTCGGCGAGCCCTGCAGCGCATCGTTGTCGACCTCGTTGGCGGGGAGCTTCGGGATCCCGACCCACCGGACGACGCGCCGCTCCTCCCAGTCGACGACCACGAATCCGTGCCAGCCGGAGAGCTCGACGAAGAGGCGCCGGGTGGAGCCGTCGGGGTTCACGTCGAACTCCATGGGCCGCACACCCCCGATGTCCTCGATCGACCAGACCACCTCGTCCCTCGAGGTGTCGATGACACTCAGCGTCCGGGCGCCGATCATACCGGCAACCACATTCCGGCCATCGGGAGAGACGAAGACGTTGTGCACGCCGCCGGCGGTGGGGATGAAGCGCACGTTTTCCATCGTGGCCGTGTCGATGACGTCCACGCCCGCGCCACCGCCGGTGATCGCCACATAGAGCTTCGTGCCGTCCGGCGTGATCCCGATGTTGTTCGGGCGCTCGGAGAGCGGGATCTGCCTGATCACCTCGAGGGTCTCGGTCGAGATCACGTCGACCGTGTGATCGTGCTCGTTGCTCGCGTAGTAGACGCTTCCGTCCGGATGGTAGCTCACCCCATGCGGGAGCGGAACGCCGTCGATCTCGCCGACGATCTCGTTCGTGGCCGGATCGATGATGTGAA
>JAAXGI010000096.1 GCA_012267505.1 Gemmatimonadota bacterium
CAGCATCCTCGTCCAAGCGGGGTTTTTCGGCTTCGCGGCGAGCCTGAAGACCGACAAGGTCACGGACCTCTCCTACAGCATCACCTTCATCCTCCTGGCACTAGTCCTCCTCTTCGACAACGACCCCTCCGAGCCGGCCCAGGCAGTGATCGCCGCGATGGTGGTGCTCTGGGGTGTTCGTCTCGGCGTCTACCTGCTGTTACGCATCATCCGGATGAGGCGCGACCCGCGTTTCGACGGGATACGCGAGGACTTCCGGCGGTTCGCGCGATTCTGGCTCCTGCAGGGCGTGGTCGTCTGGGTCGTCATGCTTCCGGTCACTCTCTGGTTCTCGGATCCCGGCGGCTGGGGCGCACTACGATGGCCCGGACTCCTGGTCTGGTCCACCGGACTAGTCATCGAGACCGTGGCGGACCTGCAGAAATTCCGCCACAAGACTCGCGGCGGCGTTGGATGGACGTGCTCGGGTCTCTGGCGATACAGCCGGCATCCCAACTACTTCGGGGAGCTGCTCTGCTGGTGGGGAGTATTCCTCTTCGTCCTGCCGGATCTTGCGGGCTGGGAGCGGGCTGCGGCCGCCGGACCACTCGCCCTTACCTTCCTGCTTCTCCGCGTGACGGGAATCCCGCCGCTGAGGAAGCGGGCCGGGGAGCGGTGGGGAGACGATCCCCGCTACAGGGAGTACGTCCGCTCGACGCGGCTCCTCGTGCCGTGGCCGGTACTCCGGAGGCCTGCTCCCCGGCGGGAGCTGCCGTGAGCGGTGCGGCCCTGGTTGTCGGCCCGCGCCGGGCCTATCCCGAACTTGCCAATTGACAGGCCGATACTTCCGGCAACCGACTGCCGGCGCAGGCTGCCGGACCTCGCCAGCGTCAGCCGAAACGGGCGTTATGTCGCCGGCCCGTCCGGCGGGCCGTCGCTCGGGGGGAAGGCCTCGACCGCGCGCCGGTTGCGCACCCGCTCCCACCCGAAAAGGAACTCCCGGACCACGCGCCCCCCGAGGTAGAAGGCAACGCCGACCACGAGGACCCAGCCCATCGGAATGAGCGAATAGTCGGGCCGGATCCAGAGACCGATGTAGAGCGCCAGGAAAACGGCGAGCGCGCCGCCCGCCATCCAGCCGCGGAAGGCGGATCGCTTCCGCGCCCGGGTGAGGCACTCCCCGCACCAGAACTGGCTGTCCAGCTCGCCGACCGGCATCGCCCGAAGGCAGCGGATGCAGGCGAGATCGTCGGAGAGGGGGTCCGGGCGGTCCCTTCTTCTGGTCATCGGTCCAGGTTCCGGATAGCGGCGGCAACAAATTCCGCGGTGGTGGCCGGTCCGCCGACATCGCGCGTGCGCGTGGCGGGGTCCTCGAGCGTCCGGTGGATCGTCCTCCGGAGGCGGCCCGCCGGCCCGCCCTTCCCCAGATGATCGAGCATCATCGCGGCGGCGAGGCAGAGCGCGGTCGGGTTCGCGACACCCGTTCCGGCGATATCGGGGGCGGAACCGTGGACCGCCTCGAACATCGCCGCGTCGGCTCCGATGTTCGCTGCGGGCGCGAGTCCGAGTCCACCGACGAGTCCTGCCATGAGATCGCTCAGGATGTCTCCGAACATGTTCTCCATGACGAGCACGTCGAGGACGTAGGGATCCTTGACGAGCTGCATCGCGGTTGCATCGATGATCCTCGCCTCGAAACCGATCTCCCCGGCGTACTCCCGGGCCACGGTTTCCCCGACCTCGAGAAAGAGGCCCTGCGTACACTTCAGGATATTCGCCTTGTGCGCGAGCGTCACCTTCTTCCTTCCGTTCGCCCGCGCATACTCGAAGGCGTACCGCACGACCCGCTCCGCCCCGAAGCGCGTGATGATCATGACCGACTCGGCGGCCGCCCTCGGATCCCCCTCGAGACCGATGTAGTGCTCGACGCCGACGTAGAGGCCCTCCGTGTTCTCGCGGATCAGGACCAGGTCGATGTCCTCGTATCGCTGGCCCGGCACGAGGGTCCATACCGGCCGCACGTTCGCATAGAGGTCGAACTCCTTCCGGATCGCGACGTTGACCGAGCGGAAACCCGACCCGGCGGGGGTCGTCATGGGACCCTTCAGGACCACGCCGTTGCGCCGGATGGAATCGAGCGTCGCCTGGGGAAGCGGATCCCGGACGGCGTCCATCGCCGCGATCCCCCCCAGCTGGCGGTCGTACTCGAGGGCGGCGCCCGCCGCATCGAGGAGAGACAGCGCCGCCTCGGTCACCTCGGGCCCGATGCCGTCCCCCGGAATGACCGTGACTGTGGTGGACATCTGCGATCGGGCGGCTGTCAGAGCGGCGGGATGAACTCGCGGTTGTACTGGAAGTCGGTGTGTTCCTCCCCGAAACGGACGAGGTCGCGCATGTAGCCCGGGCTCTGCGTGCCCTCCGTCCGGGCGTATGCCGCCACGTTCAGGGCGCGGGGCCAGGTGATCTCGTTGAACTCGGACCGCTCGAGAAGGGCCTGCGCGAGGACCCCGCCGTCCGTGTAGACGACGATCACACGGACGCCACCCAGCCCGGAGTAGTCCCGGAAGGCCTGCTGCGTGGCCGGGGAGAAGAGAAAGATGTACGGGGAGGCCATCGCCCAGACGCGGCCACCCATCCGGTACTCCTCGCGGTCGATTTCGACGGTGACGTGCGCCACATTCCCGCTCATCTCGACCTCGAGGCTGCCGCCATACTCGTAGTACGCCCGGACATCGGAGGCATCCGGGCGGATGAGGGGAAGCGTCTCCGCCTGGCAGCCACCGAGCAGACCGGCGATTCCGGCCACCAAGAAAAGAAGGGACCGGACGGGCGCAGGGGGGCCGGATCGGCGATGGGAGACGCGACCCGTCACCGGGTCCGCCGGACTCCGGGAGACGCAGGAGCGACGCCGGACGGTGCGCAGGCAGATGCCGACCCGCCGGTTCCCGCTGGGCTCAATCGGATGCACTGTCGAAATCGAGCGCGGCAGAGTTGATGCAGTAGCGGAGGCCTGTCGGACGTGGGCCGTCCGGGAAAACATGGCCCAGATGCGCGTCGCAGACCGAGCAAACCACCTCGGTTCTCCGGCGGAAGAGGGACCGGTCGTCCCTCTCCTCCACGCGATCGGGAGCGACGGTTTCCCAGAAGGAGGGCCAGCCGGTTCCGGAATCATACTTCGCCGCCGACGAGAAGAGCGGGGTGCCGCAGCAGATGCAGTTGTACATACCGTCGGCCTTCTCGTCCCAGTATGCGCCGGTGAAAGCCCGCTCGGTGCCCTGCTCGCGGGTCACACGGTACTGCTCGGGCGTGAGCTGCGCCCGCCACTCGTCGGTTGTACGTACGTCCCTGCGCTTTGATTCCCGGCTCATCAGGCTTCCCCGTACGGATCACGACCCCGGTCACGCGTCCCCTCGCCCGGTTGCGGCGACGGGGCTCTCTGGCGCGTTCGCCCTCTGTCGGCGCGGCTGCGGAATGCTCGCCACGCATCGGACACGGCCGCCCGCACTGGCCGGCCGTCAGGCTGGCCACGGAGAGTACCGGATCGGGTGGGGGGGGTTCCTCGCACGCAAGCCCGCGGCGCCGGTTGCACCGCCGGTCCATTCACGCGCTTCTGGCGGCGCCGGCCCAGGGAACGCCCGGCAGGTCGAAGCGGATCGCGGTTCCCCTGCCGAGCTCGCTCTCGGCGCCGACGTCTCCGTCCATGGACTGCACGAGATGCCGTACGATCGCGAGTCCGAGGCCGGTGCCACCCGCGTCGCGACCACGTCCCGAATCGGCACGGTAGAAGCGCTCGAAGATCCGCGGGAGGGCACCCGAGGAGATCCCGGTGCCGGAGTCCGTCACGGTGACGCGGACATACGAACCATTCGGGACAATCGTCACGCCGATTCTTCCCCCGGCCGGGGTATAGCGAAGTGCGTTGTCGTAGAGATTCCGGAAGATCTGATGCAGGGCCTGCGGGTCTGCGAGCACGACCCCGTCCCCCTGCACGGAGAAGTGGACTCCACCGGCCCGCTGTTCCGGCGCCAGACCCGCCCAGACCTCGCGGGCAGAACCTGCGACGCGCACGGTTTCCTCGCTCGGGATCCATCCCCCTGACTCGAGGTGGGAGAGATCCAGGAGGTCGTCCACGAGGTTCTGGAGCCGGATCGTGTTCTTGCGGATCGAGGCCAGGAATTCCCGCCGGAGTGCCTCCGGAGGATCGTCTTCCAGAAGGGTCTCGGCGAAACCGCGCACGGCCGTAAGCGGTGTCTTGAGCTCGTGCGAAGCATTCGCCACGAAATCCTTCCGCACCTGTTCGGCCAGACGCAGCTTCGTCACATCCAGAAACATGACGACCGAGCCGCGCCCCTGGATCAGATGCGACGAGATCCGCAGGTGGCGCGCCCCGACTTGGATCTCCCTCGGTGCGAGGGGAAACATTACCGATTCCTCCAGGTGGTCCCGGAGTTCGGTATGCCGGACGAGTGTCCCGATGGGGGCAAGAACGGGCGGACGTGCCACGTCGAGCAGCTCTGCAGCGGCCGGGTTCATTCGGAGGACTCGGGCGTCCAATGTCAGCGCAATCACACCTTCGGCAATCGAGTCGATGATCTCCTGGAGTTCGTCCCGCTCCCCCTCAAGATCCGCAGTGCGCTTCGCGACCTCCTCGGCAGCAAGGTGGATGGCGGCTTCTAGCGCTTCGAGTTCGGCGGGCATCGCGCGCCGGCCCCTGGGGACCGCGGCAGCCGCACCGGCGATCTGCCGGACCCGGTCCAGCACTTGCCGGATGGCACCGGAAAACCCTCGTTGGAGCAGCCAGCCGCCGGCCCAGAGGAGAACCAGGCCTCCGAGGACGGTGAGCACGGCCAGGCCGGCCAGGCCGGCGGGAGATAGCGCCGCGAGCCCACCGACAACGAGGACGAGGACCGCCGCCCCAAGGATCAGGTGCCGCGTTCGGAGACTCACGTGCCACCACCCGTGGCGGTCGGAGTGCGTAGCCGTGCCGTCGGCACGGGCCGGAGGATCATCCGGGAGGCGGCAGCCGACCGGCGGTCAGGAACGCTCCCCCTCCGGGACACGGATACGATACCCGAATCCCCGCACCGTCTCCACCCACCTGCCCGCATGCCCCAGCTTCGCGCGGAGACGCCGGACATGCATGTCCACAGTGCGCGTGTGGATCCGCCGCGCAGCCTCGGGCTCAACGTCCCACGCCCGTTCGAGAAGCTGCCGCCGGCTCTGCGTCCGGCCACGTCGTTCGAGAAGTGCCTCGAGAAGGCGGAACTCGGTCGGGGTGAGTTGCAGCGACTCTCCGTCAAGGGTCGCGCTGTGTGCGCTCACGTCGACCGCCAGGGTGCCCGCCCTCAGGATTCTCCCTCCCGCCTCCGGGGTGGGCTGTGCGACCCGGCGAAGGATCGACCGCACGCGAAGGGCGAGTTCCTTCGGCGAGAAGGGTTTCGTCAGATAGTCATCCGCACCGAGCTCGAGCCCCTCGATCCGGTCCTCCTGCTCGCGCTTTGCCGTCAGCATGAGGACGGGGAGCCCGCGCGTCGCCGGCTGCTTCCTGAGCATCCTCAGGATCTCGTCTCCCGAGACGCCCGGGAGCATCCGGTCGAGAACCAGGAGGTCCGGGACCTCCCTCTCGATCGAGGAGAGCGCCTGATTGCTGTCTGCCGCCGTCTCGACCCGGAATCCCTCCCGGGTCAGCTGATACGCCACCAGCGCGGCGATGTCCGCCTCGTCTTCAACGACCAAGACCCGTGCAGCCGACGAGGAGTAGGGTCCCGACTCCGTCGCGGCACCCGCCCGACGGCCGGATCGGGATGCCCCGGCGCTCCGGGCAAGCGCCCATCCGCCTGGCGAATCGAAGGGTGGCCGGAAGTTGTCGTCGGGCACCTGTTCACTACCTCGACAGAAAGCTGCCGCAAGCGCGCGGCCTCACCGACCCCGGTTCAGGCCCCGCTCGCCGGTTCCGTCTCCACGGGGCGGAGCACATCGTCATAGTAGCGGAAGAGCTTGAAGCCCGCGCCCCGCTCGAGGACGTCCTTGAAGAGCTGAACGCGCCGGTGGCCCGACGGAGTCGCGATGGTGACCCAGCAGTCCGTGTGCACCCGGAACGTCTTGAACTCCTCGACCTCGCCTATGCACGCAACATCCTCGAGTTCAGCCGCAAGCCCCTCGAATTGCGGCGCCAGCCGGACCAGGGCACTCCGGTTCCTAGCCTCGATGTCCGCCCAGACGTACTCGATCGGGACATTCAGTTCCGGGTCCGACGCGGGTAGTTCCGGCCAGACAACATCCATGTACTCATCCCTCGAGAGACGGAGCGCGGCGAGCAGTGCGTGGTCACCTGCCGCAAGCCCCTCGAGCACCCGCTGGCCGACTTCCGGCAGGCTGCTCCCTGAACCGGGGAAAGGTGCGGCGCCAGCCGGACCTCCCCGATTCGGGACCCGACCGCCAACCAGCAATACGACCCAGCATCCGGCGAGCACGAAGACGAGTGAGCCCGCCCGGCGCAGGATGCCGAATCGGGAGAGCAGCGGAGCGGACAGCCCGGGCGGCGGCCCCCTCCGGCTCAGACGTTCCGCCACCGGACATACCTCCGGCGAGCGTGCCTAGTTCTGCGCGAAAGTCGTCCAGCCCTTGTACCACTCCTCCCCGTCCGGGTCGACGCCGCCGACATAGTCAATCCCGGTCGTGAAGAATCCGTCGTCCGGAGGATCGGCGCCCGCACCGCGCGCGGGAGATCCCGGATTCGGCCGGAAGTCCGGATTCGTCCGGTCGAGCGGATTCACCAGATCCGGATCCGCGACCTGGTTGTTCCACTCCGGTCTCATGAAGATGGCCTCAGTGTCGATAGGCCGCTCACCCTCTTGCTCGTCATTGATCCTGAAGTTGGTCTCGTTGCCGAAGATAATCGAGTGCCGGATTTCGAAGAGTCCGGCGTCCATGCGAACGAGCGTCTCGTCCTGGTCGATGTCCAGGCCGAAGTCGGACATCTCGATCACGATGTGGTTGTAGATATGCCCCCCGGTGCCGCGGCGGTATAGCATGCCCCGCGTCTCGTCGCCTCCGTCGGCCCGACCGCCCCCCACGAGCGTCACATTGTAGATCGTCGGCTCCGTGAACGGCTCGGCATCGAAGTCGATCTCGTTGCCGTCCACCTCGTAGCCGTGGTCGGAGTCGTCGGGATCCTGCTGCGCGATCCAGAACTGCCCGCGCCCCTGCCATCCCGTCGAATAGTCGAAGGAGTCGTCCGAGATCCCGGTGGCCAGCGCGTACTTGAGATCGACGGTGCCGCCGAACCACTCGAACCCGTCATCCGATCCGTAGTGGGCCTGGATGTGGTCGAGCCGGGTCCCGGACCCAACGCCGTTGAGCGTGAGGCAGTTCAGCTCGTTGCCGAGCGTGACCTCGAAGCCGCAGTACTCGATCCTGGTGTACGTCATGACACCGCTGTCATCCGACGTGTCAGTCCCGCCGTACGGCCGGCCGATCGCCTCGGCAACGCAATCGTCACCAAAGTTGCAGTTCGAGTAGCCGAAGATCGCGATCCCGCCCCAGTCGCCGCGACGCCGCTCTCCGACCGGGTTCGCACTCGTGAAGACAACAGGCGCGTCGGCGGTGCCTTCCGAGTAGAGCTTGCCTCCCCTCGCGATGATCAGCGCGGTCGGGGTCACCTCGGTGCTTCCCAGGATCGTCGTGCCGGCCGGGATGTGAAGCTCTCCGCCGTCCAAGACGGTGACGACTCCCTGCATCGTGTAGGTGACGTCCGCGTCGAGATGCAGGATGCCCCCGATGTCCCCCTCAAGCGCGCCAACCGTCGGCCCGGTTACAGGGGGGGCGGGAGTAGTGGGACTTTCATCGCCGCATGCTGCGAGGGCTCCCGTCAGGACGATCGCTCCCACGATCGGCCAGCGGTTTCTCCTTCGAGTATTCATCGCCCTGGTGCCCGCTCCCGGTGGTGTTGAGCCGGCCGGTTGCCGGCAGAGAGAATCGGCTCGAACATCGGCGAGTCCGATCCGCGATACGCCCTGGCGGCACGCCTGCTCGACACCCCGGGAGCCTCACCTCTCCCAGGAGAAGGAAAACGAGACATTCCTCCCGAGGTCGTACTCACGGAGCACCTCCCCGAACTGCCGGAATGTCACCACGTTGCCGAGCAGCCGCGTGGCCGAGAACTTGAGCCCGATCCGCTCTCCGATCGGCTGGGCGACGACCAGATCCAGCTGGCTTCGGGCATCCTCGAACTCGGCAGGCAGGCCGACGCCACCGACGGCATCGATCCGGCGGCCAAAGCGGTTGAAGAGCGCCGACGCGGTGGCACCCCACCGGGTGTCCCACGTCAGGCCTCCGTTGATCACGTAGTCGGACTGGCCCTGGAGGGGCCGGTTCTCGCCCGTGATACTGAGTTCAGTGGATCCGGCGCGCGGGAGGTAGACGAGGATGCGGTCGCCCGTCGTGACCTCAGAGTCCACCAGGGTGAGATTTGCGCTCAGGGAGATGTTCTCGAGCGATTCGGCCAGAACTTCGAGGTCACTCCGGAACTCGAACTCGAGCCCGATGTTGTTCGCCTCGGGCGCATTTACCCACGTCTTCAGGAGTTCCGTGCTCGGGAGGATCGCGACCTCGATCGGATTCGTGAACCCCTTGCGGAACGCGCTTACGGAGATGATCCCTCCAGGCCGGAAGAACCACTCCCAGCGGGCATCGAGGTTGTCGATCGTCGTCAGCTGGAGGTTCGGATTGCCCACGACATTCGCGCCGCCCGCGTAGTCGGCGAATCCGAACGGCGCGAGCTCGCGCAGCTCCGCACGCGCCAGTGTGCGCGATGCGCCCGCGCGCAGGTTCATCCGGGGGGCCATCTCGAAGGTGACGTTCAGCGCCGGCAGGATGTCGTCACTCCGGAAGTCCGCGGCCTCGAGCGGGGCCTGGGGTGTCCGGGCGAGATCGAACGGCGTGACGCTCTGCTCCGTTCTCTCGAATCGCGCACCCCCCGATACCCTGAGCCGCTGTCCGAGGCTCAGATCCATCATGGCATACGCCGCGATCCGGTCGTCCAGACCGTCGTAGTTGTCCGCGCGGAAGGTCGACTCCACGATCTCGAAGGCGTTTGTTCCGATGTGGCCCGGAGCGAGCAGCTCGTTCGGGGCGAGGGCACGGACCTCGTTCGTGATCCGGCCGCCCGGCACGGGGAGAAAGCGGAAGCGCCGCGTGTAGACGTCCCGGTCCTTGACCTGGAGGCTTCCGCCGACCTTGAACGACGCGGGAAGTCCACCCAGAACAAACGGGGTCTCAAGGTCAACGGCACCGCTCGCACCGGCATCCTCGAGGTCCTGGTGGAAGACGCTCCCGCTCTGGATGAAGGTGTCGAAGAGAAACCGTCCGTCCGGGGAGAGGCGGTAGAGAACCTCGCGCGTGTTCGGCTCGTATCGGTTCGCCGTGGTGTAGCCAGTCCGCCAGTCAAGGAGCGATTCCGCGGCCCAAGCGAGCAGGTGCGTGCCCTCGAGATGGGCGTTGAACATGCTCTGCTCGACGAACTGGATGCGGGTGTTCAGCTGGTCGGTGTCCGAATCGAGATTGAAGCCGTCGAACTCCCTTGCCTGGTCCTCGCCGAAGTGGCTGTAGAGGAGGTTCGCCCTCAACTCGTGGCCGGGAGCGAGTTCCATCGCTCCGTTGAGCAGTCCGCCGAGTGTGACGTTCCGGGTGCTCAACCGGCCCTCGTAGTCGAATTCCGCTACGAAGGAATCCGTGCCCGAACCGACATACTGGCGCTCCACATAGTCCGAACGGGTCGAAGGACTGTCCGACCAGTTCACCGAAGCCACGTAGCCGAGTCGCCGGCCGAGGAGCTGCACCTCGTCACCGAGGGAGACACTCGCCGAGAGAGGAGGGCGCGCCGTTGTCAGGGTCGGGCCCCAGTCCCCCCGGAATGCCTGGCCGATGCCCGCCAGCTCCGCCCTCGTGAAGTTAGATCCGAACCGGACCTGCCGGTCCGTTGGGATCACGTCCGGCAGCGCGCGCGTGCCGTCGTCGAAGCCGAGAAAATCGAGCCCGCCGCCCGCGTAGCGAAACCCGTCCCGGAGGGTGGTCACGCTGTTGTAGCCCGAGGAGGCGTTCACCTTGAACTCGCGCTCGAGGGGATAGCTCCTCGTCCTGAGCTCCACGTGGCCGCCCGCATGGTCGCCCGGCTGGTCCGGGGTGTAGCTCTTCGAGGTTACAACGCTCTCGAGAAGGTCCGTGGGAAACATGTCGAGGGGGATCACTCGCCGGTCGGGCACCGGAGACGCGAGCGGGGCTCCATTGAGCGAGGTGCTGCTGTAGCGCTCGCCGAGGCCGCGGATATAGGCGTACTTCCCGTCGACGACCGTGAGACCGGGCACGCGCTTGAGCGCCTCGGCCGCGTCGCCGTCCGGTGTTCGCGACATCTCCTCGCGCCCGATCGCGTCGAGCGCGGCGGGGGCCAGCTGCCGCCTGTTCATCAGCGCGGCGGTGTTTCCGCGCTCCACTTCCGCCGTCACCTCGATCCCCTCGATCGCCACGGCCTGGGGATCGAGGGCGATGTCGACCTGCGTCGTGAGGCCGGCAGTCACCACGATGTCGGTGACGACCTTCGGCGCGTGTCCCAGGTGCCGGACCCGGAGGGCGTACGTTCCGGGAGCCAGGGCCTGGATGAGGTAGCGGCCACCGACCGAGCTCAGGCGGCCGACCTCCATCCCCTGGACAACGATCTGGGCATTGACAACTTCGGAGCCCGTGTGGGTGTTGATCACCTGACCGGCGATCCGCCCCGTGAGCGAATCACCGCCCTCCTGTGCCTGCCCCCGTCCTTCCGCTGCCTGGAAGCAGACCGCACTCAGGCCGAGTGCGAGCGCCACCCCCGTCTTTCCGACCTGGACCATATTGCGCGCCTCGATACTCTCGTCGCGCCAGCGGCCACTGGACGTCTCCGGGGCCGCGCAGGCGCAACGCGGGCGACCGCGAGCAGCCACCCCGCCCTATAGGTGCATGGACGCTAGACGTGCGAGGTAACGCCTGTCCGGACGCACTCGTAACGGAGAGGTAAAGCGTTCGGTGAGAAGAGATGACGGAGAGACGCCCGAAGCGAAGCGCGTCCCCGAGGGACGTGCCGGGGCGTCTGTCTATCCGTCTCCCGAGATGGCGGAATCCGGCCCCAGATTCACGGCGCCCGATGCGCCCTGAAGCCGGGAGCCGGCCCCGACGATCGATTCGCGCAGGCGTGAACCGCGAATCCGTGCTCCCGGCCCGACGATGCAGTGACGGAGCGTCGAGGACTCGACGACTGCCTCCTCCGAGACCGTCACGTTGGGCCCGAGGCGGCTCCGGACCACGCTCGCGCCCGCCTCGATTCGCACGGCACCCTCCAGCGTCGACTCCTCGATCCGGGCCGCGCGTGACACCCCGGCTCTCGCGGTCCTGAGCAGGTGGTGGTTCGTCTCGAGCAGCGTTTCCACCTTCCCGCAGTCGTACCAGCCACCGACCGGCGCCGTCCGGATCCTGGCTCCGTGATCGACCATGTACTGGAAGGCATCGGTGAGGAAGAACTCACCGCCGGGACCAGGCGAGAGCGCGAGCAC
Source organism: Gemmatimonadota bacterium (assembly GCA_012267505.1). Taxonomy (GTDB): domain Bacteria; phylum Gemmatimonadota; class Gemmatimonadetes; order Longimicrobiales; family Gaopeijiaceae; genus JAAXGI01. The sequence goes on from JAAXGI010000096.1 coordinate 11,559, forward strand.
GTGCCGGATCCCCTCGAAGAGAAGACGCCAGTCGCGTATGTAGTAGAGCCCGATGTTCGCAAGCCGCGAGACCGGCTCGGCCGGCTTCTCGATGATCCGGGTCATCGCGCCGTCCCCGTCGGTGAGAATCACGCCGAATCGCTGGAAATCCTCCACTTCCTTGGCCCAGATGATCCCCGCCCATTCTTCGGAGAGGGTGCGCGGAAGGGAGAGGTCGGCGTCGAACAGTGTGTCGACGAAGACGATGAGCACCTCTTCGTCGATCAGCGGCTCGGCGAGATGGATCGCACCCGCCGTCCCATCCTGGACCTCCTGCACCACGAAGTGCGAGGTGATCCGCGGGTACTCTTCCTCGATGTACGCCCTGACGACGTCCCGGAGATATCCGACCACGAAGACGATCTCGTCGACGCCAAGAGCGAGAAGATCATCCAGGATGTAGCTGATCACCGGTCGTCCCCCGACCTGGACGAGCGGCTTCGGGACAGTCAGCGTGTGGGGCCTCAGGCGGGTTCCCCGCCCTGCCACCGGGATGATCGCCTTCATCGGGCTCCTAGGCTCACTGGCTCCGGCGCACCTGGCGGGACACCCCACCCAGCGGACCCCAAGGGGGCCGGGCCGAAAGAGGATACCCGGGCGTGGAGAACGCATCAAGCGGGCGACCCTCAGGTCACCGGGCTCCGCCGCGGGGGCGACCACCCACCACCACCGGTCCGTCCCGGCCGCGCATGGGTTCGAGAAACTCCAGGACGAGATGGTGGCAGACTCCGGCGAATCCGTACCCTCGACTTGAAACGGGATTGTACTCCCCATAAAATCAATCACTTACGGGCCTTTCACCTGACACCGCGTTCGCGAACCGTCCCCATGCCCTGCCGGCGGGGCGGACTCCCGAAATCACGGAACCTCACGATGGGACTGCAGAGCTGCCTCCATCCCGGCCCCGTGCGGTTTGCAGCACCGGGGCGAAGAACCCCGCTTCTCCCCCCCGGTCCCGCCGTGCGCGGACCGCTGGGCACCTTCCTGCGGGGACGCGAGGGAAACAGGCCGGACCCGGTGAACGCGCGGCAGGGCACCGGCCGAATCGGGATGGCCCGGCGGCGCATTCCGCCTCCTTCGACGCTCCTGCGTGGAGCATCCGGGGAATCTCGGGGCCCATCGTCCGAGTGCCAGCACCTGACCCGTGCGGTAGGCACGCGCCCGGATCGCTTCATATCCCGGCTCAACGGGACCGGCGGGACACCCGGCGTCAGAGGCGCGCTCTGGCGGGCAGAACACCGGGTTCGCGCCGTACAGCTGTAGCGCCGTGGCCCCCGAACTCCTCCGGGCGCTGCTCACCATCGGATTCGGCGCGCTCGCCGGCGGGCTCACCAACACGCTCGCGGTCTGGATGCTCTTCCATCCGCATGAACCGCCGCGGCTGGGTCGTCGCCGGCTTCGCCTCTTCCACGGCGCCATCCCCAAGAACCAG
>JAAXGI010000058.1 GCA_012267505.1 Gemmatimonadota bacterium
ACCGCTTCGTCAGCAGACCGAGAAGGCGGCCGCATCCGTCGAGTATAGAGGCAATCGCGGACAGCGTCGCCACGGTCCCGGTTTCGAGACCTGTATGCTGGACAACGCCGGCCCGGCCACGCGGTGCCGGTCGGCCAGTCCCAGTCCGCGCCCCGTGCCCGGGCCCCACGGAGACCGCCATGCTCGACCTCCTCATTCGAAACGCCACCCTACCCGACGGACGCGAGGGCATCGACATCGCCGTCCAGGACGGCCGCATTACCGATGTCGCGCCCGGCATCGAGGCGCCGGCCCGCGAGACCCTGGCGCTCGACGGGTGGCTGGTCACCCCGCCCTTCGTCGATCCTCACTTCCACCTCGACTCCACCCTGAGCGCGGGAAGGCCGCGCATCAACCGCAGCGGCACCCTGCTCGAGGGCATCCAGATCTGGGGCGACCTCGCCCCCACCCTGACCCCGGAGGACGTGAAGAGCCGGGCCCGCGAGCTCTGCCACTGGTCGATCGCCCGGGGGTGCCTCGCGATCCGGAGCCACGTGGACGTGACCGACGATTCCCTGATGGCGGTGGACGCCCTGCTGGAGCTCCGCGAGGAGCTCTCGCCGTGGATCGATCTCCAGCTCGTCGCCTTTCCGCAGAACGGCTACTTCCGCTATCGGAACGCATCGGAGAACGTCGTCCGCGCCCTCGACCGGGGGGTGGACGTGGTCGGAGGGATCCCGCACTTCGAGCGCACCACCGACGATGGCACCGCGTCGGTGAAGGCCCTCTGCGAGCTCGCGGCCGAGCGCGGCCTCCTCGTCGACATGCATTGCGACGAGACGGACGACCCCAACTCCCGTCACGTCGAGACCCTGGCCCGGGAGACCGAACGCCTCGGCCTTCAGGGCCGGGTCGTCGGCTCGCACCTCACCTCCATGCACTCCATGGACAACTACTACGTCAGCAAGCTCCTGCCGCTCATGCAGGAGGCGGGGCTGACGGCCATCGCCAACCCCCTCATCAACATCGCGATCCAGGGACGGCACGACACGTACCCGAAGCGCCGCGGGATGACCCGGGTGAAGGAGATGGTCGCGGCCGGCATCCCCGTCGCCCTCGGCCACGACTGCGTCATGGACCCCTGGTACGGCCTCGGGAGCCACGACATGCTGGAGGTCGCCCACATGGCGGCCCACGTGGGGCACATGACAGGGGTGGAGGAGATGGAGACGCTGTTCGCGGGCGTCACCACCACCGCGGCGGCCGCCCTGCACCTCGAGGGCTACGGCCTCGAGCCCGGCTGCCACGCCGACCTCGTCGTCCTGCAGGCCCGCACTCCGGTCGAGGCGATCCGTCTTCGCGCCACCCGCCTCTACGTGCTTCGCCGCGGCTCCATCATCGCCCGGACCGCCCCGGAAGAGGTGTCTCTCGCCCTCGGAGACACGCAGCGTAAGGTGGACTTCCTCACCCCCGGAGCCGCGAAGGCGCAGGCGTAGAGAAACGGGGCGCCTCTACCGGTCTCCAACGGAAGCGTAAACCGGACTCGGGACGTTCGGGGTGAACAAAGGAGGAAGGAGAATGGAGTACCGATATCTCGGGCGGACCGGCGTTCAGGTCTCGCCCATCTGCCTCGGATCGGACGACTTCGGGGACGGTACTCCGCCCGAGCTTGCCGAGCGCCTCATCCTCCGGTCGCTCGATGCCGGCATCAACCTCATCGACACCGGGAACCTGTACGCCGGGGGCAGGAGCGAAGCGATCATCGGGAAGACCCTCGCCGATAGTGGGCGGCGGCACGAAGTCCTCATCTCGACCAAGATCGACCACGCCCCCCGGAAGCCGGGGGTCTCCCTCGACGAGCACGTCCCCGAGCTTCCCCCGAACGTGCAGGGGAACTCGCGGCTCAACATCATCCGGGCGTGCGAGCTGTCCCTGAAGGCCCTGAAGACCGACTACATCGACCTGCTCCAGGTCCACCGCTACTACCCGCGGTTCCACATCGAGGAGACCCTCGGCGCGCTCACCGACCTCGTTCGCCAAGGTAAGGTGCGTTATGCCGGCTGCTCCACCTTTCCCGCGTGGAAGCTGATGCACGCCATCATGCTGAGCGAGACGAAGGGCTACGTGCGCTTCGTCAGCGAAGAGTCCCCCTACAACCTCCTCGATCGGCGCATCGAGAACGAGCTGGTGCCGCTCGCCGAGGAGCACGGAGTGGGACTGCTGACCTGGTCGCCGCTCGCCCACGGCATGCTCACCGGCGCCTACGCGGATGCGAGTACCTGGCCGGAGAACACGCGGGCCGGCCGTCGGGGCGCGTTCTATGCAGCCCGCATTACCGACGAAGGCATCCGCGTCGGCCGGGCTTTCGGCGACCTCGCCCGAGAAGCCGGCCTCACCCCCGCACAGCTCGCGGTACTCTGGTGCAAGGATCAGCCAGCGGTGACCGCACCGCTCGTCGGGGCGGGCAGCATCGCCCACCTCGAAGACCTCCTCCCGGTCATGGAGATGTCCCTCGACGACTCGCTGCGGGCGGCGTGCGACGCCCTGGTCCCGCCCGGAACCCACGTCGCGAACTTCTTCAAC
>JAAXGI010000190.1 GCA_012267505.1 Gemmatimonadota bacterium
CTCCTCGGCCACGTCGATCCCGTTGAGCGAGGTGACCCCGTCCAGGCAGCGCGTCTCGTGGATCTCGGCCGTCTCGCGGTCCGCGATCCTGACGCATCCGATATCGGTGACGAAGAGGGTATCGCCCCGGATGGCCATCCCCTTCGGCGCGTCGATCGTCGCCGACTCGCCTGCTGCGGGAAGCCACTCGAGCGCGAGCACCTCCCCCTCCGGAGAGACGCGGGAGATGAACCCGTTCTCGTCCTCCTCGAGCGGATTGCCGTTGACGTTCGAGACGAGGTAGACATCCGCGGCCGCATCGTAGATGATCGCGCGCGGGCCCGAGAGACCGGCGTCGGCGACCTCGACGCCCATGAACGTCTCCTCGACGATCGGCTCGTCGCCCCCGCCGCATCCGGCGAGCGAGAGTGCTGCGAGGAGGGGAAACAGCCGGTCTGGACGGATCGGGCGCGATGGTTGTCTCATGGGTCGCGGTCGGGGGTGTGGAGGTCGTGTGGGCGGACGGGCATCGGCAGAGCCGACCCCCCGAATGTCCGGAATCGCGCACCGAGGCGCAACGGTGTGTACATTGACCGCGGGGGACCCACCGGCCACGCCCCCGCCCACCCGTCCTCTCACCCGAAGATGCGCACGTGAATTCCCTCCCCGCACTCCTCCTCGCCCTCCTCCCGGGCGCGCTCACCGTCCAGGTGCCGGAGCAGCCGGAGCCCCCCACGGTGCGCCTCGACACCCTCTCGACCGCCGACCCCGGGGACGACGGGGAGGAAGGGATGCGGCCCTACCGCGAGGTCATCCCCGAGGACGCCGAATCCGACGAGGGGATCTTCACCGTCCACCGGGTCGACGGCGACTACCTCTTCGAGATCCCGAACGCGGTCCTCGACCGCGAGTTCCTCCTCCAGACCCGGATCACGAAGGCGCCCACGGGCACGGGCTACGGGGGCCAGCGCGAGTCGATGGCGACCGTCCGGTGGGAACGGAGGGACGAGCGGCTCCTCCTCCGGCTCGTCGGGCACCAGAACGTCGCTCCGGACACCCTCCCGATCTTCGAGGCGGTCCGGGCCTCCAACTTCGAGCCGATCCTCTTCGCCTTCGACGTCGAGACGATGCCCCCGGACTCGAGCGCGCTCGTGATCGATGTCACGGACTTCTTCCGGGCGGACACGCCGGTCATCGGACTCCGGCCCAGCAGGAGGGAGTCCGCCGGCGTGCGCTCCTTCGTCCGGGACCGGAGCTTCATCGAGTCGATGCGGAGCTTCCCCGAGAACGTCGAGGTGCGGCGCACCGTCACCTTCGGCGCCGGGGACACACCGTCCCAGGACGTCGGCGGCGCGCTCTCCTTCGAGCTCGGCCACTCGCTTCTCGTCCTCCCGGAAGAGCCGATGGCACCGCGGGAGCGCGATGAGCGGGTCGGATACTTCTCGGTCCGCCAGAACGACTTCGGAAGCCGGGAGCAGCGCGTCGCCGAGCGGGTGTTCATCCGCCGCTGGCGGCTCGAGCCGAGCGATCCGGAAGCCTATCTCAGCGGCGAACTCGTCGAACCGGTCCGGCCGATCGTCTTCCACATCGACCCCGCGACGCCGGACGAGTGGCGGCCGTACCTCAAGGCCGGGGTCGAGGACTGGGCGGAGGCCTTCGAGCAGGCCGGCTTCAGGAACGCGATCGTGGCCCGCGACGCACCCGCCGGGGACCCCGGGTTCGACCCCGCCGACGCGCGCTACTCGATGATCCGCTATCTCGCCTCAGGGGTCGAGAACGCGATGGGCCCGTCGTTCTTCGATCCGAGGAGCGGGGAGATCCTCGGGAGCCACATCCAGTGGCACCACAACGTCATGAACCTCGTGCGCAACTGGTACTTCGTGCAGACGGCCGCGGCCAACCCGGAGGCCCGGTCCATCGACCTGGATCCCGAGGTGATGGGCGCGCTGCTCCGCTATGTGTCCGCCCACGAGGTCGGGCACGCCCTCGGGCTTCCGCACAACATGAAGGGGCACTCGGCGGTCCCGGTCGACGCGCTGCGCACGCGCTGGGTGTGCGAGAACGGCACCTCGACGTCGATTATGGACTACGCCCGCTTCAACTATGTGGCGCAGCCCGGCGACGATACCTGCTTCATCCCGAGGATCGGCGAGTACGACCGGTGGGCGATCGAGTGGGGGTACCGCTGGTTCCCGGAGACGACCGGCCCGGACGAGCGCCGGAAGATCCTCAGGGAGTGGATCGTCGAGCGGGGCGACGACCCCCGGTACCGCTTCGGGGACCCGAGCACGAGCGACCCCGGCGCCACCACGGAGGCGCTCGGCGACGACCCGGTCCGCGCCTCGGAGCTCGGGGTCGCGAACCTGAAGCGGATCCTCCCGAAGCTCCTCGAGTGGACGCACCAGCCGGGGGAAGACTACGGGCAGCTCCGCGAGCTTTACGGCGAGGTGCTCGAACAGTGGCAGCGCTACGTCCGCCACGTCACCCTTGCGGTCGGCGGCGTCGAGTGGACGCGGCGGGCGCAGGGACAGGACGGGCGCCCCTACGCTCCGGTCCAGCGAGACCGGCAGCGGGCCGCGATGGACTACCTCGACCGGCACGTCTTCCGCACGCCCGGGTGGATGATCGACCCCGAGATCCTCTACCGGATCGAGGACTCGGGCATCCAGGACCGGATCCGGAGCCTCCAGGTGAGCGCGCTCTCCGGCGTCCTCTCGGTCAACCGGATGAAGCGGCTCTCCGAGCAGGCCGCCCTCGGCGGCGGCGGGGCCTACTCCCTCGCGGAGATGCTGGGAGACCTCCGCCGGGCCATCTGGCGGGAGTTCGAGGCGGCCGCGCCCGTCGACGCCTTCCGCCGGAACCTGCAGCGGGGCTACCTCGACGAGGTCGAGGAGCTGCTGGACAACGAGGCCGCGCTCGCGACCGACATCGCGCCGCTGCTGCGCGGCGAGCTCGGGGCGATCCGCGAGGCGGCCCGCGCGGTGGCCCTGGAGCCCTCCGATCCGATCACCGGACTGCATGCGGAGGACGTGGCGGCGAGGATCGGGGAGATCCTGGACCCGGACGAGTGATGCCGGGCTCCGCTTCCACCCGCGCGGCCGGGCCACGGCCGGAGGCGGCCGCACCGACCAGAGGCGGGCGGCGGCCTGCCGTCCTGCCACGCGGGGAGAGGCAAATATGGACCCGGTGGCAGACCCGGGCCGTGGCCGCGGGCCTCGCCCTCGCCGCGCTCCTCCCGACCGGCGGACCGGTTCACGCACAGGGGTCGCGGGTCACGATCGGCGCGGTGCGCGTCATGTCGCCGGGCCGGCCGCTCCTCCCCGAGGTTCCGGGCGGATTCACCTTCTGCCGGCTGATGTACGCGCGCATCCGGGCGGAGCAGCGGGGACAGGGATGGCGGACGGACTACCCGGACGCCGAGTACAACCTGACGACCCGCCTCTCGCAGCTCACCCCCACGCGGGTGAGCGGGTGGCTGGACGGGCGGCCCGGCTTCGCCGTGCTCCGGGCCACCGACCCGGAGCTCTTCCGCTGCCCCTTCCTCTTCTCCTCCGATGTCGGGACGGTGGGGCTGAGCGAGGACGAGATCGAGGGGCTCCGCGAGTACCTGCTCAAGGGCGGATTCCTCTGGGCGGACGATTTCTGGGGCCGCCGCGCGTGGACGCACTGGACCGAGCTGCTCGCAGAGATCCTCCCCGGCCTCGAGATCGAGGAGCTCCCCCCCGACCACCCGCTCCTCTCGATCGTCTACCAGGTGGAGAGGATCCCCCAGATCCCCTCGATCCAGTACTGGCGCCAGAGCGGGGGCGCGACCTCCGAGCTCGGGGCGATGAGCGCCACGCCGAGGCTCCGGGTGATCCGCGACGAGACCGGGCGCATCCTCGTCCTGATGAGCCACAACACCGACATCGCCGACGGATGGGAGCGCGAGGGGGAGGACTACGGCTTTTTCGCCCGCTTCTCGCCGGACGCCTACGCGCTCGGGATCAACATCCTCGTCTGGATGATGACGCACTAGCCGGTCCGCGGGGAGCCGGGCGGGGCCGGGCGCCACCTCTCTCCGCGATCCGGGTATTCAGGGACGTGCTGGACTCTCCGGCGCTCGGGCGGGATAAGCGCGAGGGGTTGCGACCGTGGCGGGGAGAGCGCACGATGCGACCCGGCCCCTCTTCCGGGCGGGTGCGCCGCTCCGGGGCCCGAAGGCGGCGACGAAACCACCGGTAGCCTGCGATGTTCGACAACGTCTTCGAATACCTCTTCAAGTACCCGCAGGTCGCCTACGAGCGCGGGGAGATCATCTGGAGCGGGTCGTGGCCCCCGCTGCTGCTCCTCGGCGTCTTCGTCGCCGGCGCGGGCCTCGTGTACGCGAGCTACCGGTGGGGGCGGGCCCGCACCTTGGTAGCGGCCACCTGGACACTCGTCCTCCTCCGGGCCGCCGGTCTCGCGGTCCTCCTGGTCTGCCTCCTCCGTCCCACGCTCGTCCTCTCGACGGCGGTCCCGCAGCAGAACGTCGCGGCCGTCATCATCGACGACTCGAGGAGCATGGAGATCCCCGACGAGGAGAGCCGGCCGCGGGCCGAGGTCGCCCGCGAGCTCTTCGCCTCCGAGGAGAGCGCGCTCCTCGAGAGCGTGTCCGAGCGGTTCATGGTCCGCCACTTCCGCTTCTCCGCCCTCGCCGAGCGGCTCCGGGACTCGGGCGAGCTGGACGCGTCGGGAACCCGGTCGCTCATCGGGCCCGCGCTCGACTTCGTCCGCCAGGAGCTGGCGACGCTCCCCCTCTCGGGGATCGTCCTCGTCACCGACGGGGGCGACCAGGACCCCGAGGCGCTCGAGGATGCGCTCCTCGGGCTCCGCGCCGAGGGGATCCCGGTCCACGCCGTCGGGGTCGGCCGCGAGAGCCTGGACCCGGAGGTCGAGATCGAGCGCGTCGAGATCCCACGCACGGTGATCCAGGGCTCGACCGTCATCGCGGACGTGGTCGTGGCCCACACCGGACTCGGCGGCGTCACTGTCCCGGTGAACCTCGAGGAATCCGGGTCGATCCTGGCGACCGAGGAGGTCGAGCTGACGGGGAGGACGGGGAGCGCGACCGTGCGCATCCCCTTCAGCCTCGACGATCCCGGGGTGCGCAATCTCCGCATCCGCGTCCCGGCCCAGGAGGGGGAGGTCGTCGAGGAGAACAACGCGCGCGACATCCACGTCGAGGTCCGCGACGGACGCGAGAAGATCCTCTACTACGAGGGCCAGCCCCGCTTCGAGGTGGGCTTCCTCAGGCAGGCCGTCCGCGAGGACCAGAACCTCCAGGTCGTCGTCCTCCAGCGCACGGGCGAGGACCGGTTCGTGCGACTCGACGTGGACTCGGGCGACGAGCTCTCCGGCGGCTTCCCGAGCACCCGCGAGGAGCTCTTCGAGTACCGCGCCCTCATCCTGGGGAGCGTCGAGGCGAGCTCGTTCACGCCCGACCAGCTCAGGATGATCGTCGACTTCGTGGACCGGCGCGGCGGAAGCCTCCTCGTGCTCGGCGGGCCGGCCGCGCTCGCCGAGGGCGGATTCGCGGGCACCGCCCTCGCCCCGCTCTTCCCCATCGAGATCGCCCCGCCGTTCGGGGAGGTCGAGGGCACGGAGGACTTCTGGGCCACGCTCCGGCTGCTTCCGACCCGGAGCGGGATGACCCACCCCGCGCTCAGCCTGGCCGAGGAGGGGGCGGAGGAGGAGGAAGAGAACCCCGGAGGGGACGAGGGAGAGGCGGAGGGAGGCGTGACGCCGTGGGAGGAGCTCCCCCCGCTCACAACCGTCAACCTCGTCGGCGAGTCCCGGCCCGGGGCCACCGTCCTCCTCGAGGGGGAGGTCCAGGAGGTCTTCGGCACGCGCGCCGGACCCGACTTCGCGGAACGCGCCTCCCCCGTCTTCGCCTTCCAGCGCTATGGAGCCGGACTCTCGGCCGTCCTCGCGGTCCACGACACCTGGCTCTGGCAGATGCACGCCGACATCCCCCTCGAGGACGAGACGCACGAGCGGTTCTGGCAGCAGGTGCTCCGCTGGATGGTCCAAGAAGTGCCGGAGCCGCTTGAGGCTGCGGCGGCCGAGACCCGTGTGGCGCCCGCCCAGCCGGTCGAACTCGTGGCCCGCGTCTCGAGCGAGGAATTCCTCCCCGTCAACGACGCGCAGGTCACGGCCCGGATCATCGACCCCTTCGGGGCCGAGGAGGAACTCGCCCTCACCTGGGACCTCGACCGCGACGGAGAGTACCGCGGATCGTTTCTCCCGGCCGTCGACGGTCCCTACGAGGTCGAGGTCTCCGCGCTGGACGGGGAACGCGCCCTGGCGGCGCCTCCTCTCCACATCCAAGCGGGCGTCCTCGACGAGGAGCTCCAGAGCGGCGCGATGCGCGGCAACCTCCTCCGGCGGATCGCGTCGGAGACGAACGGCCAGTTCTACACGGTCGGCGAGCTCGACCGCCTCCCCGAAGCGCTCCGCTACACCGACCGCGGAACCGTCGTGCAGGAGGAGCGCGATCTCTGGGATCTCCCCCTCTTCTTCTTCCTCCTGATGGCCCTCCTCTTCGCCGAGTGGGTTGTCCGCCGCCAGCTCGGACTCGCATGAGGCCTGCCGCACGCCGCATCGCAGCCACGCTTCCCCTCCTCGCCGCGCTGGGCCCGCCCCTGGCCGCCCAGGAGACGCACCTCCTCGTCGTATCGGGGCTCGGCGGAGAACCCGAGTACTCCGAGCGGTTCGTGGAATGGGGGCTCGCGATGACGGAGGCGGCGCGTGAGGCGGGGGTTCCCGAGGCAAACGTGCAATTTCTCGCCGAGGACCCCGGGGCGGCGCCCGGCCGGATCGACGGCCGCTCCGAGCGGGAGGCGGTCGAGCGGGCCTTCGCCGGGCTCGCGGCCGACACCGCCCCCGACGACCGGATCCTCGTGCTCCTCATCGGCCATGGGGGCGGCGCGGGCGAGGACTCCCGGGTGAGCATGCCGGGACGGAGCCTCCGCGCCTCGGAGTACCGGGAGCTCGTCGGGGCGCTCGCCCCGCGCACCGTCGCCGTCGTGAACCTCGCGAGCGCCAGCGGCGACTTCGTCCCCGCGCTCTCGGGCGAGGGACGGATCGTGGTCACCGCGACCCGGAGCTCGCGGCAGCGCAACGCCGCGCTCTTCGGCGGCTACTTCGTCGAGGCGTACGGGGGAGCGGACGCGGACACGGACCGCGACGGGCGGATCTCGCTTCTCGAGGCCTTCGAGTACGCGCGGATCGAGACAGACCGCTACTACGCCGACCGTGGCCTCATCGCGTCCGAGACCGCGCTGCTCGAGGACCGGATCGAGGGACGCGGCGAGCCGGAGCCGGGCGGCGACCCGGGGGTCGGCCAGCTCGCGGCCCGCTTCTTCCTCGAGAGCGCCGTCCCGGCCGAGATCGCCGGCGACGATCCGAGCTCCGAGCGCCTCCGAGCGCTCTACGGCGAGCAGGCGCGCCTCGAGGACGAGGTCGCGAGGCTCCGGCAGGCGGAGGGCTCGATGACGGCCGAGGCCTACCGCGCAGCCCTCGAGGCTCTCCTCGTGGCGCTCGCCGAGACGGGCGCCGAGATCCGGGCGCTCGAGGCGGAGCCTTGAGGCGGGCGCGCCAGGGCACGCGCCTCCGCGCGCTCATCGTCCTCCTCGCCGCCCCGCTCGCGGGCTGCGTGGGGAGCGACGGCGCGCGCGCCCAGGGCC
>JAAXGI010000313.1 GCA_012267505.1 Gemmatimonadota bacterium
ACTACCCACCGAGGAGGCCGTCACCCTCTCCCTGCGGACGCAGCAGATCGTGGCGCACGAGTCCGGGGTCGCAGATACGGTCGACGCCATGGCGGGTTCCTATTACGTCGAGTCGCTCACCGACGAGGTGGAACGCCGGGCCCGCGAGGTCATGACGGCCGTCGAGGAACTGGGAGGAGCGGTCAAGGCACTCGAGTCGGGAACACCCCAGCGGTGGATAGCGGCGGAGGCCTACCGGACAGAGAGGGAGATCGCCGACGGATCCAGGGTACGGGTGGGCGTGAACCGCTACGTGGACGGCTCGCAGGCACAGCACGAGCCCCGCCTGTTCACGCTGGATCCCGAGATCGGGGATCTCCAGATCGCTCGGATGGAACGGAGAAAGGCCGCCCGGGACGAGCCGGCGGCCGTGGCGACGCTCGCGGCCCTGCGGGAGGCTCTGCGCAGCGGAGCCAACGTCATGCCCCCGATCTTGGACTGCGCGAGGGTCGGAGTGACGCTGGGTGAGATGAGCGACGTGATGCGGGACGAGTTCGGCGAGTTCCGGGAACCGAGTCCCTGGTGAGCGGAGGGGGCATGCTGGACGGCCTCCGGGTGGTGGACCTAACCAGATTCGTCTCGGGGGCGTACGCCTCCTTCATCCTGGCGACCCTGGGCGCGGAGGTTCTCAAGATCGAGGGCCCGGCCGGGGGCGACCCCTACCGGAACCAGGGAACGGCGCGCGTGGGGGACGAGTCGGTGCTGTTCATGACCCTCAACAGCGCCAAGAAAAGCATCGCTCTCGACTTCCGGGCGCAGGATGCCCGCCCCGCCATGGATGCGCTGCTGGCCTCCGCGGATGTCCTGCTGGAGAACGGACGGCCCGGCAGCCTCGCCAAGTACGGGCTCGACTACCCATCTGTCCACGCCCGTTTCCCCTCCCTGGTCTACGGGTCGGTCTCCGGCTTCGGGGACGTGGGTCCCGACGCCGGGAAGGGTGGGTTCGATCTCATTCTGCAGGCCTCCGGCGGCCTGATGAGCGTCACCGGCCACCAATCCACCGGCCCCGCCAAGATCGGAGTCCCGGTCACCGACATCGGCGCCGGCCTCGCCTGCGTCGTCGGCGTGCTCGCCGCGCTGGCCGAGCGGGAACGAACCGGCCTCGGGCGCCAGGTCTCCACGTCGCTGATCGAGTTCTCGCTGGCCGCGCTGGCCACGGTTGCGACGGCGTACCTCGTGAACGGCGAGCTGCCCGGCCTGCTGGGCAGCCACTCCCCCACCTTCGCTCCCTACGGAGCATTCCGCGCCCGCGACGGGCACTTCGTGGCAGCGGGCGCCGGATCGGAGGCGCTGTGGCGGCGTTTCTGCGAGACGCTCGGTGCAGCGCACCTGGTAGAGGACCCCCGCTTCGCCGACAACGCCTCCCGGGTGGCGGCTCGTGATGAACTGACCGCCGAGATCGAGTCGATCACCACCCGGAAGGACGTCGCGGAGTGGCTGGCCCTGTTCGCAGAAGCTCAGGTGCCCGCGGACCGTATCAACGACATCGGCGGGGTGCTGGACGGGTCCCAGGCGCGGGCGCTCGGCTCGGTCCAGACGCTGGTGCACGACCTGGCGGGCGCCTATCCTGCGATCGGCCTGCCGCTTCGGATCGACCGCGAACCCCTGCCGATCCCCGGGCCTGCGCCCCTCCTGGGCCAGCACACGCGGGAGTCGCTCCTCCAGGCCGGAGTGGAGCCGGCCTACGTCGATGCCCTCATCGCAGGCAGGATGGCGGCCGAGCCGGGATGACCGATGCAGCTGCGGTCGTCCTCGCGCGTACCGTCGAGTTGGCGGCGGTCCCGGCGCCTCCCCTCGACGAGGCTGACCGGGCGGAGGTCGTGGCCCGATGGTGGCGCGCGGACGGGCTCCGGCCGCGGGTTGACGGGGTGGGGAACGTTGTCGCCCGAATCCGCATGGGAGAAGGTCCGGCAACGTTCGTAGCCGCCCACCTCGACACGGTCTTCGGCCGGGACATCCCCCATGGAACCGAGCAGCGGGACGGCCGGCTCTTCGGCGTCGGGGTCGGTGACAACACCGTGGCCGTCGCAGCCCTTTCCCTGCTCGACCGCCTCCTTCCGACGGACCTGTCGCGGCCCGTGTGGATAGCGGCCACCACCGGCGAGGAGGGCCTGGGCAACCTCGCCGGAGCGCTCCACCTCATGGAGCATCCTCCCGCCGGGATGGGCGCTCTCATCGCCCTGGAGGGCAACTACCTCGGACGGGTGGCGACCGTGGGTGTCGGATCGGTCCGCCGGATGGTCGAACTCGAGGGTCCGGGAGGGCACGCCTGGGAGGCCGCCGACGCCCCCAGTGCTATCCACGACCTGGCGAGGATCATCGTGGGTCTGGAAGGTCTCCTCCCGGACGCCAGGGCCCGGGCGCGGTCTTCTCTCAACGTAGGGCAGATCGAGGGCGGCGAGTCGATCAACGCCCGAGCCCGTCGCGCCGCCCTTCGGGTCGACATCCGATCCGCCGATCCGAAGGTCCTGGTCGATCTCGACTCCGCGGCGCGCCGCGTGGTGGACTCAGCAACGCAACTGGCGACCACCTACGAGGAACTGGGTAAGCGACCTGCGGGATCGATCGCGGAGACCCATCCTCTGGTGGAGGCCGCCGACTCCGCCTTGGCCGCCGTCGGGATCGATCCGGAACACGTCGCAGCCAGCACCGACGCCAACGCCGCCTACGCGGCCGGGATCCCGGCGGTCACCATCGGCATCACGTTCGGATCCGGCGAGCACACCCCCGGGGAATGGATCGAGACCGAGCCGATCGGCATCGGACTCGCAGCCCTGGCCGATACCATCGTCCGGTACGACAGGAAGGCAGGATGATCGTATGCAGACCGGTGTAGCCCTACAGGGTCGTTACCCTCCCCACGTATTCGAGGACATGGTCCGGGTGGTGGACCGGTGCGGGTACGACTACCTCTGGCTCACCGATTCCTCCCTCCACACCCGTAACCCCTACATGCACCTCACCCTGGCCGCGAGGTTGACCACCCGCATGGTGCTGGGAACCGCGGTGACCAATCCGCAGACCCGCCATCCAGGCATCGTCGCCGTCAACGCGGCCAGCCTCGAGGAGCTGGCGCCCGGAAGGACCGTCCTCGGTATCGGCGCCGGTGATCGTCCGCTCCGCTCGCTCGGCCTGCGGCCGGCCCGGCTCCTGGAGATGCGGCAGTCGATCGAGGTGATCCGGCGGCTACTTGCGGGCGAACATGTGACCTACGAAGGGACAGGATTCACGATGGACGACGCCCACCTGCGGTTCGAAGCCTCGTACCGGATTCCCGTGTTCATCTCGGCAAGCGGGCCCAAGACCCTCGAGCTGGCCGGCGAGATAGCCGACGGGGTCATCTTCCTGGGCGGCCTGTTCCGGGATGGGGTCGCCTACGGGTTGGAGCACATCGACCGGGGCGCCGAGCGGGCAGGGCGGTCCCGCCCCCACGTGTCGGTCTTCGGCTACGGAGCGATCGACGCCGATGATCCCGCCGGGGCCTTGCAGGCGGCCCGCTCGATCGCTGCCTGGTTCCCCCAGACCGCACCGGTCTACTGCGAGCTGGCCGGCCTGGATCCCGCCATCTCGGCCGAGGTCAAGGCTCGTTACGCAGGCGGCGAGTTCCAGGAGGCACTCGCCGCGGCTTCGATCATGCCCCGGGAGTTCGTGGAGAAGATGGCCTTCGCCGGCGACAGCGACCAGGCACTGGGCCATCTCCGGACCCTGGCCGATCTGGGAGTGGATTCGGTGACCGTGTTCCCGCTCGGTTCCCGGCGCCGGGAGACGGTCGAGGCGTTCTCCAGGGTCTTCTCCCGTCTGTAATGGTCCAGGAGTCGACCCCTCGCGCGTGGCCGTCCCCGCTCAGGATCCACCACGTTGCCTTCGCGCACACCCCGACGTCCGCGCCGCACGTCCGGTTCGCCGAGTTGCTGGGCGTCCCGGTCTGCCACGAGGAGGGCGGACCGGGATTCACCGAGAGGATGTTCCCGGTCGGGGACGGCTTCGTCCAGACCCTCGAAGCGACCGGACCCGGGGTGGTCAGCAAGTTCGTGGACAAGCGCGGTTCCGCGCTACACCACATCGCCTTCGAGGTGGAAGACATCGGGGAGTATCTACGGCGGCTCCGCAGCCTGGGCGTTCAACTTATCGACGAGCGGCCCCGCCCCGGTGGGATGGGTACGATGATCGCATTCGTCCATCCCCGCGAGTTCGACGGACTGCTGGTGGAACTGGTGGAGACCCGTCGCTAGATGACTAATTCCAAGTGGTCAGTTGTCAGAGGTCAGTTGTAAACCAATAACAACTAATCCTCTAGCGGTCGAGGAGCCCGGCGTACTCCTCGGGGACCTCCATCCGGTCGGTGCAGGTGAAGAAGCTCTCGGTCGCCTTCGCCAGGACTTCCTCCTCGTCGAAGGCCAGGAACTCGCGCCCTTCCATCACAACCGTGCCGTCCACGATGGTGGTGTCGACCGCGGCGCTCTCCGCGCTGTACACCAGATGTGACATGAGATGGATCTTGTTGCCCGGCACCCAGGGAGTGAAGTGGTGGTTCTGCAGGTTGACCAGGATCACGTCCGCCACCTTCCCGACGCTTAACTCGCCCGTCTCGTGGCCGAGGGCACGCGCCCCGTTCCTGGTCGCCATCCGCAGGATCTCGGGCGCCTGAAGGATCGTGGCGTCCTTGCGCTCGGCGCGATGGACCAGCGACGCCCACTTCATCACTTGGAACAGGTCGCAGCTGTTGGTGCCCTCCGCCGAGTCGTGACCCAAACCGACGTTGAGTCCTGCTTCCAGCATCTCGGGAAGCCGGGCAATACCGTTACCGAGCTTGGCGTTGGAGGTGGGGTTGTGGGAGATGTGGGTTGCTGTCTCGCTCATGAGCCCGATCTCCCGGTCCGAAAGATGGACGCAGTGGGCGGCCACGCAGTCCGGTCCCAGGATCCCGGTATCGTACGCCACCTCGGTGGGACGGCGCCCGCCGAAGGTCTGCTTGGAGATCTCGACCTCGCCGAGGGACTCGTTCAGGTGGATGTGGATACCGGTCCCCAACTGGTCGGCCAGCGCCCGGCAGTCCACCAGCAGTTGCTCGGAAGCGAGCGGTAGCCACTCGATACCCACGTAGACCTCCACCCGCCCGTCACCCATCCCGTGGCACTCGTGGTAGGCCGATTCGTTGTCCTCGATCA
>JAAXGI010000225.1 GCA_012267505.1 Gemmatimonadota bacterium
CTACCGGCCCGCGATCGCCGAGGCGGATGTTCGGCAGGGGATGGTCGCGGATCTCGTGCGCCGCATGTTCTCCGGTGACAGCACGGCCCTCGTCAACCACCTGGTCCAGTCCGGCGAGATCAACGCCGAGGAGTTGGAGGATCTCCGGGAGATCGTGTCCAGGAAGCGCGGGGGGAGAACGAGATGATGGCGTGGTTCTCCACTTTCCTCGTCCACAGTACCCTCTGGTGCGGGGTCGCCTGGCTCTGCCTCCGGCTCTTCCCCAAGACCCATCCGGGACTACGGGAAACGATCTAGTACACGGCGCTCGCCGCGAGCTTCATTACTCCGACGGCGCACTCGCTGACGTCGCCCGACTCGGCGGTCTGGCGGCTTCCGATGCCCGCGTGGATCGCCGGTGCGGAGCACCACAGTGAAGGAGAACCGGGCCACGATGACGCAGCAGGTTCCGTCTTTTCGCCATCCGGCGAAGAGCACCGGGGCGAGGAGGCCACGGTGCCTCCGGGCTGGTTGGCCTCGGCCGGCATCCTCTGGGTTGGGCTCGCCGGTGGGCTGCTCGCCTTCTACCTCCTTCGGCTGAAGACACTGCGGCGGCGCCTGCACGATCGCGAGCCAGTCACGGACCCGCCGGCCTTGCGGACGGTGGCTGCGCTCAGCCGCACGGCAAGCCTGAACCCGTCGCCCCGCCTGACTGAGAGCCACCACCTGAACTCCCCGATTGCCTTGGGCGTCGGTGCCCGACGCGAGATCTGCGTGCCCGTGCGCGTGGGCCATGAGCTGGACCAGGGAGAGCTCCGCGCGCTCCTCGGCCACGAAGTCGCACACCACATGCGCCGCGACACCATCCGGCTGGCCATCCTGAACGTGCTCCAGGCGGCCTTTTTCTTCCAGCCGCTCTTCCGGCTCGCCACGCGTGAGATTCGGCTCGCCGCGGAGGAGCTGTGCGACGACTGGGCGGCTGCACGGTTCGATGACCGATTCGCGATGGCGAGCTGCCTCGCGAAGGTGGCCGGATGGGTGGTCCGGGGGGACCAGCGCACTCCGGTTCCGTGCATCGGAAGGCGTCGCTCGCAGCTGGAGCTGCGGGTCCGGCGCCTCCTAAACGAGCACCGTTCCCTCAGAGCACCGACGCGCCGTTGGCGGCGCACTGGTGCGGTGGGCCTTCTCCTGGTCCTTGCCCCGCTGGCTGCTCCAGCGGTGGCTCCAGGAGCGGAGGAGTCCGGCGAGGATCGGCACATGCTCGAGGGCGGACCGTTGCAGCACGAGCCGGTGCAGGAACACGAGCCGGTGCAGGAAGACGAACCGGGGCGGGAAGACGAGCCGGTGCAGGGACATGAGCCGGATCGGGAGGATCGGGAGCACGAGTTGGGGCGCGAACACGAGTCGGAGCGGGAGCATGAGCTCCACGAGGGAAGACTGTTTTGGCCCAGTTGGCCTACCGACCCCGAGCCGCCGGTCATCGACGGCGAGTTGCATGCGGCAAGTCAGAGCCTCCCCTGCGACCTCGCCGGGCAGCTGAGGACGTAACGGGGCTTGAGCGGGGAGCGCCGACGGTCGGCGCCCCGTCCACCCCACAGGAAAAGGAACGACCCATGGCGAGACATGCAGTTGCCAGCCGCGCCGCAGGCCTGGTTCTCCTGGCCGCACTCGCCGGCTGCAGCAACAGTCCCACCGAACCCGGTGAATCGGGCACGCAGTGGAGCCTCAACCAGACGGCGACCGAGACCCGCAGCGGCGTGACCCTGGTGATCAGCTACGACGCGGCGAGAGGCCGGTTCGACGGCACCGTAACCAACACCACGAACCGAACGGTCACCGACGTGCGCGTCGAGATTCACCTCTCCAACCGAACCGAACTCGGCCCCACGCCCAGGATCGGCCTCGCTCCGCAGGAGGTGCGGCAGGTCACGCTCGACAACACCTCCGGCGGGAGCTTCAACTGGTACAGCGTCCACGTGGAGATCGGATCCTCTTCAGGCTAGGCCTGCACCCTCGTGGGGACACCGCTCCCCTGAACCGGGTCCGGTCCTGTTCAGGGGGGCGGTTTTCGGTTTGCCGGCGGGGAACCGCCCGCTTAGGAGAGGCGGGCGAGCGCGGCGGGGTCAGACAGACCGCATCGGGACGGCGGCCCGAAGCCGGCATCCTCTTGGGGGAAAGACCTCGAGGACGCGCCGCAAGAGCGGGTTGCCACGCAGCCAGCACCGTGTCCCTTGAGCAAGTCCATGGTGACGAGAGCAGACGATGGTATCCGTCATTCGCTACGATCACTGGCGCGACGGAGGGATTGCGCCGCGAGTGCTGCCATCCCCCGCCCGCGACCTCCTCGACAGGGAACGCATCGTGGAAGCCATCTACCTCCACATCCGTACCGGACGTGTCCAACCCAGTCACGTCAGCCAAGTTCGGCAGTTGATCCTCAGGTACGGACCGGGAGCAGCCGACTGATGCGCAGGTACGAGACCATTCTTCACTGGAGCAAATAAGATCAGGGTCTTGGCCCTGAGGCACCCAGGTTGCCAGGGTGCATCGCGCACAGAACCGATCAAGAGAGCGCGTTGGAAAACATCGGGAATACGACGACGTCCTGGATCGATAGTGCACAGGAAATAGGACGACCCGCGCCTGCGACCAGGGACGAGAACCTGATGCTGTCTTGACGGACACCAACCTCAGGCTCGTTGCAGCCAGCTGCAAGGATTCGAGTGCCGGCTTCGATCGACGAGCCGGTTTTGAACCTGAGATCCGACTCGACACTTGGCATTGCAATGCCGATCGAAGGGCATCACAACCATCGATCCAGCGGCATTGATAGAACCTGTGTATAGAACTAGGTCAGGGCACCTCTCGGATGAAGTGAGATCGGTGACGGGGAAGGAGACGGCCGAGTGTTGTCGCCCTGTCTAGCGGCCATCACAGTGGCGAAGGACCTCTGGCCGCACGGCAATTGTTCCCAAGGATTGCAACGCACGCCCGTGCGAGTAGGAGACGCGGAACGCACACTATTCGGGACGTGTCGATGCTTTGGCATCAGGTCGTGGCCGGCGGCTTCTGCCGCCGGCCACACCGCAGGCGCCTTCGGAAACACTGCGCGGCCGCCCAGTCCGAGCGACGAGCCATTCTCCTGGCTCCCGGTTCAGGTGTCCACCTAACCTACAGCCACTATGTCAATTAGATCCTTCAATGGACCGCGGGAGCCGTGTCCGCGCTCTCGTCCGCCTCCTCTTCCGCATAGCCGGCCTCGATCCATGCCGTCGAGAGGCCGGGAACGTTCTGGATCGTGAAGCGGATCCGCTCTCCGGGAGACGCGAACATCGTTTCGCTCAGGTACCCCTGGTTCTCTCCGATCGGATCCGCAAGGAGCTGTATTTCGCTATGCGTGTGGATCACTTGCCTCGGGATGACGAGCGTGCGCTTCGAGAGCCCAGTCACCATCCCCAGCGAGCGCGAGAGTCCACCGGAGTAGATGACATAGATGTGCATGTCCAGGTAGGCGTTGTTCTCCACAGCTATCTGGACGGGACTGTCTTGAGGGGCCCCGATATCGTTCCCCTGAACGGTCTCATGCAGAGCCGGAGTCTCGCCCCCACTGGAGGCAGGATCTCCGGACGTGGACTGCTGCGCCAGCATGGCGCCAGGCACCAGCCCGAAAAGCATCGAAGTGGCAACCACGAGGCCGATCTGTTTCATGTTCTCCTCCGGTTATTGAGATCGCTACGACGATCGGTATACGCGCGTCCTAGGACAGTGAGGCGGAGCCATACAGTGTCGACTGGCGCGTAATTGTCCTACACCACTGATCGAGAAAAGTACCACTGTCCACCGACGGATCGATCGGTAGCGTGTCTGCCACAGTAGTGGGCTGGTACGAGCCGGGAAGCACCGAACTCCTGAGTGCAGGCAAACTGACCGTATGACTCGACAGATGTGGAGATGCAGGAAGGCATGACGGACCATTTCGCGCTGTTTGAAGGGGAGGTCATGGCGCACCCCTTGGGAGGCGGAGAGGCCGGAAGCCGATCTCGGCCCAGCGGAAACGGCGAGCGTCGTCGGTGTCGGAAGGGAGTCGAGCTCTGGTGGGATGGAGAGGACCTGTGGGCCGAGGAAACTGACACCAGCCTGCAGGAGAATGGAGGCGACAGGCCGGGCGTCGACGGGGAGACGGTCGGCGAACCGGGAGCCTGGCTCGGGGCCCACAGGGCGGCGTTGACCGTGGAGTCGGTGGACGGGGCGCAACCCGTCGAAGCGGTGCTCCGGCGCGGGGCAGTCGGACCCAGCCGAGGGCCGCCTGTCACGACGCTGTCGCGAATTCGCCGGACACGATCCTGGCCCCGCACTGTTCCTGTTCCGCCCGGAGGGCGGGCGGCCCGGCGGAGCCCACGGCATTCGGCGCATCCGCCATCCGGCAGGCCTCCCTGCGACACCGGACGGACCGATGGTGTCCGGACGTCGTCAGCACGGGTCACACAGCGAGCCCGTGAGGGGGGCGGTCGAGCACGTTGACCATCTTGTGGTTCCAGCACTGCTGCTTCGCGGCCCGGGGGCCCACTTGCCGGGCCGCCGCCAGCGCTGATCTCCCGTTCGATCGCCCGGCAGTATCCGAGCGGTACCCGGAGCCTGGCATCCGGTCCCGCCCCACTGGTCGTGACGGGCCAGGGGTAGCGGCCTGGCTCGTCCCAACAGCATATGCGTTGGCGTGGCGTTCCGAGGCCCAAGAAATCGTAGTTCGAAAACCGTGCCACGCCCTCACCGGTTCGCCTCCTCCGATTCGGTGGAATCCTTGCCTTCTGCGACTCGAATGAGGTCGAGAAAGCCGAAGAAAGCAGGGCGGCGGCCACGACCGGGACTGATCTGCCGCAGTATTCCCGCATCGCAGAGCCGCCTGAGGATCCGGCGGGCCGTCGGGGGTGAAGATTCGATCCGGTCCGCAAACGTTGCGCTGGAGAAGACCGGATGCTCAAACATCCAGTCCATGACCTGGATTGCGTATCGAGTGCGAGTTGCTGCCGGCAGCCGGATCCTGATGTCTTCGTGGAGGGCCAGTATGGCTTCGGTCCTTGCGAGATTGTCCTCCGCCTGCCTCCGCACAGCCTCAAGGAAGAACCGGCACCAGCCTGTCCAGTCGTCATCACGCGAAACAGACAGTAGCCCTTCATAGTAGGCTTCCCGATTGGCTTCGAAGTAGGCGCTGATATAGAAGGCCGGCTGGCGGATCAGTTCCTTCTGCCACATGAACAACGGGACCAGCATCCGTCCCATGCGACCGTTTCCGTCGTGAAACGGATGGATGGCCTCGAATTCGGCATGGAGGATGGCGAGCTGGACGAGGCGATCGGGGTGGTCCTGATGTATGTACTTCTCCCAGGTGCTCATGGCCTCCGGAAGCCTGTCCGCGCCGACCGGAACGAACTTCGCTTCTTCGATCGAGCAGCCCGCCGGCCCGATCCAGTTGGGGATACGTCGATAGCGGCCGGGTGCGCGTTGCCTACCCCGCCCGCTGGAGAGGAGAACCCGGTGCGACTCGCGAAGGACCCGCTGGGAGAGTGGCAACGTGGCCAGCATTTTTTCCGCGTGCAGCATGGCCAGATGGTACTGGACCACTTCCTGATAGTCGTCGCGACGTGCGGGAGAACTCGCCCTGCCCGTGGCTTCGAACTCCAGCACCTCACCCATCGTGGCCTGGGTTCCCTCGATCCTCGATGACAGCACGGCTTCGCGCAGGGACAGCGGTGCGATGAGAATGCGGGGATTCGGAACAGCGGAGAGCATGCCGTCGTATCTTGCCACGGCGGCGGATGCCGGGCCGATTAGCGGAACCAGCTCCCCCCATTCCAGACGCTCACCGGGCGGAAACCGCCCCTCGTGGTAGTGAACCGGAGCCATCCGAATTCTGCCTCCCCGGGGAGAATCTTCAGTTGGCATCGGCCCCGAACGGAGAGATGCCGAAGCGACCGACCGGTTGTCGGTCATCCGTGAGCGACAAGCCGTTTGTCGATCAATTTAGGAAAAAACTGAACGGCAAGATAGGTTGTCGATCACGTATGACCGGCAACCGACCCATTTTCGCGCCCCTAAGGGCGCGTTCGTCATCGGAACCCTGCAAGCGGCAACACCCTTCCGGACCAGACCGGACTCCTGCCGACCGGCGGGAGGGGGGAGACATCTGCCGGGAAAGGACGATTCCACGGCTGCCCGGTACTCGGACGAGGGGGCATCTCTGCTCGCGCGCGTGCGTTGCACGATCGCCACTGCCCCCGGCGAGTGGGCCGGCCTAGCTCCCGATTTCCGCTCGCAGGTCGCCTCGACCTCTCGCAGGACCCGTTGCCCCCCCTCCCCCCCGACGCATGCGACCGGGGGACGGCGCAGCGAGCTGGATACGGCGAACGCCTCCCCCGACCCACCCGGCCGCCTCTCGCTCGACGGGGGCGGAAGCCTTCTCTTCGCGGCACTCCGTCAGGCGACCTGGTCGAGGAGAGGCGCACGCCGCTCCACTATCTGCTCGGCTCGGTGTGCCGTATGCGCCGCCACGCGGAGCTCTCGAAGGCGGACCATCCGTTGGGAACCCGAACAAACAGAGAATCCATGGCCGGGAAGACTACCGTGAAGGCCCTCTGGCACCCGTGCCTTGCTCTGGCCGCTACGTTCTTTCCACAGGGCCAAGATTGCCGTGTCCTTCTTCGGCCCCATGCGCCGCCGGACGATATTCTCCCTTGAGGTGGTAAGAAAAATAATATAGATTTCTGACAACTCGTTCAACGCAGGTGCGGGCAGGATGCGAACAATGACATCTGTCGCCGACAGGATCATGGAGCGGGTGACCGCGCACGAGAGAGGACAGTGGGTGTATACGCCCGGGGACTTCCTGGACCTCGGCAGCCGGGCGGCTGTCGACCAGGCGCTCTCTCGCCTAGTGAGGGCAAGCCGGCTGCGCCGTGCCGGGCACGGGCTCTACGACAGGCCCAGGATGAGCGGCGTCCTAGGACGCCCGGCGCCGGTCGATCTCGAGGCTGCCACGGTAGCGCTCGCGAGGCGGGACGGTGTCCGGATCATGCCCGACGGCTTGGTGGCAGCGAACCGGCTCGGTCTCACGAACGCCGTTCCGGCCAAGGCCTCCTACGTCACGGATGGCCACTCCAGGACGCTCAAGGTCGACGGTCGGACCCTCCGGTTCCGACACGCGGGGCCGAGGGTCATGAAGTGGGCAGGGAGACCGTCGGCAACCGCAGTCCAGGCGCTCCGGTGGTTGGGGCGGGATGCCGCCGGTGATCCGGAGGTCGTGTCCACTCTCCGCCGCCAGCTTCCCGACGCGGCGAAACGTGACCTGTCGGAGAACAGCCGGGATCTGCCCGGCTGGATGCACCCGCTTGCGCGCCGGATCACCGCTGATTCGGTCGCTTCGCTCAATTTCCCGTCCAGGGATTGACAACCTCAATGTCCATGTGCGCGAAGTGGCGAACGTTGCGAGTCACCACTGTCATGTCCCGCGAACGGGCGATCGCAGCGATTTGGCAGTCCGATGGTGCGACTGTGCGACCGGCTGCACGACGCGCCGCCGCAATGTCCGCAAATTCTCGGGCAGCATGGCTGTCGAACGGGAGAATCCGATTCACGAAGTCCTCTCTCAGGATCGCATCGATGACAGAGAGAAGCGCGGCCTGCCGCCGGCCGGTCGGCAGAATGGCAACCCCGTAACGAAGCTCCGCCTCGCCGATCGCCGAAAAATACAGATCCGTTGCCTGTAGGTCCCCAACCCAGGTCTCGACACCAGCATCGGGAGACGGGCGCAAGAGCTCGGATACGACGTTCGTGTCCAGCAGGAACATCAGTGCTGCCTCAATCGAAGGATGGCGGCTCGCGTCCGGGCTCGCGCGGCGGCAACTCCAGATCCACGCCCCCGAGAGGCGCGATCCGGGCGCGAATAGCTTTTGCAAGGTTTCGGGGGGGCTTCTTGGGCCCGACGGCATCGCGCAGGATGAGGCGTGCCTCCTCTTCCATGGAGCGATGATGCTCGGCCGCTCGCACCCGAAGACGTGTTTTCACTTCTTCATCGAGATTGCGGATCGTAATGCTTGCCATGGTCATGCCTCCGAATCGCTTGGAAACCCCATCGACGTTTCGATTGCGATGCAATCATAGTGCTGAAACTATTTACAAGGGTCAATGCGTTCACCGGGCCCATGGCACTTGCACACCCTCGCGCACATCCATATTGCCGCCAAGGGACCCGCCGGCCGGACGCGCTGGGAATGTCTCCGCAGCACGGGAGTGTGGCATCCCCTCGTGTACGGACCGAGCCTCGGCATCAGTCGTCATGGGCGATTCTCCGAACCGGCCGAGGCAGAACGACGCAGCGTCCCTCAAGAACCAAAGTACTCCCTCGGCATCGCAGCGGTTGGGACAGGTCGCGAACCAGTCCTCGAGTGACAGATCGCTCCCGGCGTAAGGCACCACCATGGAGTTCCCCCGCCAACGCTCGCGATCCGTCGGCGGAAAACTGGCTACGGTGTGAGAACCCCTCGGAGAATCCCTCGAGCAGTCGCCGAACCTTGGGCCAGATGTGGGTCGTGCTGGGAGTCACGGCCTTGGCCAAGTGTGCGGAGAAGGTGACACTCCGATCGCCCCTCCCCTGCTCTGAGAGCCCGCCCGACGACCGTCACGGTGAGCCCAGCCATGGCCGAACTGACCAAGTTGGGTGCGACGGTTCAGCTCGCGGCAGAGGTGCGCGGCCAGAATGCCGGGGGCATGGCTGGAGCCACCGTGACTTGGCGCAGCAGCGACCCATCAGTGGTGACGACAGACACGTCGGGTCTGGCGACCGGGGTCGGCGAAGGGGATGCCACCATCACCGCGAGCGCAGGGTCAGCCTCAGGGTCCGCAGTCGTGACGGTGATGCAGCCCGTGGCCACGGTGGAAGTGACGCACCACCTGACGCCGGCGTCTATGCGCCGCGCAACGGCGCGGGGAGCGCGGACAGGGTTTCGGCCACTGGCACCGCCGCTCGGAGCGCCAGGGCGGCGATGGTGAGCGTCGGATTGGCCGTCGATGCAGTGGGGAACGCCCCGGCACCCACGAGAAACAGATTCGGGTGGTCGTGGCAGCGCAGGTTGCGGTCCACCACAGACCGGCGCGGGTCGTCTCCCATACGGGTCGTACCGATGATGTGTCCCGCGCCTTGGAAGTCGTCGGCGTGATGGATTTCCGTGGCGTTCAACCGCGCGAAGATCTCGTCGTGGACTCTCCGCGCAGCCGCAAGCCCCCGACGCGAATAGTCGCCCACCCGATAATGCACACGGGGCAGCGGAACCCCGTGGAAATCCCGGTCCTGCGCATCCAGCGTCACCCGGTTTTGTGGCTCTGGCAGCTGTTCGGTCAACGCCGCGAGCTGGACCTGGCGGGACGCATGGTCGGCAATCGCCTGCCGGAGGGCCACGCCCCGCAGACCCCTGCGCCACAGCAAGTCCGCGAGCGTGATCGCTCCGCCCGTCGGCCAGTTCCAACCGTCATTGCTGACCTGGATGCGCAGGCTCGACCTGTTCCTTCGGAAGGACCCGTCCCGGAGGTTCTCGATGCCCGATGTCGACAACGGGCCACGGTAGGGCCAGACGGGCTCGCCGGCGACCGCCCAACTGAGCTGGACCGGATGGTCCATCAGGTTGCGGCCCACCTGATCGGACTGGTTCGCGACGCCGCCCGGCAGCCGCGCCGAACTGGAGTGAAGCAGGAGGCGCGGGGTCTCGACCGCGTTGGCCGTCAGAATGTAGACCCGCCCACGGGCAAGACCGCCGGTGCCGTCCGGCCGACGAAAACGGATGGCCGATACCTGGCCATCGGCGTCGGTTTCGACGCGCGTAGCGGTGGTGCGCTCGTGAAGCGAGGCACCCTTCGCCGCCGCCCGCTCGAGATGGACCGTGGCGTCGTACTTGGCAGCAACCGGACATATCGGAATGCAGGTGGCGCTGCCGCAACATGCGGGTCGCCCCTCCCGGTTCACGGAGTTGCGCGCCTGGGGTGTCACCCTAACCTGGAAGGACGTTCCCGCGAGCGCCTGCTCGCAGACGCGGTCGAGATACGATCTGGGAACCGGTGGCATCGGGAAGGACCCCGACCGCGGAGAACCCAGATCCTCGGCCGAGTCTCCTGCGACGCCGAGTTCCCGTTCGGCTTCGGTATAGAACGACTCCAGCTCGTCATAGCCGATGGGCCAGTCCTCCCCATGGCCGTAGAGCGTCCGCATACGGAAATCGCTCGGCAGAAAACGCACGCAGGTGCCGAGCCAATGCCAGGAAGTGCCGCCGACCGCCTTCAGATAGGTGCTCTTGAATGTGTCCGGGCCGGCTTGGCGATACCAATGGCCGCTGTCTTGGCTGATCGGGAAATCAGCGTCGGGCAGACGCTCGTATGGGGATTCGGGCGTCTTGACCGCCGCACCCAGATAGGACCGGAAGGCGGTGCCACGGTCCACCCGTGCTCCGGCTTCAAGAATGGTGCACCCGACTCCCAAGTCAGCCAGCCGGTCGGCCAGCAAGGCACCGGCGAAGCCCGATCCGACGATGACCGCATCCGCCTCGATCTCACCCATCACGGCGTTCCCGTGCCTACCGGTGGGTCGCTCCAGTCGCCCGGTACCATGCTGCAGCGGCCCGGCGGCTTGGTGAAGTCGAGCGCACGCCAGACGAGTGCATCATCAGCGGCCCGGACCGTGGGCCCGTCAGCGGCCGGATAAATGCCACTGTACCAAGCGACTACGATCCGTCTGGCAAGATCGGAATCGGCGTCCCCGGCGGTGCCCGACAATAGACGCTCGACGCCCGGGCCGTCTCCCGTCGATCTCAACCCCTCCATCAGGCCGAGCGCAAGATCGCGATCGAGTGCCTCTTCCGGGAAACCCGTCAGCCGGGCCGAGAGCAACCGGAAGCGCGCTACGTCGTCGCCCTCCCTCGCACATGCCAATCCGAACGCCGGAACCGCAGCGATAGCAGCGACGAAGCGGCGGCGCGATATGGTCGTCACGTTCTTTCCCGCCATCATGATCCTTGTTGCGAACCCTACCCCCCAGTTTGCGGATTCCGCCGCACGCCGTCCACCCATTCCGATTGATGCCGTCCACCGATTCCGAGGGATGCCGTCCACTCTGGAGTGAGCGAGTGGCACGGCTGGCCGGCCCTTGGTAGCGACGTCTTCTTCCGTCCTCGCAGAGGTCCCTCAAGGAGAGTAGGAAGACGGTGGCTCGGCACCGGCTCTCCCCGTTCCGACCGAGACGCTTTGCCTGGACTTCGGATTGGGGCGAACATCCTTGGGACACCAAGTGCTCTGGAGGAGCAGGCGTGGCGCGCCGGAGCGAATCTTTTCTTCCCAGTGCTTGTCCGGGGTACGCTCAAGTCCTTCGTGGACGCCCACGGGGTGCAACGGGACGGAGAGGTCGCGCTGACTGCCCCGGAGGTGCCGGCGAGCGGCACCGTGCAGATCCGGCTACACCAGGACCGGTCGCTCGTGGGCGCGCGCGGAGGCCCCTGTCCAATCATAGTCGCCATGGGACTCCACCCGGACCTGGACGAGTCCGCGAATATGGCGACCCGCGAGATGATCGACTTCCTGGCAGCGGATCGTGGCCTGACCCGCAAGGACACCCCCATCCTGGTGTCGCTCGCCGCGGACTTGGCCGCCATCCAGCTCGTGGACGGCACCAGGGGCGTGCACGCGAAGCCGCCGTACGCGACGCGTCGCCGGTAGGCCCGCGGGCGACAAGTACGTCCGAAGCCGCTGTCTCGTTGCCATCACCCAAACCTGCGGTGGATCTCGCCTTCCGCTCAAAGCGTGAAAATTCGGATGCACGCTCCGAGTTTTCGTGTTAGCATGGGACCATGCTTGCACGCCCCGACTATCTCCGGCGGCTGGAGGTCTCGACCGCGCGCGCTCCCGTCACCGCCCTCCTCGGGCCGCGCCAATGCGGCAAGACGACGCTCGCACGAGAGTTCGCCGCCGGGCGGAACGCCACGCGCTTCGACCTGGAGTCGGAACCGGATATCCGCCAGCTGGCCAATCCTGAGCTGGTTCTGGGATCCCTGGATGGGCTCGTCGTGCTGGATGAAGTGCAGCGGATGCCAGAGCTCCTCTCGGCTCTTCGCGTCCTGGTGGACCGGCCCGGCTCGCGGACGCGGTTTCTGGTTCTGGGGAGCGCGGCACCGGATCTCGTGCGCGGGGTCTCGGAAACGCTGGCCGGGCGGGTGGAACTCATCGAGATGGGCGGCTTCACCCTGGACGAGACCGGCATGCCGCGGTGGCGCGATCTCTGGGTGCGCGGAGGCTTTCCCCGCTCCTATCTGGCAGTGTCGGATGATGACAGCCGGGCCTGGCGGGACTCGTTCGTAAGCACGTTCCTGGAACGGGATGTGCCCCAGCTCGGGATTTCCATCCCCGCCGCGGCGATGCGGCGCTTCTGGATCATGCTGGCGCATTCCCACGGCCAGAGATGGAATGCGTCCAACCTGGGACGCGCAATGTCGCTCTCCGACAAGACGGTGCGTCGCTACCTGGATCTGCTGACCGGCACCTTCATGGTCCGGCAGCTGCAGCCGTGGTTCCAGAACATCGCCAAACGCCAGGTCAAGGCACCCAAGGTCTATCTGCGCGACCCGGGCCTGCTTCATACCCTCCTCGGCATCCCGCACTATGCGGCGCTGCTCTCGCACCCGCGTGTCGGAGCCTCCTGGGAGGGGTTCGTGATCGAACAGCTGCTACGCGTCCTGCGTCCGGCGGATGCATGGTTCTGGGCCGCGCATGGGGGCGGAGAAGTGGATCTGCTGGCTACCGTCGACGGCCGGTGGACGGGATTCGAGGTCAAGTTCAGCGAGTCGCCGTCTGTTTCGCGCACGACTCGCGCCTCCGTGGATGCGCTGGAGCTGGATCAGTTGTTCGTGGTATGTCCCGCACCGCGAGCATACCCGGTCAGCGAGCGGATCGCGGTCGTTCCGTTGTGGGAGATTGGGACGCTCCGCGAGCGGATAGGGAGACTCTGAGAGAAGTCGATAGCCGAGGCCGGCCGCTTCGAGGCGGTTGCCCGCCTCTCCCCTGAGCCGGTTTGCGGTCATGCGCAACTTACACACCGCCCCGCGCGACCGTCCGCGGGGTTAGGCAAGAATGTACCTTTCCTGCAGGTCGTCGATCTTGGCTCACCCACCGGCAGATCGGCCAATTCCGGACCGACCACCTCCGCGTATGTCGTGAAGCCCCCTGGCGATCCGTCTCACGTATCGCGCTACCCGATCCCATACCTCGTCGAGCTCCCGGTCGGGACCTGGAGGAAGCAGCGCAGCCAGGTTCCGCTCCCAGTCGGCTCGGAACTCCTCCTTGCGCACCGCGATACGGCGGCGGCGGATGGCCTTCACATCAACTTCTCGTGCCGCCAGTTTGCGGGGGAGGTTGGCTTGCACCTTTCGCTCGTCCACGTACTCCATGAGCGAGAAGATGTCGTACACGTCTCTCGACACGGCGTAGATCCGCTGGCCGAGCACGGCCCGCACCTTTTTGGACATGACCTCTTCCACGGTGTAGCACAGCAGCTGGATCTCTCCCAGATCGTCGGCGTCGGAGAATGGGTGGAATAGCGGACGCGGCACGGGGGCGAAGGCGAGCAGTTCGTTGCGATTGATATCGAGGCGAGGCCACCCACACGAACTCACCCGAGCTGTTCAGGGGACCCGTCAGCCACGGCGGGAGGAAATCGGCGGAAGAGCGTCTAGATTGAGCTGGAAACCGTCCGGCGAGAGGATGGAGAAGCCACCGGCCGATGACCTCCGACTCCCTTGCCGCGTGGGCTGCCTGCCAGGTGTGGAGGAACCCTCGCCAGTCTGTTGAGGTCCTGGTAGCTCTCCGGACTCCTGATCTCGTAGGCGGTACCGCCGTCGATCAGCATTTCGCCCGGCCTCGGGAGACTGTTGTAGCGCGACGATTGCGCGAACCCGTACGCCCCACAGTCGAACACAACCAGAACATCGCCCGGCTGGGGTGCCGCCAGAGGGACGTCCACACCCAGCGTATCTCCCGACTCGCAGAGAGGACCGACGACATCGCAGGTCACCGGCTCGGCCGGGAACGGGTCCTTCGCGCTCCGGATCTCATGCCGGGCTCCGTAGAGCATCGGCCGGACAAAGGCACTGAATCCGGTGTCGGTTCCCACGAAGACCCGGCCCACGTCTTCCTTGCATGACACGATGCGTCCGAGGAGAACACCCGCATCGCCGACCACCGCGCGGTTCGGCTCAAAGTAGAGGGTAGGCCAGACGGCAGGAGTCGGTCCGATCGTCTTCTCGAGACACTCCTGCAACATCGTGGCCAGGCCCGCGAAGTCGAAGAGGAACCGTTCCCCATCGTCGTCCTGGATTCCCATGCCCCCGCCGAGATCCACGATGTCGATGGGCAATCCGTGCTGCTGGCGGAGCTCCCTGGTTGTCTGGAAGACGAATTCGGCGGCGGCCTCGTACGTATCCAGATCGCAGATCTGCGAACCCAGGTGCACATGCAATGCCATGACCCGGAGCGCTTCCGATGCCTTGGCACGACGGACTACCTTGTCCACGGCTTCACGGCTGAATCCGAACTTCGTGGTGTTGTCCGCAGTCTGAACGTGTTCGTGGAAGCCGGCCGTAATCCCCGGCCGTACTCTGAGACCGATGTCCACAACCTTGCCCCGATCAGAAGCGATCTGATCAAGGAGGTCGAACTCGGTCTCACTGTCCACGATGATCAGGCGGACACCCGCCGAAACGGCCCGGTTCAGTGCGTTTTTCGTCTTCACGACATTGTTGAATAGGATATCACCGGCATCAACGCCGTATTCCAATGCCTGCTCCAGCTCGCCGTAGGAAACCACCTCCGCACCGGCACCTTCGGCGTGCACGACGGCGCAGACCGCTGGTGAAGGATTCCCTTTGTAGGCGTAGAAGATGCGCCACCTAGCCTTGAGGTGCTCCCCGAAGGCGCGGGCCATCCGTCTGTAGTTCTTGCGGATCTGGTCCGCCGAGTAGACGTAGAGCGGTGTGGGTCTGTCTCGGACCAGCTCGTCGCAGCGGATGCCGCTGAAGACGAGACTGCCGTCCTTGTCAACGGAGAGTCCGTCGGGAAGATCGACCAGAGCTTGCTCGGAACCGCGCTCAGGGCGCAACGTACCAGTCACGGGACTTGAATGGCTCGATGGTCCTAGGTGTCTGTGGCAGCTTGAGGCAAGCCGCATCGGGACGTGGAAGTCCAAGCCAGAAACGATCGTATCGCGCCGGTGTGAGGGCAAGAACGTGGAATTCCGGGCGGACTCCACGAGCGGACTCGGGACCGCACTGCGCGTCCCGCGAGCCCCACTGTCCGAAGGAGTAGGCCCACCCCGATATCAGCCGGCCGCGCGATCTGCGCGTTGAGCACCAGGAAGCGTTTCCAGGCAAGGGCGCTCTCTTCCGGCCGATGAGGATTCCCGGGACGGGAGTGCGTCCCGCGGCGAGCGGGTAGAGGCAATGATGGGATGGTCGTGGCAGGTCGGGAAGATCCTCGGCATCAAGCTCAGGGTCCACGCGACTTTCGCGCTCATCCTGGTGTGGGTCGGGATGACGGCGTGGATGGGAGGCCGTTCGCTGGAGGCGGCTCTCGGTGCCGTGCTCTTCGTCCTCCTGGTCTTCGGGTGCGTGGTGCTGCACGAGTTCGGACACGCCATCGCTGCCCGGCGTTTCGGGGTCGGCACGCGGGACATCATTCTTCTCCCAATCGGTGGCGTGGCCCGGCTGGAGAGGATCCCCGAGGACCCGCGTCAGGAACTGGCGATCGCCGCCGCCGGTCCGATGGTCAATGTCGTGATCGCCGCCACCCTTGCCCTCGGGATGATGATGGGCACGGGCTCTCTGGCGGTGGATCCCGAGATCCACATGATGGCGCTGCCGCTCCCCTCGCGGCTGCTCGTCGTCAATCTCTTCCTCTTCGCCTTCAACCTGATTCCGGCCTTTCCGATGGACGGTGGACGGGTGTTGCGGGCCCTGCTGGCGCTGCGCCTCGAGTACACACAGGCCACCGAGATCGCCTCGACGATCGGTCAGGGGATGGCATTCCTCTTCGGCTTCGCGGGACTTCTCACGAACCCGTTCCTCGTGTTCATCGCTCTCTTCGTCTGGATCGGCGCCAGACAGGAGGCGAACCTGGTCAAGGTGCGCAGCGCCCTCGGTGGCATTCCGGTGCAGCATGTGATGTTGACCGAGTTCCACACGCTGGCCCCCGACGACCCGCTGGCCCGCGCGGCCGAGCTGACGCTCTCGGGATCGCAGACCGACTTCCCCGTCCTCGACGCCGACGAGGCCGTCGGCATCCTCACCCAGGCCGATCTCGTGCGCGGGCTATCGGAATACGGAGAGAGCTCGTCGGTCTCAGAGACCATGCACC
This sequence comes from Gemmatimonadota bacterium, assembly GCA_012267505.1. Taxonomy (GTDB): domain Bacteria; phylum Gemmatimonadota; class Gemmatimonadetes; order Longimicrobiales; family Gaopeijiaceae; genus JAAXGI01. Next base: position 16,411 of record JAAXGI010000225.1, read on the forward strand.
GGGAGTTTCACACCGCGAGCCCGAGAGAGATGATCGAACCGGTGTTCCTCCGCCTCCAAGAGTCCCACTGCGGCACGATTCCCGTACTCGATCAGGGCCGCCTAGTCGGGCTCGTGAACGCCGAGAATGTAGGGGAGTTCCTCCGCTTCCAGAGCGTTTTGGCAGAGCGCGGCGCTCGCCGGTCGTCCACCGGGGAAGGAGGCGGCCCCGGCGCCTGATCAGCCCAGAGCGACGACCCCGCCGCCGTCACAGGCATCCCGATGGCACTCGCGGCGACGACGGCGGCCCCCGATGCCGATCCGAGGGGTGGGCACAGAGCGTCGGAGAACGCGGCACGCGGCTGGGGCGAAGAAACTGACCGGGGGCTTCAGGGCCGGCGTTCCCGTCCCCAACCGGGCGCGTGCCCTCACCCTCGACCCTGTCGAAGCTCATCCGCGAACCCCGCACCGCACCGGACCAACGAGAGCCTTCTCGAGCGCCAGAGGATCCGGCCGATCACCGCAGACCAGGCCCTGGAGGGGCCCTCTGGCACCTGTGCCCCGCTCTGGCGGCTACGCTCCCTGCTCCTGGCAGCTTCCCAATCCTACCGTTTTCGTTGGCCAACACCCTGACATTTCCAGTGGCCGTTGACACCGGTCCCCGGCCGGAGGCCGATCGGCGTCGGCCGGTACCGCGTGCGCCGCCTCCCCCAGGCTGACCGGCGAACCGACATCCCGGTCAGCCAAGCACCCCCCGGAGGCGCGGCCCGGGATGATCCCGGTCCCCCGGATCCGGCACCACGTCACGGGCCCGGGCGGACTGGCCCGCCCTCTCGACCCGACGGCGGATTCATTCACCCCCCACCCCCGAATGGCACCGCCTACGGCTCCGTGCATTCCCCGCGCGTCCCCGGCAGGCAACGACCGTCGGCGGGTCCGTAGGAGCGGGGCGGAGTCACCCGCCGCGCAGTAGGAGGGAAAGGCCGATCCGGCCACGCACGGTCCCTTCCCGGTCACTCGCGGCCTCGATCCGGGCCAGGCCGGTCACGTACCCGGTCCGGGAGGCCATCCGGCGCACCCCGTTGACACGAAAAACAGACACAATTATCGTGTGGACCCTTATCGGTATTTATTCGCATTACGGAATGTGACTGGAGATCGGGAGACGGACCGGTGCCAGCTTCGACCGGAAGGACGGGAGAGATGATGGGAGGAGGAGTCGGCGGGAGAGCGGAGGCGCCTTCCGGTGCCGTGCGGAGCGCCGGGAAGAAGCCGGCGCCCGGATTCCCGCGGTGCCGGCGGGGCGCACAGGCTGCGGCGTGGATCGAGGTGGCGGTGGATCTCGGGATCCCCAGTGGGACGGCAGAAGGCCGGGGCGGGCCCCCGGGCCCTTCCGGCGAAGCGGAGACGGAGGAGGCGACGATGGCAGGTCTGTTGAGGGGGGTGAGGAGCACGGCGGGGGCGGTCGTCGCGCTCTGGTGGCTCGTGCCGGCTGCGCTTCTGGCGCAGGGGACGAGCCCGTGGGTGGATGCGGTGACTGAGCTGCAGACGCAGTTCACCGGCCCGATCGCGCGGGGCCTCTCGCTCATCGCGATCGTGATCGGTGGGCTGATGTTCGCCTTCGGGGAGGGGGGGAGCAAGCGGACGCTCGCCGGGATCATCTTCGGTCTCGGG
>JAAXGI010000267.1:0-998 GCA_012267505.1 Gemmatimonadota bacterium
ACCCGCTTCGAAAATTTGGCTCACTTGTAAGGATCGACGCCGCTCGAGGCGTCTAGGAGCCGAATCATCATAGCGGTGGCGGGATCGCGATAGAAGTGACAGATTTCGCAGATGGAGAGGACAACCACGCGACGGGAGTCGCGACCCGCGAACGACGCGGGCAGATCCTGCCGTCCCGGCTACAATCCGGTGCCCGACGTTCGGGGAAACGCGCAAGCGGGGGCGATCCCGGCAAGGAGGCGTCGATGACTCCGCACCTGTTCAAGCTGCCGGATGCGTCCGGGCTCAGCCTCAGGGACCGGATCTGCGAGGTCGTGAGCGCGGCGATCACGTCCCGGGTGCTGCCGCATGACCGGCCGCTGCCGTCCTGCCGCGAGCTTGCGAGTCAGCTCGACGTTTCGCGAAACACCGTCTTTGCCGCCTACCACCGGCTGATCGAGCTCGGCTTCCTGATTGCACGCGACAGGTCCGGGTACTTCGTCAACCCCGATCTCCGCATGTCGCTCTCGCCGCCGGACGGCGAGGACGGGACGGCACGGCGCGGAGATGTGCCTCCGGCTCCCATCGAGTTCGAGCCATCGACGCTGATCCCGATCGAAAACCCGCTCGACTGGGTCCGCTATCCCTATCCGTTCATCTACAACCAGTTCGATCCGAACCTGTTCCCCGTCGACGCCTGGCGGGAATGCTCCCGGCAAGCCCTCAGCCGCCGGCAGATGCCGGTATGGGTCGGGGACTCGGTGGAGAGCGACAGTCCGCGGCTCGTCCAGCAACTTCGCCAGAGGGTATTGAGCTACCGCGGCATCTACGCGGACGACGAGGAGATCCTCGTCACCCTCGGCGCCCAGAACGCGCTCTGCATCGTCAGCATGGTGCTGGCGAACCGGAACCGGCCGATCGCCATCGAGGACCCGGGATTCCACGGCGCCCGGAACGCCTTTCGTGTCGCCGGGCACGAGCTGGTCGGGGTGCCCGTCGACCGGGACGGCCTGATTCCG
>JAAXGI010000267.1:1067-2677 GCA_012267505.1 Gemmatimonadota bacterium
CTGATCGAAGCGGCGATCGAGAGAGATTTCCTCATCCTCGAGGACGACTACGAGGCGGAGATCAACTACTTCACGCGACCGTCGCCCTCGTTGCGGTCGCTGGATGCGAGCGGGCGGGTCGTCTACGTCGGGAGCCTGTCGAAAACCATCTCCCCGGGGATCCGCCTCGGCTTCATCGTCGCGCACCGCAACATCATCCGCGAGGCCCGCACGATCAGGGGCGTCATGCTGCGGCATCCCCCCACGATCGTCCAGGAAACGGCGGCACGGTTCATCCGGCTCGGATACTACGACGCTCATCTGCGCAACGTGGAACGACGCTACAGAAAGCGCTGGCACACGATGCGCGACGCGATCCGGCGGCATCTCGGCATGCTCGACACGACCGACACGATCGGCGGATCCTGCTTCTGGCTCACGGGCCCGGCCGGTTTCGACGCAACCGAGCTGGCCGCCCGCCTGAAGTCCAGGGGGGTGCTGGTGGACAAGGGCCAGACCTTCTTCCTCAACAACGACAACAGGCGGAGCTTCAGGGTGGGATTCGCCTACGTGCCGGTGGGGAAGCTGGAAGAGGGCGTAAGGATCATCGCCGAAGAAGTGCGGAAGCTGCTGTCGCCGCCCCCCGCGACCGGGTCCGGGAAAGGCGGCTAGCGCACGGTCCGGGCGAAGGCGCGGACATCCTCGACGAACAGCTCCGGTTGCTCCATCGCCGCGAAATGGCCGCCCCGCGGCATCTCCGTCCAGCGTGTCACGTCGTAGACCCGTTCCACGTAACTCCTCGGAGGCCAGGACAGGAGCTCGGCGGGGAACAGGGCGCAGCCCGTCGGCACCTCCACTCTCCTGCCCTGCGGTGACAGCACGCGTCCGCCCTCCTCGCGCCGGCCGTAGTAGATCCAGCTCGCGGTGTTGAACGTTCGGGTGACCAAGTAAATCATGATGTTGGTCAGGAGGGCGTCCTTGGTGTGCACGCTCTCGACGTCGTCTCCGACCGTGTCGGACCAACCCTTGAACTTCTCGACGATCCAGGCAGCGACCCCGACGGGGCTGTCCATCATCGCGTAGCTGAGCGTCTGCGGCCTGGTGGCCTGCTGGGTACGGTAGCCGTTCTCCGGCTCCTGTTCCTCGTCGAACCTCGTGGCCCACGCCTCCTCTTCGGCTCCCACGGGCCCGTCCGGATGGCGCATGGTCATGATGTTGATGTGGATGGCCCTGCAATCCGGCGCATGCTCGAAACCGAGCCACGACGAGATGGCACCGCCCCAGTCGCCACCCTGGGCGAGATAGCCGCGGTATCCGAGGACGTCGGTCATCAATGCGGCGAACACCCGGGCCATCCTGCGGGGACCCCAGGGACGGGGTGGTCGGCCGGAGAAGGCGAACCCCGGGAGCGACGGCGCGACGACGTCGAATGCGTCCTCGGCGTTGCCTCCGTGACGCTCCGGATGGGCAAGGGGGCCGATGACATCGAGGAACTCCACCACGGACCCCGGCCAGCCATGAGAGATGATCAGCGGCAGGGCGTCCGGATTGCCGCTCTTCTCGTGAATGAAGTGAACGTCGATTCCGTCGACCGGCGCCGTGAAGTGGGAAAACCGGTTGATGTGGGCCTC
>JAAXGI010000193.1 GCA_012267505.1 Gemmatimonadota bacterium
CTCGAGAACTTCGACGCCGTCGGCGCGTGGCGGGCCACCGACGCCCGCGGGCTGCCGGTCGACACCGAGGGCACATGGCCGAGCGGGACAGAGCTCGGCGGAGTGGCCGCGCTCCGCGACCTCCTGCTCGAATACGATGCGCAGTTCGTCGGGACGGTCACCGAGAAGCTGATGTCGTATGCGCTCGGGCGTCCGCTTGAGTACTTTGATCAACCGACGGTGCGCCGGATCGTCCGGAGCGCCGGTGAGAACGACTACCGCTGGTCCTCGATTGTGCTGGGGATCGCCACGAGCCCCGCCTTCCTCAAGCGGAGGGCGGAGGCGATCTGAGGCCCGGAGCACCTCTTCGGAGAGAGCAGATGACGACGATATTCACTGGGAAAGCACTCTCGCGGCGTACCGTGCTCAAGGGGCTCGGGGCGAGCGTGGCACTGCCGGTCCTCGACGCGATGTTCCCGGCCTTCGGCCGTGCCCAGGCAATTGCCGACCCGGTCCACCGCTTCCAGACGTTCTACGTGCCGAACGGGATGGCGATGGAGTACTGGTCGCCGAAGGGACTCGGGACCGAGTTCGCGCTCTCGCCGGTGCTCGAGCCCCTCGCCCCGTTCAGGGACCGGATGCTCGTCCTCTCCGGAGTGAACGCCAACTGGGTGCAGATCCATGCGGGCGCGTCGGGCTCGTTCCTCACGGGGATCCCACAGGGGGGACGGACGGAAACGGAGATCATCGCTGACGTCTCGATGGACCAGCTCCTCGCCCGGGAGTTCGCGCGCGAGACGCAGCTCGCCAGCCTCGAGCTCTCCATGGACGCCTCGGCGAACGCGGGGGCGTGCAGCAGCAACCTGAGCTGCGTCTACACCCATACGCTCTCATGGCGGGGCCCGACGCAGCCGCTTCCGACCGAGTACAACCCGCGCGCGGTCTTCGAGCGGCTCTTCGGGGACGCGGGTTCGACGGAGCGCTCGGCCCGGGAGGAGCGGCTCCGGCAGCAGCGGAGCATCCTCGACTCCGTCACCGACAAGATCGCGGAGCTGAACCGCCAGATCGGCGCGCAGGACCGCGCGAAAGTGGAGCAGTACACCGAGGCGATCCGCGACGTCGAGCGCCGGATCAGGATGGCCGAGGCGCAGATCGACATCGAACTCCCGACGCTCGAGCAGCCGGAAGGCGTCCCGCAGGAGTTTGAGGACCACCTTGACCTCATGCTCGACCTCCAGCTCCTTGCGCTGCAGACGGACCTGACCCGCGTGATCACCTTCATGCTCGGAAAGGAGCAGAGCGCCCGTCCGTATCCGCAGATCGACGTCCCGGACGCGCACCACCCGCTCTCGCACCACAATGACCAGCCCGAGCTGGTGGAACGGATGTCCCGGATCAACCGGTACCACACGGAGCTTTTCTCCCGTTACCTGGCGAAGCTGGACGCGACGCCGGATGTGGATGGCTCGCTCCTGGACAACATGACGATCCTCTACGGATCCGGGATCTCGAACAGCACGCGGCACTCGGGACGGAACCTCCCGCTCCTGGTCATGGGCGGAGGCGCAGGCCGACTGCAGACCGGCCGGCACCTGAGCTACTCGGACGAGCCGGGGATGGCCAACCTCCTCGTCACGCTGATGGACAAGATGGGTGTGCCGGTCGAGAAGATCGGTGCGAGCACAGGGCCGCTTCCGCTCGACACCCTCCCGGGGATCTGAGGCCGGTGCGCCCGCTTCCCGCGGCCGCTACGCGGAAACGACAGGTTTCAGGCGCGATCCTCCTTCTCGCCCTGGCTGGACTGGGAGCGCCCGTCGCTCTCGGTGCGCAGGAGGCGGGCGGCCTCCTCGAGGCGGCGAAAGAGGCCGACTGGGCCACCGTCCGGTCGCTCCTCGAGGCGGGCGCAGACCCGAACGCCACCGCGGCGGACGGCGCGACGGCACTCCACTGGGCTGCCTACCACGACCATGGAGAGGCGGCCGGGAGTCTCCTCGAGGCGGGCGCAGACCCGAACGCCACGAACGACCTCGACGCCACTCCGCTCTGGAGCGCGAGCCTGAACGGGAGCGCCACGATGGTCGGGAGGCTCCTCGACGCCGGCGCAGACCCGAACGCCGCGCTTCTCGGGGGCGAGAGCGTCCTCATGACGGCGGCGCGGACGGGAAACCCGGATGTCGTCCAGATGCTCCTTGACGCGGGCGCCGATCCGAATGCGACGGGCGCGAGGGGCCAGACCGCGCTCATGTGGGCGGCGGCCCAGAAGCATCCCGACACCGTCCGCCTTCTCGTCGAGCGCGGCGCGGACGTCTACGCCCGCTCGGAGAGCTGGAGCCAGCTGATGGCCATCCCGCCGCATTCCGAGCCGGCCAACCAGCAGATGGTGCCCCACGGGGCGAACACGGCGCTCCTCTTCGCCGCGCGCGTGGGGGACCTCGAGTCCGCGAGGATCCTCGTGGCGGCAGGCTCCGACCTGGATGCGACCGACGCCTGGGGGGTGACGCCGACGGTCTACGCGGCCCACTCCGGGTTCCGGGAACTCGCGGAGTTTTTCGTCGACAGCGGAGCGGATCCGAATATCGCCGACGCGGGGTTCTCCGCCCTCCACCTCGCGATCCTGAGGCGGAATGGGGAGCTCGTGCGGATCCTCCTCGAGCACGGGGCCGACCCGAATGCACGGATCCGGAACTGGACCCCCACCCGCCGCGCCTCGCGCGACTGGTACATCCACCCCGCCCTCGTCGGAGCCGCGCCCCTCTGGCTCGCGGCACGCTTCAGCGAGCCCGGCATCATGCGCCTCCTCGCGGACGCGGGGGCCGATCCACACTTCGTCCACCGCGCCGAATACGTCGCAGGCTTTGGAACGTTCGGGGCTGCCAGTACCCTAGAGGAGACGACGACGCTCATGGCCGCCGTCGGAATGGGCGGCTCCCGCCGGATGCGGGCTTTCGTGCCGATGCCCGATCCCCTCGAGCTCGAGGCGCGGGCTCTTGAGGCGGTCAGGATCGCGGTTGAGCTCGGGGTCGATATCCACGCGGTCGACCTGGAAGGGCGCACGGCCACCGAGCGCGCGGGCTTTCCATCGATCCGAAGCTACCTTGAGGCCGCCTCGGCTGGACAACAGTAGCGTCCCGCCCGTTCTCCGGCCCGGTCCTCCGGTCCCGTGCGGGAGGGCCGTTCCGGTCCCGGTTCGGCCGTGTGCGCCACCACCGATTCCCGGAGACAGTCATGAAGAAGACCCCTGAGCCCCACTGGATCCTCGTCGCTCTCCTTCTCCCCACGGCCGTGCTCGCCCAGGAGGCCCCCGAGTTCCCGCCCTCCTGCAACATGTGCTCAGCCACCCACGTGGCGGCCGAGGAGATCCAGGAATTCCTCGAGATCCCCCAGGTGGATCAGCAGGTGCGGTCCCTCGACGTTGGGAAGTCGAACGTCCAGATCGCGATCGCGCACCGCGGGCGGCTCGAGGAGCCGGGCGGGGTCGCCGAGCACAGCCTCGTGACGGAGGTCTACTACGTCATCAGCGGGAGCGGCACGAATGTGACCGGCCCCGACCTCGTGGGTTCCGTCCCGAGGCCGGCGACAAACCGGGCCGTCCAGTACCTGAACGGCCCCGGGCACAATGCCCGGGAGATCCGGGGAGGCCAGACGGTCGAGCTGGAGGCCGGCGACGTGCTCGTGATCCCGGCGGGCACGGGCCACCAGTTCACGCGGATCGACGACCACATCACCTACCTGATGATCCGCATCGATCCGGACAAGGTTGTCCCGCTCCTGGACGAGACGGGCGCGCAGGAGTACCTGGACAACCGGTAGCGCTCTAGTCGTCCTCCCACTCGGAGGTGTCCGGGAGGGGCTCCGCCCCGACGCGTAGCGTCAGGTCGCCCGAGACGGCGAGGGTCGTCGTCGGCACCTCGTAGCCGGCCTTCCAGACGACGAGTTCGTACGTGCCCGCCCCGACCGCGAGCATGGCACGGCCCGTCTCATCCGTCCAGCCCCGGTAGATGCCGAGGCTCACCGCGGCGCCGGGGACGGGGAGGCCCGCGCCGGACTCGAGGACCTCGACGGTGAGCAGGTGGCCGGGGGGACTCGCCACCATCGTCCCGAAGGCGGCTCCGGAAGCCGCATGGGGAAGGCAGGCCGTGCCGTGGCGCCCGGAAGGCAGGCGGGCCTCCCACGAGGCCCGCCCCTCTCCCTCCGGCGCCGGCACCTCCACCCGGGTCCAGTAGAGCGCCTCCGACCCCATCCAGACCCCTTCGCCGAGCACCCCGCGGACGAGGGTCCCGCCCGAGGCGGCGACGACCTCGACCGGGGCACCGCGAAGATCACACCCCTCCGCGCACCGGGCCCCGATCTTCACCTCCACCGGGTCGCCCGTCACGACCGGGGAAGGAACATCCCACACCGCCACGCTCGTCCGGTGCGCCTCCGTCTCGAAGGGCGGGAGCTCTATGCGCCCGGTGTGCCGGCCGACGCCGCCCGGCGGATTCTCGAGCGTGACGCTCAGGCGGTGGACCCCGGGTCCGGCGGGTGCCGGAAAGGTGAGTGGCTCCGTCTCGAAGGCGCCGCCCTCGGCGGCGGCGAGGATGCCCCCGGCGACCACGCCGTGCTCTCTGTGGATCGTGACGGCGCCACCGGCAAGATCACAGCCCCGGCTGCACTCGGCCCGGATCCGGACGCGCACCGCGCGGCCGGCCGGCACCCGCCCGGAAATCCACGCATCGGGCCCGAGGGTGACCCGATGCGCGTCCCCGTCCCGCTCCCCGGCCTCAGCCGTGCCCGCCATCCTTTGCGGCGTGGATCCCGGCCAGCCTCCCGAAGACGAACGACCTGCCAAGCCCGTGCTGGCCGAAGCCGCCCGCCGACTCGCCCGCAGCATAGAGCCCCGGGATGACCTCGCCCGTCGTGTCGATGACCTGGGCGTCGGTGTTGGTGCGCACACCTGCGTAGGTGTCGTGGATGCAGGGAGTCGCCCACGCTGCATAGAAGGGCGGACGCTGGATCTTGTAGAGCGGCCGGGGCTTGTCGAAGTCGATGTCGCCCGCCCCGGCGTCGACGAACGAGTTGTAGCGCTCGACGGTGCTCCTGAGGCCGTCGGGGGGCATCGGGCGCCACTGGTACTTGTTGTCGATGGCCGCCGCGAGCTCTTCGATCGTGTCCGCCTTGTAGAAGTACCCGTCGGTGTCCACGTACGGGGGCTCCACGGTCCATCCCTCCCGCTCGACCCCGTCGGCATCGAAGATCGCCCAGATCGGACCCCCGCCGTTCAGCTTGTCCGGGTCCCCGGTCCACTGCATCGCGGAGAAGAAGTACTCGTAGTCCCGGATACCGGCCGTCTCGTCGTGGAAGCGGAGCCCGTTCTCCTTGACCAGTATCACGTTCTGCCAGTCCCGCACCAGGAGACCCGTGGCCTTCTCGCGGAAGAAGTTCGGGGCGTCGGGCGTGAAGGCGAGGCCGTGGTAGTTGGAGCGGACCGCAAGCCGGCCCTTGGAGAGCTGCGCGTCCGCCTCGTTCGTCTGGATCGCCGCGCCCCAGAGCGAGGCCCCGATCGCCATTGCCGCGAGCTCGCCGTCGGCATTCTGCGGCGTCCACCCGTCGCCGTGGACCTGGTACTCCTCGGTCAGCCGCGGATCGAAGATCCGGCGGAAGTGGATGTTGTTGGAGTGCCCGCCGGTCGCGAAGATCACCCCGTTTCTGGCGCGGACGGCGAGCGTCTCTCCCGTCGGCTCGTACCACTCGTCCACCGCGCCGGCCGTGAGGCCGAGAACCCGGCCTGACGTCGGCTCCTCCCGGACGAAAGAGGTCATCCGGTGCTGCAGGATGATCTCGACTCCCTTCGCCCGCGCGCTCCTCTCGAGCGGCCTCATGAGGCCCGATCCGCGCTGGGTGGGCACGATGACCTCGCTGGCCACGGGCCACTGTTGGGGCGCCGGCCTCCGGAACACCGAGTCGTTCCGGCTCGGCTGCCCGGGGGGCAGCCACTCCACCCCGTTCTCGGTCAGGAAGTCAAAGGTCGCGATCGTGTTCTCGACGTATTTCCAGACGATCTCCCGATCGTTGTAGCGGTTACGCGGCTGGTCCATCAACGTCCAATCGTAGAAGACCTTCTCGGGGGAATCGTCGATCCCGTACTGCTTCTGGTACGACGTACCGCCTCCGAGGTAGCAGGCGCCGCCGCTCAGGATCGCCCGTCCCCCGATGTCGAAGTTCTGCTCGATGAGGATGACCTCCGCCCCCTCGTCCCGGGCCGCGATCGCGGCGGCCATCCCGCCCGCGCCGGCTCCCACGACGACGACGTCCGCCTCCCGGTCCCACTCGATGTCCTGCGCCTGGCCCTCCAGCCCGCGCGCGCCCAGCCGGCCGGGGGCGACGCCGACGGCCGCACCCGTCCCGAGTGCCGCGCTCTTCTTGAGGAACTCCCTCCTGGTCTGGGCCCTGGCCGCCTTCTCGCTCATCGTCGCGTCCTCTGGAAAAAGGGTTCGCCTCCGGGGATCCCCCGGGGCCGGTGGAAGCCTCTGGAAAGATGACCGCGCTGCGCCCCGGACCGCAACTCGCTGACCGGGGGGAGGCGGGAACTACAACGGCAGGGCGACGCCCGGGAACCCCCGGCCACTCATGGTGACACCGTCACGGAGACGTAGCCGTTCGTCCAGCAACACTGGTCCCCGGGCGAGCTGTCGACCGGGTTGAAGTTGTCGCCGCGCGCGCGAACGACGTATTCCCCGGGCTCCGGGAAGCGCACCGTCGTCGTCGCGCGGCCTCCGGCCGCCAGGTCGAGCTCCGGGTCCGGCGGGGAGAATTCGGCGAGCGCAGGCCCCGCGTGCGTGTACCAGGTGACCCCTCCGTCCACGAGCTCCCGCTCGGCCCCCGGCTCAAGGCGGTCTCTCACCCACACCTCGAGCTCGACGGGCTCGCCGACAGTCGCCGACACCCTGACGGGATCGGAGATGCTGCCGGACGGCGGACCGTCCTGCCACGCCTCGCGGGGATCGCCCTCGTGCGTCATCACCCCCCAGAGCTCGGCTCCGTCCTCGCTCATCCGGAGGACCGGGGGAAGCGATCCCATCGCCATCGGCCGGTAGTGGAGCTCGTAGGCGTCCACCCCGATCCGCCCCGGGACGGAGTGCACCACGTCGCGGTTCCGGAGCGTCCAGACCACCCGTCCCCCGCCTTCGGCGAAGTCGCCCGGGAGCGTCACCGTGAAGGTCCCGACGTGCCTGCGGGTCAGGAATACGCTCGGCTGCGCGCCGTCGAACTCGGCGGGCTCGATGAAGTTGTCCGGACCGACGGGGAGGAAGAGCACCTCTTCGGCGGAACGGTTGAAGTAGCCGAACGAGAGGGTGTAGGTGCCGTCGGGGTTCGCGTACCATCCCTCGAAGAAGGGGGTCACCGGGCGCCCCGTCGCAGCCTCCGGGGCGCCGGGAAACCTGCGCTGCGCCTCGAGCTCCGAAACGCCCGCGAACAACGAGGCGGCCAGCACCCCGCCGAGCGCCAGCCGCCTCCCCTTCTCAAGCACCGTCCGCCTCAATGATCCAGCCGTTCATCCCCTGGGCGAGCGCATCTCTCCCGCAGCCCCGGGTCGACCGCGCGGCCGCCTACTGCTGCTGCGCGACCGGAGCCATCGCCTCGCGCTCCGCCTTGATCCGCTCGTAGCCCTCCTGGTCGAGGTGCGTCACCGCGATCCAGGAGTGCGACATCTCGTCGCCCGTGCGGCTTCCCCTGTACACCCAGACATCGGGGTCCGGATTGTGCGGGTTGTCGGCGGTGTTGTCGTACCACTGGGTGACGATCATCACCGCGCCCGCCGGGACGAGGGGCGCCACATGGTCCTCGTAGATGTGGCTGATCTGCCACTCCGCGTTCCAGTTGCTGATCATGCTCACGACTTCCCGCTCCCCCGTCTCGGGATAGAAGATCTCGAGCGAGGACGCGACGCCGCGCAGGTGCATGTGCGGCTGGAAGCTATCGATCCGGACCGGGTGGTCCCACGAATGGTAGCCGGTCACCATCTGCGTCCCGTGCGGCGGGATGTCCAGGTCGCCGTCCATCCGGTAGTTCGCGAGGTCCTGCACGTAGTCCGGCTCGTAACCCTCCGGATGGAACCAGAATCCGAGTTCCGTCACCTCGCCCTCGATCGCCTGGCCGTTGGGGAAGATGTGGATGCTCCACCGGACGAAGGAGTTGGCCGGAAGCAGGCGCCCCGCCCCCTCGGGGATGATCTCGCCGAGCTTGCCGGAGGCGTACTCGGTGTAGCGGCCGCCCTGGCCCTGGAGCTCACCGTCGGCACCGGGGAGGTAGAGCGTGGTGTTGGCGTGGTGGACGACCCTGCGGCCCGGCACGGAGGGCTTCACCTCGATCGCCTTCAGCCAGCGGTCCTCCGCAAGCGGAACCTCCACGAGAGGCTCCCACCAGAGGTCCTGCCCGGTCGCCGGGATGTCGACCGGCTTCGCGGGAACGACGAGGTCCGGCTGGCCGAACATCTCGGCGAACTTCCACTCGGCCGGGTCCGGCCAGGTGACGGGAGGCGGCATGTCGGCTGGATCTCCCATCGGGGCCCCCTGGTCGACCCACGCCACGATCGTCGCGATCTCCTCGGGCGAGAGGCGCTTGTCCTCCTTCAGCTCCTGGATCCCGATGTTCGTGTCGTAGTGGTAGGGGGGCATCTCCTGCGTGATCACCTTCTCCCTGATCATCGGCGCCCAGGGTCGGACCTGGTCGTAGGTGATCAGCGACATCGGGCCGATCTGGCCCGGCTGGTGGCAGGCCTCGCAGTTCTGCTGGAAGAGAGGCGCGATGTCTCGCGTGAATGTCACCTCGCCGACCGCTCCCTCCTGCGATGCAGCGTGCCCGGGAACGAGGGCCATGACGAGTGCCGCGAGCCCGACTCCGAGGGCCCACCCTGCAACGGAGTTCTCCTTGCGCATGATCATCTCCAGATCCTTGTGATTCCTGCCCGCCGACGATGCACTCCACCGCAACTACTATAACACGCCCCACCGCTTGCCGCATCCCTTGGGGCCACTCCCGGACCACCCGGCCGGTGCGTGCCGGAGGGCCCGGACCGTCGCGAAACGCCGGCCCCGCGGGTATGGTATGGTGATCCACCCGCACGAGGACCTGAGAGGGAGTTCCCGATGATCCGCCTTCGCAGAGCGCGCCCCGCCCTTCCCCTCCTGGCGGCGATCGTCGTCCTCCTCCCGGCCCTCCCGGCCGCGCCATTGGACGCGCAGGAGGAGGGGTGGGAACCGGTCACCTGGGAGCGGCTCCTCGAGCCCCGGGACGGGGACTGGATGAGCTACCGGCGGACCTACGATGTGAAGGGATACAGCCCGCTCGACGGGATCCACCGGGACAACGTGGCTGATCTCCGCCTCGTCTGGGCGTATTCGATGCGCGACAACAGCCGGTGGGTCCCCGGACCCGTGGTGGCCAACGGCCTCATGTACGTCTCCGAGGGGAGCGGCCGGGTGGTCGCGCTGGAGGTGGCGACGGGCGACGTCGCCTGGATCCACGAGCGGACCTTCCCGGAGGACATCCAGCGCTCCCAGGCATACCCCCGCCATCGTGGCGTCGCCCTCCTCGAAGACGTGGTCTACTGGGGAACGGCCGACTCCCACCTGGTGGCGCTCGACGCACGCACGGGGGAGATGCGCTGGGAGCGGGAGACGGGAAACTTCCGCACGGGGCAGGGCCACAGCCATCCCCCCCTCGTCGCCGATGGGAAGATCATCCTAGGGTTCACCGGGGGCGACCGGACCGCGCGGGGCAACGTGTCGGCGTACGAGACCGAGACGGGGGAGCTTCTCTGGCGCGTCTTCACCGTGCCCGCCCGGGGAGAGCCCGGATCCGAGAGCTGGGCGCAGAGCGCCCTCCCGCCGCTCGGCGGCGCGACATGGCACACGATCAGCTACGACCCGGAGCTCGGCCTCATATACGTGGGCACGGGCCAGCCCGTCCCCTGGGCGTCCACCCTCCGGGGGAGGGGTGATGCGCTCTTCACCAACTCGATCCTCGCCCTCGACATCGGGACGGGGGAGATGCGCTGGCACTTCCAGGTGATCCCCGAGGACAACTGGGACATGGACACACCGTACGAGAGCATGCTCCTCGACCTCGTCGAGGACGGCGAGACCCGGAGGGTACTCGTCCACACGAACAAGACCGGGTGGGGCGTGATCCTCGACCGGGTGACGGGGGAGTTCATCCGGGCCTTCCGGACCGCCTACGACAACCTGATTTCCGGGTGGACCGACGAGGGGCGGCCGGTCTTCAACCCGGAGCAGATCCCCGCGCCCGAGGACGTGGACTCGGGGAAGGTCTTCGAGGTCTGCCCCCACTATCATGGGGCGCGCAACATGAATTCCCCGAGCTACAGCCCGGTCACCGGCCTCTACTACGTGGGAATCAACAACAGCTGCATGGACGTCGTCTTCGGCTACGAGGAGTTCGCGCCCGGCGAGCGCTACGTCGGAATGCGCGCGACGCCGAAGCGCGTGCCCGGGCTCGACTACCTCGGGGAGTTCGTGGCCTTCGATCCCTCGACCGGAGAGCGGGCGTGGACCTTCCGTCCGGAGGACGACACGGCGATGACCGCCGCCGCACTCGCCACCGGCGGGGGGGTCGTGTTCGGAGGCACGGCGAACCGGGAGTTCTTCGCCCTCGACGCCGAGTCCGGCGATCTCCTCTGGGAGACGCGCCTGAACGGGGACATCTCGGGCGCGCCGGTCACCTTCGAGGTGGAGGGGCGACAGTATGTAGCCGTGGGAGCCGGCGGCCGGATCGCGCAGACGACCTCCTACTCTCCGCTGACGGGAACCAACGTCCCCCAGGGTACCGGCGTCATCTGGGTGTTCGCCCTCCCGTAGGGTACGGACGGCTGGCCGCGCAGAGGGCCCGCATCCTATCTTGGCCGGTGCGAGGGTAGGTCTCCAACACACGGCACGGGAGGTCCGGATGAGGCGCTCGCACTCCGCATCCCCCAGGCGCCCTCCGTCCGGGAGACCGTATCCGGGGACGTCCCTTCCCCTGGCCGTCCTGGCGCTCGCTCTCGCGGCAGCACTCCCCGCGGCGCCGCGCGGTCTCGCCGCCCAAGAGCCCGCGATCCTCTTCGAGGGCGCGCGCCTTGTCGCCGGGGACGGGAGCCCGCCCGTCGAGTCCTCGGCCTTCCTGGTTTCCGGGGGTCGCTTCGTCGCCGTCGGCGCCGAGGGCGGGATCGAGGTGCCCGACGGGGCCGCCCGCGTGGATCTCCGGGGCCGGACCGTGATCCCCGCCTTCGTGGATCTCCACAGCCATCCGGGCTACGAGAAGGTCTCCGAGAAGACACAGCTCAAGGAGAACTACACCCCGGCCAACCTCATCGACCACCTCGAGCGCTACGCCTACACGGGGCACGGCATCACGGTCAGCCTCGGGTCCGATCCGCCCGACGCCTGGGTATGGGAGATGCGCCGGGCGTCCGAGCAGCCCTCGTTCACGGGCTCCCGGTTCGAGACCGTCGGCCGGGGACTCGCCTGGCCCGGGACCGGACCGATGGTCGCGGCGAGGAACGACACCCCCTACGCGGTCTTCACCCCCTGGCTCGCCGAGGTGGCCGTCCGGGAGCTCGCCGCCCACGGCGTGCCCTTCGTGAAGATCTGGGTCGAGGACCGGCGGGGGTTCCAGGTTCCCGGCGCCGAGGGGCCGTTCGTGCTGGACGCCGACATCTCGGATGCGGCGATCGCCGAGGCCCACAGGCTCGGGGTCCGGACGATCGCGCACGTCAAGACGGTCCCGGAACTGAAGGATCTCCTGCGGGG
>JAAXGI010000136.1 GCA_012267505.1 Gemmatimonadota bacterium
CCTTCCGCTGGATCTGGGGTCAAAAAATACGGCCTGAGGCCGCCGCAACTATCTCGTCATCTGGTGTCGGGCAGCCTCCCGGCCGAGGGGAGTCAGCCTGAGCAGGCCGCCCCCGTCCCGAACGATCAGTCCCTGGCGCTCGGCGTGCCAGATCACCCGGGGAGCAAAGTCGCCCGACCACCGGAAGTGCTCCTGAAGGTGCGCTTCACGGCTCTCCCGTTCGGCGGAGGGATCCCCTTCGTGGTGAAGCAGGTGCGTCGTCAGCATCACGCTCGCGAACGCCAGCTTCTGGCGAGCCCGACTGCGCATCCCGGCAACGATACCGCGATCCGGGGCAAAGAGAAGGACGGCGAGGAAAACGACGCCCGACATGCTCGCCATCGAACCGGCGATCGACACATCGGCGGCCCGGGCAACCCAGTAGCCGGAGAGCGCGGCCAGCGTTCCGAGCGCCCCGCTCAGCAGGAGAAGGCGTGGCAGGCGATTCGTGAGGAGGTAGGCGGCAGCGGGGGGAGCGATCATCAGGGCCACAACCAGGATCGAGCCCACAGCATCGAACGCCCCCACAGCAGTGGCCGACACAAGGGTCATGAAGCCGTAGTGGACCAGGGCCGGCGAGAACCCGAGAGCGTGGGCCAGGCCTGCGTCGAAGGTGGCGAGCTTGAGTTCCTTGAAGAAGACCGTGATGACGATGAGGTTCGCGGCAAGGAGTGCCCCCATCAGCCAGAGGCTCCGCGGACCGAGGTCCGCCCCGCTGATCTGGACGCGGCGAAAGGGAGCGAAGGCGATCTCGCCGAGAAGGACGGCATCCAGGTCGAGATGGACATCTTCGGCGAAGCGGGAGATCAGGATGACGGCGATCGAGAAGAGCGCCGGGAAGACGAGCGCGATAGCCGCATCCTCCTTGACGCGCCGTGTCCGGTGAAGGAGTTCGACTAACGCTACCGTGAGCACCCCCGTCGCCGTGGCGGCACCGACTAGGAGCGGCGAGGTGATATCCTCGGCAATGAAGAACCCGAGCACGATGCCGAGCAGGATCGAATGCGAGATCGCGTCGCTCACGAGCGCCATCCGGCGAAGCACGAGAAAGACTCCCGGAAGTGCGCAGCCCACCGCCACGACGACGGCCAGAAGCTGGATCTCCAAGTCGGCAACCGTCAACGTCTCTGTCCGGTTACCGGTGGCGCGTCCGCTCCCAACTCCGCCCGGAAACCCTCCCGGGCACGCGCCAGTCCCGCTGTAGTGAGAGACCATTCGCCCGGCTGCACTTCACGGGCCCAACCGTCCGCCTCGAGCCGCCGCAGGCTTCGCTCCACACCCCCTCTGCTGCGTTGCATCGCCTTGAGAACGGCGACCGGATGCGGGTGTCCGGTCCGCCCCGGGTGCTGACACGCAAGCGCGTAGAGGTCGCCGAGCACGCCGTCCGAAAGGACTCGCCGGCGTGTTCGAAGATCGCGGACGAGGCGGGAGGCCAGGCCCCGCTCCGGGGCAGCGAGCAGCGAGAAGCCGACGGCGCCGGTCGCGATGAGTACGATCGTCGGCCCTGTCGGAATCCCGCTTGCGAACGAACTCAGGAGCGCACCGCCCGCGCCGGCGATGGCACCGAGGACGCCTGCCAGCCCCACCATGACGGACAGTGAGTTCGTCCACTGTCGCGCCGCCGCCGCAGGGGCAACAATCAACGCACTCATCAGCACGACGCCAACGGCCTGGAGGCCCAGGACGATGGCCGCAACGAGGAGTCCCGTCAGGAGCAGGTCCAGCCGGGTGGCCGACAGGCCGATTGAAACCGCGAACTCCCGGTCGAACGTCAGGAGCTTGAACTCTTTCCAGAGGAGCGCCAAGACGAGAACCGCAGAAGTCCCGACCACCACGATCAGGGCCACATCCCTTTCGAGAAGCGTGGCGGCCTGACCGAAGAGAAAGGTCTCGAGGCCCGCCTGCGCGGCGGTGGGCCGCCGCTGGGCGAGTGTGAGCACCACGAGTCCGAACCCGAAGAAGACCGAGAGCACGATACCGAGTGCAGAGTCCTCGGAGATTCGCGAATTCCTCACAATCCCCAGCACGACAAGCGTCCCGAGCCAGCCCGCGAGCGCCGCGCCTAGGACGAGAACCGGCACCGCCCGGCTCCCCGTCAGGAGGAACGCCAAGCCGATCCCCGGCAGCGCCGCATGGGAAATCGCGTCCCCGAGAAGGCTCTGTCGCCTTAGCAGCGCGAAACAACCCAGCGCTCCCGCCACAGCTCCAAGTGCAGCCGACCCAATCGACACCGTGCGAACGGTGTAGTCCGTGAGGACCAGACCGACGAGCTCACCCAGGCTCAAGGCTCCCCCTGCCCTGCCACCGCCTGGAGAAACGGGACCCGGCCTCCATAGGTCGCCCGGAGATTCTCCTCGGTAAAGACGTCCTCAACCCCGCCGGATGCCACCTTTCGGACATTCAGCAGCACGACATCGTCGAAGTACTCGGGAACGCTCTGGAGAGCATGGTGGACCGCGACCACGGTCCGGCCCTGCGTCCTGATTTCCTTCAGGACATCCACGATCGCCCGTTCCGTGCGGGCATCAACGCCCTGGAAGGGCTCGTCCATCAGATACAGCTGGGCATTCTGGATCAGGGCCCGCGCAAGGAAGACCCGCTGCTGCTGACCCCCTGAGAGCTGGCTGATCTGCCGGTCCCGAAAGGCCTCGAGACCGACCTTCTCGAGGGCCTCGACGGCGGCTGCCCGCTCCCTTGCACCCGGTCGGCGAATCCAGCCTAGCGCGCCGTAGCTCCCCATCAGCACCACGTCGATCACCGAAGTCGGGAAATCCCAGTCGACCGAACCCCGCTGGGGCACGTACGCCACCTCGCGCCTTACCTCGCGGTACCTGCGGCCCAACACACGTACCCGCCCCGCAGCGACCGGCACGAGCCCGATGATGGACTTGACGAGCGTCGTCTTCCCGGCCCCGTTCGGACCTACGACGGCGGTCAGGGCGCCCGCACGCACGGTCAGGTCGATGTCCCAGAGGACCGGGTGTTGACGGTAGGCGACGGTAAGATCGTCGATCTCGACGACGGCGGGCGCGCTCAACCGTCCTCCGCAAGCCCCCCCGGCCGGAGAAGCGCCCCGACGATCGTGTCCACGTTGTGGCGCACCATGCCCCGGTACGTGCCTTCCCCGGTTCCCGGATCGCCCATCGCGTCGGAGAAGAGCGTCCCGCCGATCTCGACATGCTTCCCGCGGGCGTGCACCGCTGCCTGCACTGCCTCGATCGTCCGTACTGGAATCGAGGTTTCCACGAAGATCGCGGGTACCCCGGTGTCCAAGATGAGGCTGACGAGACGACCAACGTCACCGGTACCCGCCTCGGCGGCGGTGGAAAGCCCGAGCAGTCCCTCCACCCGGAAGCCGTAGGCCTTCCCGAAATAGTTGAAAGCGTCGTGCGCGGTAACGAGGAGGCGGCGTTCCTCGGGGACTTCCGCGACCCGTTCCCGGATCCACGAATCCAGATCCTCGAGTTCCCGGATCAGCGCGTCGGCGTTCGCACGGTAGCCGAGCGCACCCGCCGGATCGACCTCCTCTAACGTCCGGGCCACCGTATCCACCGCATGAATCCAGAGCGATACATCAAACCAGACGTGCGGGTCGAACTGTCCGGAATACCCGGGCGGCGAGAGAAGCCGTCCGGACGGAATCCCCCCGGTGACCGCCTGCGTCCGCACCCGGCCATCCATCTCGCCGAGCACTTCGCCCATCGCAGCCTCGAGGTGAAGCCCGTTATAGAAAATCAGGTCGGCCGTGGAGAGCGTGCGCACGTCCCCGGCGCTCGCCTTGTACAGGTGCGGGTCGATGCCCGGCCCCATGAGGCCCGTCACCCGCACCCGCTCACCCCCCACCCTTGCCACGATGTCGGTGATCATCCCGGTGGTGGTGACTACATCGAGGCGCCCCTCCTCGCCCGACCGGGCGGGAGCACACGCCAAGACGCCCGTCAGCAGGGCCGCAAGCGTGGGCAGTACCCTGAATGCGAGTCGAATCATAGCATCTGGTAGGGATCTCGGTGCCGGGCCCAGGTTGCCCGGCGCAACGGTAATTTAGGCGAGCCTAAAATTAAATTTAGGCTTGTCTAAATATCGACCGGGCCGCAGATGCGTCAAGGCGTTGCGAGCACGCGGGAACCGCGGGGCCGCCGGGTCACCAACGCCCGGCGCCGGGACCGGCCCCGCCAGTCGACGGAGGGCGTGACGGCGCGCCGGGGGGCAGGCGGACCAAGTGTACCCGCGGCGGGCGACTCGATACCTTCCGTGCGGAATGAAACGCCAGTGCAGCTATCCGACATCGGCCCTGGAAGACCGGCTTGAGGGCGCCACACTCGAGTTCGAGGTTCCGCTCGCGCCGCTGACCACATTCCTCATCGGCGGGCCGGCAGACCTGTTCGTGCGTGCCCTGACGGCGGAGCAGCTCGCGGCCGCAGTGTCGGCGGCTCGAGAGCTGGGAATCCCCTACTTCCTCCTCGGACGGGGCGCGAACATTCTCGTCTCCGACGCGGGGTTCCGGGGCCTCGTCGTGCAGAGCGCCGTCGACGGGATCCGGTTCCTCGATCCGGTTCGCGTCGAGGCTGGCGCCGGCGTGCACACCTTCCGCGATCTCATCGAAGCCACAGTGTCGCGCGGGCTCGGGGGATTGCACCATTACGTCGGGATCCCGAGCACCGTCGGCGGCGCCCTCTGGCAGAATCTCCACTTCCTCTCGCCGTCCCGCGCCCGGACCGTGTTCATCGAGGAGGTTGTCGAATCCGCGTCCCTCCTCACGGAGGAAGGCACGCTGGCGACGGTCGGAGTGGAGTACTTCGAGTTCGGTTACGACGAATCCGTCCTCCACCACCGTGACGACACCGTGCTCACGGCGACCTTCCGGCTCGAACCGGCTCCTGAAGCGGAGCTCCGGCGGGTCATGCGGGAAAACCTGGCGTGGCGCGATGATCGCCACCCCGACCTCTCCCTATACCCGTGCGTGGGATCGGTCTTCCGGAAGGTGGATGGCATCGGCGCGGGGCGCCTGATCGACGAGTGCGGCCTGAAGGGTTACGTGAAGGGGCGTGCGGGCATCTTTCACAAGCACGCGAACATCATCGTCAACTTCGGCGGCGCGAGCGCGCGCGAGGTCTGCCACCTGATCGAACTGGCCGCAGCAACGGTCCAGCGCGAGACAGGATACGAACTCGTACCCGAGATCACCTTTGTGGGAGACTTCGGTTAGGGGATTCTCCCGGGGGAGCGCAGGGCGCCCCTATCCGCCAGTGTCCTGCTCGCCTGAAGGCGCGAGGGTCTCCACGCGCGCCGCGGCCGCCACCACCCCGGCCGCGAGCGCGGCACTGAAACCCATCCGCTCCATCTCGTTCAGACCGGCGATCGTGCACCCGGCCGGCGTCGTGACCTGGTCGATCTCCACCTCGGGATGTCCCTGACTCGCGAGGAGGAGATCGCCGGCGCCTTTGGCGACCTGCGCCGCCATCCGTGTCGCCTGGTCGGCATGGAAGCCGATCTCGACGCCGCCCTGCACTGCGCCCCGGATCGCCCGGAGGAAGAAGGCAACGCCCGAGGCGCAGAGCGCAACCGCGGCGTTCATCTGGCCTTCGCCGATCCGGACCGTCTCGCCCATCCCCCTGAAGAGCGTCTCCACCTCGGCCAGCGCCGCCTCGGATTCCGGCTCAGATGCGAGGCAGGTCATGGAGTTCAGGGTCTGGATGCCGAGGTTCGGCATCGCCCGCACGATCGGGACTCCCGGGCCCGTAAACCGGCGGAGACGCTCAAGCGGCACGCCGGCTACGGTCGACACGACGGTGTGCCGTTCCGGATCGAGCGCGGGCCCGAGCTCGGCGAACAGGGCCCTGACGTCAGCCGGCTGCACGCTCACAACCAGTATCCTTGCTGCGCCGGCGGCCGCCGCGTTGTCGCGCCCGGTCGGGTGGCCGCGGTCCGCGAACCTCGCCAAGGTAGCCGGCTCGAGGGAGGTGAGATGGACCTCCTCCGGCTCGCGGAACCCGGACCGCACGATCCCGCGCGCGATCGCCGAGCCGAGGTTCCCGGCCCCGAGTACGGCGACCGGCCAGGCAGTGCTCCTGACACCGTCCTTCATCTTGTTGCCAGCCTCCGGCCGGATTCGCCGCCGATCGAGGAGCGGGAGCGCCGGCGTGCGGGTGAATCTCGTGGTCCGAACACGCCGCCCTGCCCAAGAGGCGGCATCCGGCGTTGTCTGGGGCCCTGCGGACTCAACTACCCACGAGCCGTCGATGGGTCCCGCACGCGGCACGGGATGCGGCGCTACCGGAAAGGGACCTCCGGACCGCACGCGCCGCAGTGCCCTGCGTCCGCACTGAAAGCCGAGCGATCAGCTAACGTCCGGGCGACGTCTCCGACCGCCGATGCCGGCAAATGCCCCGATCCGGTCGGCGCCACCACGGCTCCGCGGGACCTGCGGGGGACAACGCCTCGGGATCCGGGCCGACCAGTCAGCCGAAATGATCGGGAGTCGCTTCCGGCGGGTCTTCTCCCAATGGCATGGCAGGCTGCGGACGCCGGGACTTCCGCCCGGTCCCGGTCATTGACCGGCTGAACGGCCCCCGGCAGGCTCCAGCCGAACGATCGGAGTGAGGCCGCCGCCACGCCGGTCATCGATCGCGACGTAGATCAGGTCGTCCGGACCCTGGGTGATGGCCCGGATCCGGCCGAAGCCGAGCATCAGCGGGGGGCGCTCGAGCTCGCCCACATAGACGTCCTCACCCTCGCTGATGAGTGGCATCCGTGCGATCTGCGGGTGGGCCAGTCCACCCATGAAGATGCTGTTCCGCCACTCGGGAAAGCTCTCGCCGGTGTATACCATCAGGCCGGAGGGAGCGATCGACGGGGTGAAGTGCTGGAGCGGCTCCTCCATCCCGAGCACCTCCCTCGTCGAGACGAGGCGCTCACCGCCGTACTGCGACCCGTACCCGGCGACAGGCCACCCGTAGTTCCGCCCCGGGAGCACGAGGTTCAGCTCATCCCCGCCCTGCGGCCCGTGCTCGCTCATGTAGATGTCCCCGGTCCCGGGGTGGATCGCGAGCCCCTGCGGACTGCGGTGTCCGTAGCTCCAGATCTCGGGCAGGGCATCGCTGCGCCCAACGAACGGATTGTCAGCGGGTACGCGGCCGTCGTCATGCAGGCGCACGATCGTGCCCTGGTGGTTCGTGAGGTCCTGTGACGGGTGCAGGTAGGCCGTTTCCATCGCGGGCGACGCGCCACGGTCTCCGATCGTGACAAAGAGGTAGCCGTCCGCATCAAAGGCCAGCCGCGATCCGAAGTGCGCTCCTCCGGCGCCCCAAGCAACCGCCTCGAATATCTCCTCGACGCCGGTGAGCTCCCCGCCATCCAGCCGCCCGCGCACGACGGCCGTCGTGGCCTCGCTTCCGTTGGCGTCCGGCTTGGAGAAGCTCAGGTAAATGAGCCCGTTCGACTCGAAGTCCGGATGCGGGACGACATCGAGAAGACCCCCCTGCCCCTGGTACCAGACTTCGGGCGTCCCGCCGACCGGATCGGGATCGAGGATCCCGTTGCGGACGGTCCGGAGCCGCCCGGGTCGCTCCGTCACCAGCATCACGTCCCCGGGGAGGAAGGCGATCGACCACGGGTCCTGGAGGCCGTCGACGACCGTCACAACGTTGTACGGCCCGCTCTCGGACTGGTAGGTCGTCGTCTGGGCCGAGGCCGGAAGGGCGAGTGCCAGCCCGAGAACGACCGCGCTCCCCATGCCAGCTGAACGGATGGCCTGCATCTGAGCCTCCTCATCGGACGCGATCCGAAACTTGAAAGGCGCGCACTACCGACCCCACCCGGGACGGCTGCACCTGGCAACACCGGGGTTATCCTCGCCAACCTGCCCGCGCATGACAAGTCGCCTCCGGCCGCCTGCTCGCCGCGCGGCCGGATGTCCCAGCAGACGCTCCGGGCCGGGCCCCAGGCGAACTGCCGGATCCGCGGAGGCTTACGCCCCAGGCAGGTCCTCGACGAGGTCTATCATCCGCCGCAGGTGTTCGGCGGTCGGTAGCCGGCCCCGGCCTCCGCCGAGGTTGTCCACCATGTGCTCGGCGTCCCCCGTCCCGGGCACGGCCACGGTGACCGCAGGGTGTGCGACCACGAATTTCAGCATAAACTGAGCCCACGTCGACGCGTCGAATTCGGAAGCCCATTCCGGGAGGCGCCGGTCCCCGATCCTCGCCCACATCCGGCTCCGCCCGAACGGGAGGTAGACCATGACCGCGACCCCCTGGTCGAGCGCGGCCGGGAATACTGCCTCCTCGGCCAGCCGGCTGTCGATCGCATAGTCGACGCCGACGAAATCGATGGGGTAGTCCTCCATTACCTGCACCAGTTCGGGGTACTGTCGCTCGCTCGTCGTGGTGATGCCGATATAGCGGATCCGACCGGATGCCTTGTATTCCTTGAGGACGCCGAGCTGCGTCGGGGGATCGCCCATGTTGTGGACCTGGTTGAGGTCGATCACGGGAATCCTGAGCCGCTCGAAAGACCGGTCGATCTGCCTGCGCACGTCGGCGGGATCCACTGAACCACCCCCGCGCCCCGCCACGTTGACCTTCGTCGCCCAGAAGATATCCTCCTGGAACCTGTCTTCCTCGGCCCATCTGCCCCCATACTCCTCGGATCCTCCGCCGCCGTAGCCGGGCGCTGTGTCGAACACCCGGCCGCCGCCTTCCGCCCCACTGGCCAGCGCTCGGAGGACAGCGCGGTGCCCCGCGAGCTCCTCCTCGCCCGCCCGCGTCGAGATCCACCGGCCGCCCAAGCCGATCACGGGAATCCGCTCACCACTTGAAGGGATCGGCTTCAGGATCATGTCCTGAACCCCCGGTCCCGGATTCCCCCCCCACACGCCGCCGGCATCGCCGAACCGCCACCCGGAGGCGGTCAGTGCCACGCCTGCGCCCGCAGTGGTTCGAAGCCACTCCCTCCTCGATATCATCCTCACGCTCCCTGGCCCTGGCGTCAGCCGGCCGGTAATGGACGGTTGCCGGGCGGCGGTGCACGGATCAATCTCCACCGCCGGGGAGACTCACCGGGATCCCGCGGGTCCTGGCGCGATATACCGCCGCGCGGGACTGCGGGAGCGGAACGATGTCTCTCCACCCGAAGTATACCGCCGCGCCGGAGGCGGTGCGAGACTTCCCTTTCGCGTGGGTGCGCGGCCCCGGACAGATACCGGCACGCCGTAGAGGAGCGGGCACGCGACACCGCCGAAGCTGCCGGTGCAGGGAGGGAAGAGAGCCGCGGGAGCTGCAGATTCGCTGCGGGTGCGGCCCGGATCACGTTGCGCGGACCGTGTCCGGTCATTCGACGCGTCCCGCATGGCAACACCTCCGGCAAGGAGGGAGATGTCACGTTGCCGGATCGAGCCTCCTCCGGCGCATCCACAGCCGGCGTCTGCGGGACACCCGCCCGGCTCCGCGCTCTGCAGGCCGGTGCCGACCCGACCGCTTTTTCCTAGACGGACGAGGCGAACCCATGGCCGATCCATCGACCCCGGCTCCCAGGGCCGTCAACACCCCGGGACAGGTTCTCTTTGCGAGCCTCGTCGGCACGACGATCGAGTTTTTCGACTTCTACATCTACGCCACTGCGGCGGTCCTCGTCTTCCCCGAGCTCTTCTTCCCGGCAACCGACCCCGCCTCCGCCACGCTGGCCTCGCTCGCCACATTCGGCATCGCCTTCCTCGCGCGGCCGTTCGGTTCGGCACTCTTCGGACATTTCGGCGACCGTGCAGGCCGGAAGGTCACCCTCGTCGCGGCACTGCTCACGATGGGCCTCTCCACAGTGGCCATCGGGCTGCTCCCGACGTACGCGACGATCGGCGTGGCGGCTCCCGCACTCCTGGCCCTCTTCCGGTTCGGCCAGGGACTGGGACTCGGCGGCGAGTGGGGAGGAGCTGTGCTCCTGGCGGTTGAGAACGCACCGCCGGAGAAGCGGGCGTGGTACGGGATGTTCCCCCAGTTGGGCGCCCCGCTCGGGTTCTTCTTCTCGGGCGGCGTCTTTCTCGTGCTTTCGACCTGGCTGAACGAGGACCAGTTCTTCACCTACGGGTGGCGGATCCCGTTTCTCGCGAGCGCCGTGCTGGTCGTCGTCGGGCTGTACGTGCGGCTCATGATCACCGAGACGCCCGTGTTTGCGCGCGCGATGGAGCGGGAAGAGCGGGTGAAGGTCCCGATGTGGGTCGTGTTCCGGCACCACACGAGGCGGCTCATCACCGGTACCGCCGCCGCACTAGCGACGTTCGTGCTCTTCTACCTGATGACGGTCTTCACGCTCTCGTGGGGAACCTCCGCACTCGGATTCAGCAGGGACGCCTTCCTCCTGATCCAGCTGTTCGGCATTCTCTTCTTCGCGGCGACGATTCCTTATGCCGCGCGCCTTGCCGACCGCCGCGGCCGGCGCCGCACGCTCATCTGGTCGACTGTCGCCATCGCACTCTTCGGTTTCGTCTACGCGCCGCTGCTTGAAGCCGGCACCTGGGGCGTCGTTACCGTGACGGCGCTGGGGCTTGCGCTCATGGGTTTCACCTACGGACCTCTTGGCACTGCCCTGTCGGAGCTGTTCCCGACCCGGGTCCGCTATACCGGGAGCTCGTTCACCTTCAATCTGGCAGGGATTTTCGGCGCCTCGCTCGCGCCGTACGCCGCGACCTGGCTGGCGCAGAATCAGGGGCTGCGATTCGTGGGATACTACCTGACGCTCGCGGCCGCCCTGACGCTCGCGGCATGGATCGCGACCGAAGAGACGAAACACAAGGAGTTCGCCTGACATCCATCCGAAGGCCGGACGGAGGAGGCGGCCGCGAACGACGGGCATCCGGCTCCGACTTTCCAGACCGGGCACGGATCTCCGAGACATCCTCAGTTGGCCCGGGTGGACTCGAACCACCACCGCCGGTTCCAAAGACCGGTGTCCTGCCATTAGACGACGGGCCATCGCCCCTTCGCATCAGCGGGCGCGCGCCGCGATACCGACGGCGAGCCCCAAGACAAGATGGAACAGGAGCCGGAAAGACCCAACCCCCCGCTGAGCACGCTCTGCACACCTCCGGGAAGGTGGTGTGCGGACCACGCCCGATCCGAAGTCCGGCGGAAGTTGTTCGGCTGCCGGCCGCAGGGTCGCTCATCAGGCAATCCTCCCGGGCGGGATTCCCGTTCGGGAGTTCGTCGTTCGTGTACTCGTGCTGCCACCCACAGCGTCCCCGGCCACCCTGTTCCGGCACCACGGCCGAGATGGCCGCTACCGAGAGCTGGCTAGCCGTGATCCCCCCAGCGGCTCCCGGGCCGGTAATCACGAAATCGACCGTGTCCTGCGGCCCGGATCAGCTCGGGACGGTCCCCGGGTTTCACGACGAGCGCCGCGCCGGGGAGGGCATGCCAACCCGAACGACGGGACATCCCGCCCCAGGCCGGCAGGGACTGTCTCAGCCGTGCGCCGGGTCCCGTGTCCGCGTACGGATGAGCTGGTGCACGGCACGCACACCGGCCAGATCGCGTTCCGCCGCGGATGCCTCGGCCTCCGAGCCGAAGATGCCGAAGAGGGCCGAACCGGTGCCGGACAGGAGGGCGGGGCGCGCGCCCGCGGCTGCAAGGGCGCCCCGGATCTCCGCCAGGTCCGGCCGCAGCGGAAAGAGCACCGCCTCAAAGTCGTTCACCGCATCCGCGGCGACCCCGCTCCAGCAGCCGGACGGTGGCCGGGGCGTGTATTCGCGCGCGGAGCGTTCGGCGCCCGCGCGGGCGCGGGCCAAGCGACCGTAGGCCCACGGGGTGGAGACCCGCTCTGCGGGGAGGGCCAAGACGACCTCACGCGTGGGAAGCGGCTCGAGAGGAAGGATGCGCTCGCCCCTTCCTGTTCCGAGCGCCCGCGAGGCCCGGGATACGAAGAAGGGAACGTCCGATCCCAGCGTGGCTCCGATCCGCATCAGCTCCACGCCGGAGAGGGGGTGTCCGCTGAGCCGGCTCATGCCCCTGAGCACGGCAGCCGCGTCGGAAGAGCCACCTCCGAGCCCGGCCCCGTGCGGCACATTCTTCCTCAGCGCGATCCGGACACCGAGCGGTCGGCGGCCCCGTGCGGAAAGCGCCCCGTTGAACGCGCGCGCCGCGCGAACGGCGAGGTTCTCCTCCGGCGGCCCGAGAGCACCGCGTTGCACGCCGGTGAGTTCGAGCTCGACCCCATCGCCTTCCCCGGCCTCGAGCTCAAGGCGGTCCGCAAGTTCGAGAAGCTGGAAGACAGTCGCGATCCGGTGGTAGCCCGACGCCTCCCTCCCGAACACAACGAGCCGGAGATTCACCTTCGCGGGGGCGGCACCCGACCACTGCCGGAGGCTCACGGCCCGCCGGCTGCCGGAACGTGGCGCCTAGCTGCAGCTGCCTTCCCCGCCTTCCCGAGCTCCGGAAGCGAGAGGCCAAGCCGACCCGCATACCATAGGCCGAGGAAGGTCACCGGGAAGAATCCTCCGAGGTGGTAGCCGAAGGCGAACGCCAGGGTGGCCTCCCCGGCAACGCCGTACACCTCGTGCAGCCCGACAAGCGCCGCGGCGTGGAACGTGCCGAAGTAGCCCGGTGCGGAGGGCACGGCCACGCCGAGTGCTATTACGCCCTGCACGAAGAGCGCCGCGGTGTATCCTTGGTCGATCCCAAAAGCCAAGAACGCGAGCCAGAAGGAGACCGCGTTCCACGCCCAGATCACAAGCGACCAACTGAGGGCCTGACCGAAGAGCCGCGGACTCCGGAGCACGCCGAGGCCTTGGAGAAAGAACTCGGCCAGCTTGCGCAAGCGCCTCCCTCGGCCGCCGGGCACGAGACGCAGTCCCCGGTCGAGAATCCTGAGAGCCGGCGCGGGAAATATCACCGGGAGGAACAGGACTAGGACGCCCGCACCCCCGACGGCGAGGATTGTGAGAAGGACCCCCACGAGGGGGCGGCCTCCGATCGTCGCGTTCGCGGGGAACCCGGGAAGGAGCACCGCAGCACCGAGCAGGAGCAGGATCGCAACACCGTCGAGGAAGCGCTCGGCCACAAGCGAGCCGAGCGAGCCGCTGACGGGCACAGGCTCGAACCTTGAGAGCGACCAGGCGCGGGCGAGCTCGCCCGCCCGCGCCGGCAGGAGGTTGTTTAGCGCGAACCCGATGCAGACCGCCGCGAAACGGCTTCCGAGACCCGTCCTGGGCCGGATCGGGTGGAGGATCACCCTCCAGCGGAGTGCTCGGGTTAGGAACCCGGAAGTCGCGACGACGACCGCCGCCAGAAGGAGCCAACCGTTCGCGTCCCTGAGCTCCCCGAGAAGCAGTCCGGGCTCCACATCCCTGAGGACCCACCAGATCAGCAGAACGCTGACGACAACCCCGAGAACTGCCCTCCAGCCGCCCCGCACGGACTCAGTAGCCGATCGGCGGGATCCAGCTGCCGTGCTCGCGCACGCGCGAGGGGGCGCCGTGGACGAGGCGCCGCATCTCCCGCACGGCGTCGGTCATTCCGGTCGTGAGGGCCCGCGACACGATCGAGTGTCCGATGTTCAGCTCCTCGATCGGCTCCAGAGCGGCCACCGGGGTCACGTTTGCGTAGGTGAGCCCGTGGCCGGCGTGGACCGAGAGCCCTGCGCCCGCCGCCAGCTCCGCGGCATTCCGGATGCGCCCGAACTCCCGCGCCCGGTCCCGGTCGGCCACGGCATTCGCGTACTCGCCAGTATGAAGCTCGATGGCCTCTGCGCCGAGCGCCTTCGAGGCCGCCACCGAAGCCTCGTCGGGATCGATGAATAGCGAAACGCGGATCCCTGCGGCCACGAGCCGCGAGACGGCATCGCCGGTCGCCCGGCGTACGGGGGGCGCGCCGAGGTTCAGCCCGCCCTCCGTCGTCAGCTCCTCACGCCGCTCGGGGACGAGGGTGGCCTGCATCGGACGGATTTCTTCGGCGATCGACAGCACCTCATCGGCGGCTGCGAGCTCGAGGTTCATCCCGGTTCTGACCGTCTCGGCCAGCAGGCGGACGTCCCGGTCGGAGATGTGGCGGCGGTCCTCGCGAAGGTGCACGGTGATCCCGTCCGCGCCCCCCAGCTCGGCAGAGTAGGCGGCGTGCACGGGATCCGGTTCGTTCGTTCCGCGCGCCTCGCGCACGGTCGCGACGTGGTCAACATTCACATAGAGTCTCATGCGCCCTCCCGGTGGCCGGTCATGCGGACGAGCGGCTCCCGTCTCAGCCGGCCTACGAGCGGCTCGGGCAGACGGACCGTCAGACGGATGCTCATCCCGTTGTCCTGCTGCTCCAGCACCTCGCCCTCCCGATGCACCCGGGCGAGAAGCGCACCTTCGCCGGGCGGTATCTCCAGCGTCACACGCGGGCGGCAGGCTCGGACGCGGGCGCGAAGCGCATCTTTCAGGGGCTTGAGCCCGGCCGGCTGGATCGCGGAGCCGAAGACGCACGGGGGCTCGCCAAGCGCGATCATCCGGCTCCGGACGCCCGCCTCTTCTGCGTGCGTAATCCGGTCGACCTTGTTGAACAGGAGCAGCTGCGGACGCCCGGCGAGGTCGAGGCCTGACAGCACCTCGTCAACTACGCCCTGTTGCTCCGCCCATTCCGGGTGCGAGACGTCCACGACGTGAACGAGGAGATCCGCTTCGCGCGCCTCCTCGAGCGTGGAGCGGAAGGACGCCACGAGGTGGTGCGGTAGCTTGCGGATGAACCCAACCGTGTCGGTGACGAGTGCCTTGTAGCCGCCTCCGAGCCCGACGTTCCGCGTGGCCGGGTCAAGGGTCGCGAAGAGCCGGTCCTCCACCGGGAGGTCATCCCCGGAGAGCGCGCGAAGCACCGATGACTTGCCGGCGTTCGTGTATCCGACAAGCGCCGCCCGATACTGTCCGCGCCGGCGCCTGCGCTGCGTCTGCCGCGCCTCGGCCACCCGGGCGAGCTTTTTTCGGAGCTCGGCGATCCGCTGGCCGATGAGCCGGCGGTCCGTTTCGATCTGCGTCTCACCGGGACCCCGGAGACCGATTCCGCCCCGGATGCGCGAGAGGTGGGTCCACATCCGGGCAAGGCGGGGCAGCAGGTACTCGAGCTGGGCGAGTTCGACCTGGATCTTCGCCTCGCGCGTCCGGGCCCGCGAGGCGAAGATGTCGAGGATCAGCTCGGAGCGGTCCATCACGCGCACGCCGAGCGCGGTCTCGAGGTTCTTCGCCTGTCCGGGCTTGAGCTCCTCGTCGAAGATGACGAGCTCCGCCTCCGCCGCCTCCACGAGGCGCGCCAGCTCGCGGACCTTCCCGGCTCCGATATAGGTGTGCCGGTTCGGGGACTCAAGCCGCTGCACCAGCGTGCCACTTATTTCGCCCCCGGCCGTCAGGGTCAGCTGACGGAGTTCCTCCATGTGCTCGTCGACGATCCGCGCCGCGACACGGCGGTGCGGCGCGCCCACGAGGATGGTCCGTTCGACCGGTCTCCGATTCTCCAGTAGCTGCGTCGGGATCGTAGTCGCCCCCGTACTGGTGTCCACCGCTGATCCGCGCCGCGACGGGCGCCAGACCGGCCCGTCGGTCCGCGTGCCCTACCCCGCTCCCTCCTGTTCGTGTCGGGGCCTTGGCGCCTTCGGCGTGTCCCCGGATGCATCCGCCGGCCCGGCCTTCCCGCGGCGGCGCTCCCACCACGCGATCCGCTCGGCAATCCTCGCCTCGAATCCCATCGACCCCGGCCGGTAGAATCGGGTTCCGAGAAGCGCGTCCGGAAGATAGTGCTGCGCCGCAACACCGCCCGGTGCCTCGGGATCGTAACGGTAGCCCCGGCCGTAGCCCCATGCCTTCATCTCGGGGGTGGGCGCATTCCGGATGTGGAGGGGGACGGGCTCCGAACCCGTGTCCTCTGCCGCCTTGAGCGCCTCCTGCCACGCCCGGTACAGGCGGTTCGACTTCGGCGCCGTCGCAAGGAAGACCGCCGCCTCGGCGAGCGCCAGGTCTCCCTCCGGCGAGCCGAGGAAGTCGTACGCACGCCATGCGGCCACGGCGATCCGGATCGCCAGCGGGTCAGCGAGGCCTATGTCCTCGACGGCCATCCGGACGAGCCGCCGGGCCAGATACCTCGGATCCTCCCCACCCCGGATCATTCGGGCAAGCCAGTAGAGCGCCCCCTGAGGATCGCTCCCGCGGACCGCCTTGTGGAGCGCAGAGATGAGGTTGTAGTGCTCCTCTCCCGACTTGTCGTAGTGCGCGGACCGGTGCTGGAGCGCCTCGCGCGCCGTCCCGGCATCGATCCTCCCCCCGGGCCCGGCGAGATCAGCCGCGACCTCAAGCGCACCGAGCGCGCGGCGAGCGTCCCCGTCGGCGCCGGCCGCGAGGATGTCGACAGCCGCATCGTCCCAGTCGAGCCCGCTCTGGCCCACGCCGCGCTCACCGTCCCCGAGCGCGCCGAGGAGGATCTCTCGGAGATCGGCCGCGGAGAGCGGCTCGAGGATGAAGACCGGGGCCCGGGAGAGAAGCGGCCGGTTCACCTCGAAGGACGGATTCTCAGTAGTGGCCCCCACCAAGACGATCGTACCGTCCTCGACGTGCGGCAGGAACGCGTCCTGCTGGCTCTTGTTGAAACGGTGGATCTCATCGCAGAAGAGGATCGTCCGGCGTCCCGCCGCGGCCAGCCGTTCGCGCGCCTCCGCAATGACGCCGCGCACTCGGGCGACGCCCTCCGTGACGGCTGAGAACGAGACGAATGCCGCGTCAGCCCGGTCAGCGAGCAGTCGGGCGAGCGTGGTCTTCCCGCTTCCCGGCGGCCCCCAGAAGATGCAGCTGGAGAGCCCACCCCCCTCGAGCATCCGCCTGAGCGCCCGGTCGGGTCCAAGGAGGTGTGACTGGCCCCGAACCTCGGCCAGGTTCCGCGGTCTCATGCGGGCTGCAAGCGGGCGGTGTGCGTCACCGGACACGCTCCTGAAGAGATCCCCGGAGCCGTTCATCCACCGGCCCCGCTCTGCCGAGCGTTGCGCCCCCGCGCTCTGATCCAGAGCCGGGCCTCGCGCTCGAGTGCAGCGGGCTCGTTGAGCGACGGGTCCCCGAGCGTCCTGTCAAGCAGGTGGCCGAGGAGATCACCGAATGCCGGCCCCGGCACGAGCCCTAGCCCGATAAGATCGCGCCCGGAGAATGCGAGCTCCCGGACGGTGAGCGGAACGCCGGAATGCGCGATCGAGCGGAGACGCCGGATGAGTGCCGCGAGCTCGGGAGCCGGCGGCCACGCCCCGCCCGACTCCCCAGGGGGATCCCGGTGCATGGCGGCGGCGCGAGCGGAGGCGATCCACAGCCGGCACAGGTCGGGGAGGGCGTCGCGTCCCGTCCGGGCGAGCCAGCGCCGGAGCTCTCCTGCGGTTGCATCTCCTGCGGGCGGGTGGAGAACCCATGCGCTCCGGTGCGCCGTCCCGCGCACCATTGCATTCGAGGCGCGCAGCCGTTCGAGCAGCACCGTGCACCGGCGCCGTGTTCGTTCCGCGGGGCCTAGCGCACCCTCCTCCCCGCCACCCGGTTCCTCCGGCTCGCCGACGGCCTGGAGAAGCGCCACCCAGCGACGGCGCACGTGACCCGGCCGCCGCACCGGGAGGAGGTCAACCGCGCGGAGAGAGTGCGAGTACCAGTCCCCCGGCGCCGCCCGCGGAAGGCCGACGAGCGAGGCAAGTTCAGGATAGAGAACCCTGAGCACTCCGGCGGCCGCATACAGGCCGAGCGCCCTCGACGGGGGCGTGTCGCCCCCGAGGATCCGTTCCATCTCCTCGCGGATCCGCTCCGGTGAGAGAAGCCGCGTCCGTTCAACCGCTCCCGTCAGCGCCCGCCACGTCCTCTCCTCGACCCTGAGGCCGAGCCGACCCGCGAACCGAAGCGCCCTCAGGATCCTCAGGTAGTCTTCCCGGAACCGCGCGGCCGGATCTCCGACCGTCCTGAGAATGCCGCGCTCGAGGTCGGCCTTGCCGTCGAATGGGTCGCGGAGCCGCCCGTCGAGCGGATGCCATGCCACGGCGTTGATCGTGAAGTCGCGCCGCGCGAGATCCTCGTCGAGCGAATCGGAGAAGGCGACGACCGCATGGCGGCCGCTCGTCTCGACATCCCTTCGGAAGGTAGTGACCTCGTAGAGCGTTCCTCCCCTGTCGAGGACGCCAACAGTCCCGTGGGCCACCCCCACGGGGACCGTCCGGCGAAAGAGCGCCTGCACCTCGGCCGGTGTGGCCCGCGTGGTAAGGTCCCACTCCCGGGACTCCGCGCCGCGGAACGCGTCGCGGACCGCGCCCCCGACGGTCCAAGTCTCGAACCCTGCCTGCTCCAGGGTCCGGGCGATCCACCGTACCGCGGGCGGGACAGCGAGGGCCAGCTTCACGGAGCGGGGTGCTCCCCATTCCACTCGAGGGAGGGCATTGGGAGCGGATCCTCCCCCCGGCAGATCCTCTCCGGGTTCGTGGCCGTAAGGAGCGTCCAAGCCTCTTCCGCCCCGCGCAAGCGGAACGCCGCGCGGGCGGCCCGGATGTAGAGCCGGAGATGGGGCCGGCAGTGGAAATCGGTGGCGAGGCAGTCCACCAATCCACGGGAGAGAAGGCGTGCCGCGATTGCGCGCGCGCGCCGACCGTAGCGGCCAGCCAAGGACCCGTAGTTCACCTGGAGGAACGCACCTTCCTCGCGCCACGCTGCGGGCAGCTCCAGACGGCCGCGGTAGCCCCGATAGCGCTCCGGATGCGCGACGAGCGGCCGCACGCCCTGCGAGCGGAGCGAGCGGAGTATCGAGAGGGTCCCGGAGGAGGGAACCCGCAAGTGCGGCCACTCCACGAGGACGGCATCGGAGCCAGCCAGCCGTATCCTAGCATCGGAGAGGTCGGGGTCCGCCGCATCCAGGCTGACCTCGTGTCCCCGAAGGAAGCGGATCCCGGGAAAAGCGTCCCGGACCTCGCGCCGGGCATCCCCGTAAGCCTCGTCCACACGGCCGAGGAAGTCTTCGAGGTAGCCCCGGCTCCGGGTCATGCTCCCGTTGAGGTGCGGGGTCGTGACGATGGTCCGGACGCCGCGCTCCACCATCCGGCCGACCCCGTCCCGGACGGCCGCGAGCGACCGCGCGCCGTCGTCGACGCGTGGTACCAGGTGAGAGTGCACGTCGAAAATGGGGGATGCGGCCGCCGGGGGGTTCAACGCTCCCCCGGTCTGCCCCCCGCGGCGAGCCTCTCCACCAGAGCCCGCATGCGGGCCTCGGGATCGTCAGCCGCGAGGTGGCGGTCGACTGCCCCCGTCATGAGCGCGTCCGCCGCGAGGAGCGCGAACGCGGCTTCCCGCGAGCGACCCCGCCGTGCGACCGCATGGGCGAGGGCGCGGAGCACGCCGTCAGCCAGTGCATCCGCCCCGGCGCCGCGAGCGACCCCACCGTACCGGTCCATCCAATCACGGAGTTCCGCAGGCACACCCGAAGCACGCGGTCCCTCCTGGCTCACGTCGACCCACCCCCCAGAGCACGGCCGAGCACGGCCTCACCGCCCCGGAGCGCCGCCTCCAGCCGGTCCGGATCCCCGATCCCGCCCTGTGCCATGTGTGGCCGGCCCCCGCCCCGGCCCCCGGCCAAGGCCGCAATCTCACGCACGATGCTACCGGCCGAAACACCGAGCCGGATCAGGTCGTCTGTAACGAAGACGAAGAGGGTGATCCGACCGTCCGGCGTCTCACTGGCGAGCGCGAGGAGCGAGGCGGATTCCCGTTCCCGGAACGCGTCACCGTACGCCCTGGCGTCTCCGGCATCCTTGACTCTGAGCCGGAGTGCACGGTAGCTGACGCGTCCACCATCGGGAAGCGGAAGATCGGCCTGGTGGACAGGCGTGCCCACTTCCCCCCCGCCGCGGCGGAGCTCGGCGAGGAGCTCCTCGAGCTCCGCGCGCTCAACGAGGAGCTCCTCGATCCGGCGGCCGACCCGCTCCCGGGGCGCCTTGACGCGCGCCGAGATCCGCTCGAGTTCCCGCTCCGCCCGGCGCAGGTGCGCGAAGGCAGCGCGGCCAGTAAGCGCCTCGATCCTCCGCACCCCGGCGGCGACCCCGGCCTCGCGCACGATCACGAAAAGGCCGGCCTCGCCCGTATGCCGGAGGTGGGTGCCTCCGCAGAGCTCAAGGCTGACTCCCGGGATTTCCACGATCCTGACCTCGGCCCCATACTTCTCCCCGAAGAGGGCCGTCGCACCCCGCTCGTGTGCATCCTCCCTTGCCGTGATCTCCCATCGGACCGGATGATCCGCCCAGATGCCTCCGTTCACCTCCCTCTCCACCGCCCGGATCTCGTCCTTCGTGAGCGGCTGGGGGTGGGAGAAGTCGAAACGGAGGCGCTCGGGACCGACGAGGGAGCCGCGCTGCGCGACGTGGTCGCCCAGGATCCGTCGGAGCGCGGCGTGGAGGAGGTGCGTGGCCGTATGGTTCCGTTCGGTGTCGTGGCGAACGGCGGGGGTGACCTCGGCTGTGACCCGAATGTCGGCACCGGATGCGCGGCCCGGGTCCAGCATCGGAGACTCGCCCTCGAGCCGTCCGGCGACGGCCGTGCGGCCAGCCACCCGGCCGACTTCATCCACCCGGAGCATCCATTCCTCGGCCATCACGCGGCCGGCGTCGGAGACCTGCCCGCCCGCCTCGGCGTAGAACGGGTTCTCCGCGAGGATGAGGCCCACGCGATCGTTGTCCCCCGTCAGGGCGAGGACCCGCGTTACCGCACTGGTCGTCTCCCAGCCCACCCACTCCTGCTCGCGCAGGGGATCGAGCACGGTCCACATGTCGAGATCGGGGACAAGCACGGAGGTGCCTACCTCCCCCTTGCGGTCCGCCCGGCTCTGGGCACGCTGCCCCTCGAGCGCGGCGCGAAAGCCCTCCCCGTCCACCTTATACCCCCGCTCACGCGCCATGACCTGCGTCAGGTCGAGGGGGAAGCCGTAGGTATCGTAGAGTCGGAACGCCTCGGCACCGTCGATCACGCCGGACCCGGCCGGCCGGCCGTCTCCCGCGCCTGCGAGGGAGTCCGCGCGCACCTGGGGATGCGGGGGCGCGATCCGGTCGAAGCGCTCCATGCCGGCCTCGATCGTCAGCAGGAACCGCTCTTCCTCGGAACGGGTCGTTCTCAGGATGGACTCCCCCCGCTCGGCGAGTTCCGGATAGGTGCCGGACATGCACCGGATGACTTCGTCGACCACCTCGACGAGCGCCGGCTCGCGCAGGCCGAGAAGCCAGGCGTGGCGCACCGCGCGCCGGAGGATCCGGCGGAGCACATAGCCCCGGCCCTCGCTCGATGGGAACACCCCGTCGGCGAGCAAGAAGGCCACGGCGCGCGCGTGATCCGCCAGCACCCGGTAACTGACGCTCTCCGGATCTCCCGCATCGTAGCCGCGCCCCACGACGTGGCCGACCCGATCGAGGAGCGGGAGGAAGAGATCGGTGTGATAGTTGGAGGCCACGCCCTGAAGCACCGCGGCCATCCGCTCGAGCCCGAGCCCCGTGTCGATCGAGGGAGAAGGGAGAGGCCGCGCGACCCCTGCGGCGTCCCGGTCAGACTGCATGAAGACGAGATTCCAGAGCTCTACGATCTCGCCATCGTCGCCGAGCGCGCAGAACGCCTCCGTCGTCAGGACGCTCCGGTCCCCATCCGCCCGCCGGTCGTAGTGCAGCTCCGAGCACGGTCCACACGGCCCCGTATCGGCCATCTGCCAGAAGTTGTCTTCGTCGCCGAGCCGGAAGATCCGGGCGGGATCGAGCCCGGCCACCTCCTGCCAGAGCCCGTGGGCCTCGTCGTCCGTGTGGTGCACCGTCGCGAAGATGCGGTTAGGCTCGAGGCCGAATTCACCGGTCAGCAGCTCCCACGCGTACCCGATCGCCTCACGCTTGAAGTAGTCCCCGAACGAGAAGTTGCCGAGCATC
>JAAXGI010000179.1 GCA_012267505.1 Gemmatimonadota bacterium
GAAGTCGATCAGGTCGTCCACCGTCGCGCCCTGAGCCGCGAAGGGAGGGGGCTTGGTGGGAAACGGCTGCGTGGGAGACGACTGTTCACCGGGCACCGTCGACTGGGGCACCGGACGTTCCTCGATCGGCCATACAGGCTCGCCGGTGTAGCGATCGAAGACATACAGGAACCCCGTCTTGCTGGGTTGCATGACAGCAGGGATCGTCCTCCCCTCGACCACGATGTCTCCCAGTGTCGGGGGTCCGACCGTGTCATATTCCCAGAGATCGTGGTGCACCATCTGGAAGTACCAGATCCACTCTCCGGAGGAAGCCTCCAGGGCCACCAGACTGTTCGAGAAGAGATTGCTCCCGGGCCGGTAGCCGCCGTAATAGGCCGCCGTCGGAGCACTGAGTGGCACGTACACGATCCCAGCTTCCTCGTCCGCACTCAGGCAGCACCAGGATCCGAGGTCGCCGGACCACTCCCACGAGAGCT
This sequence comes from Gemmatimonadota bacterium, assembly GCA_012267505.1. Classification (GTDB taxonomy): domain Bacteria; phylum Gemmatimonadota; class Gemmatimonadetes; order Longimicrobiales; family Gaopeijiaceae; genus JAAXGI01. The sequence goes on from JAAXGI010000179.1 coordinate 480, forward strand.
CTCCCCAGGTCTCGTTGCCGAACTCACCTGGCTGGGGGACAACATTGAACGTCCAGAGATGCCGGCCGGTGCGTGCGTCGAAACCGCGTATGTTCTCGGGGGCCGCCTCCTTTACGTTTCCGCTGTCGCCGGCTCCGCCGATAATTCCCGCGACGACAACGACGTCGCCGACCACGATCGGACCCGAGCTCCAACTGAAGCTCTCTCCCCCCTCGGCATCCAGACGGACACGACCCTCATCACCGAAATCCGGGACCACCTCACCGGTGACCGCCTCCAGCTGGTAGAGATAGGACCCACGAACGGAGACGATGCGTGTCGATCCTTCGTCGACCCACACATCGACACCCCGGCTTGATCGACCGCGTGCTTCATCGACCGTCTGCTCGAAGGGCTGCTGCACCCAGATCGTTCGACCGGTCCCTGGATCGAACGCCTCGACAAGACCCACCGCGTTGGGTGCGAAGAGCAGACCCTCCACGAGTATGGGCGTGGACCTCAGGTAGGCGGACCCCGAGAGGCCGTCGAACGCCCGCGAGAGAGACTCGTCCATTCCCGGGCGCCGCCAGACGACCTCGAGGTCATCGACATTCCGCTCGTCGATCTGGTCGAGTGGAGCGTAACGGGTGAAGGCCTTGTCCGCGCCAAAATAGCTCCACGTGTGCTGGGCCTCGAGCTTCCCGGACCCAATGACAGCTGGCAGGAATACCCCGGCATATAGTAGGAGCCGTCGGATTGACGGGCGGTTGGCTGACCGCGAGGCGATTCCGACGAGCAAGGTGTCTGTGGCGTACATGATGATTTCCCCGAAGAACGAGGATGGAGCCGGAATTGCCTTCAGGCCGCGGGTCTGATTCTACTTCAAGGTGCCAACTGATCCCGGCCGACGCGAGCCACACAACCCGATCGGGGCCGGTGGTCAGCCTGCGCTCCGCCCCCCCGTGTCCGACGTCTCCAGCTCTCCTTGAACCTCTCGCGGCAGCCGCCCCCGGCACGGATGGACGGGAGATCCGAAGGCGCACCAGCGATCTCGAGACCCGGCACCGGACGAGCCGGCTCCCCGCGATCCTGAAGCGGAGCGGCCGGGAGTGGGGAGACACGCGGGTCATCATCGCGTCTTCCCACCTTCATGAGAGGGTCTCGGATGCGCGCATCTTCGGCGGCGCCGGACGCCGCCGTTCCGGGGAGCCGCGCGGCGTCTCGAAGGTGGCGCTCCTTCACCACTCGTTCGAGATTCAGCGGCGGTTCGCCGACGGGTCATGTTGGATCCGGCGGGCATGAGGATCACCGAGACCGTCTCGGCGGTTGAATGCCCCCGGCTCATCGCCAGGACGAGGAGGATCGGGACGCGCCGGCTCCTCGTCGCGGTGCGGGAGCAGCAGCTTGAGCCCGCCGGCGAGGGGAGCTGCGGCGACCACATCACGGACTGGCCGACCGGTGTGCTCGGGGGCGGGTTTCCGTGTGTTTCCGCGGCTACACGCGCCGCGGCTTCGCGGAGGTGGGCGACGGGGTGAAGTCCTCTTTGGAAGCGAGACACCGAAGTGCCGATCCCTGACCCGGGGTGCCGGCAGACCCGCCGGCAACGGGGACCGGCGCTTGCCCTCCGGCGATCCCCGGCGCTTGCACTCCTCGTGGCTGCCCTGGCCGCTGCGCCGGGCCTCGGTGCCCAACAGGTCGGCGTGATCGCGGGCCGGGTGACGGAGGAAGGCTCCGGCCGGCCCCTGGCCTCCGTCCAGGTATACCTGGAGGGATCCGGGATAGGGATCCTCACCGACGGGAGCGGCCAGTTCATTCTGGCGAACGCACCCGCGGGGACGCAGACGGTCGTCGTCGAGCGGGTCGGATACCGCCCGGCCTCGGCGACCGTGACGGTGAGGGCATGATGCAACGTCATAAGTTACTACTATGCAACAACTTATGGGATTGGTCACCGAACGGTTACCTCATTGGGTCCCTCTTCCCGAACGGGAATCCAATCGACCGCATCGGAGGTCCTTGGACGCTGGGACCCGTGGTCGCCGAGCCTCGGCGACGGCATCCGTTCATCCTGAAGGGAGCGAATCGAGCGCCCGTCAGAACGATACGGTCGCGGTCATGGATATGGTTCGGGGTGCTCCCAGCCATGCCGCGTTCTCGGTGATCGCGGACAGATAGGGGGTGTCGAGCAGGTTGTTCGCGACGATCGAGAACTCCGTCGACCGCAACAGGTCGCTCAGCGCCTCGCCCCTGAAGCTGACGTAGGCGTCCGTCGTCCAGTAGGCGTCGGTGTACCAGTCCGCCGTCAGGCTGACGCGCCGCGCCGCCGTGTACTTCGCCGACAGCCCGCCGCCCAAGGGTCCGTCGCGGTCGAGGGAGACGACCCACAGCCGGGGCGGCACGCCCGTCACGTCTTCGCCGGCGACGATGCCCTGGCTGGCGTCGACGAGCGGATCGTCGGTCCCGAGATACTTCGAGTCGTTGAGCGTGAGGGCGGTGTAGAGGGATGTACGGTCCGACAGCGCCACCGTGGCGGCCAACTCGATGCCGCTGGTCTCGAT
>JAAXGI010000177.1 GCA_012267505.1 Gemmatimonadota bacterium
GCTCAGCGCCAGCCAGACCTTCGACGTGACCGTGGAGGCCGCCAACCAACCGCCCGCCGTGGTCGACGCGATCGAGGACCAGACAGTGGAAGCGGGCGCGGAGGTGACGGTCGACGTTTCCGCCGCCTTCTCCGATCCCGACGGCGACGACCTGACCTACGAGGTCACTTCGGACACTCCGGACATCGCGACTGTAAGCGTGTCCGGGAGCGAGGTCACGGTAAGTGGCGTAGCCGCCGGGACCGCGACCGTCACGGTCACCGCGACCGATCCGGGCGGGCTCAGCGGCAGCCAGACCTTCACGGTCACGGTAGAGGCCGCCAGCGACGCGAACCAGGCGCCCGCCACGGCCGACGCGATCGAGGACCAGACGGTGGAAGCGGGCGCGGAGGTAACGGTCGACGTCTCCGCCGCCTTCTCCGACCCCGACGGCGACGACTTGATCTACGAGGCGACTTCGGACGCTCCAGACGTCGCGACCGCAAGCGTGTCCGGGAGCGAGGTCACGGTGGGTGGCGTAGCCGCCGGGACCGCGACCGTCACGGTCACCGCGACCAATCCGGGCGGGCTCAGCGCCAGCCAGACTTTCGACGTCACGGTGGAAGCCGCCAGCGCACCTGACCTCGACGTTCTCTTCGCCCCGCCCACGGCCGCCGAGATCGCACAGGTGGAGGCGGATTGGGCGACCCGCGAGCCCGAGGTCAGTGAAGTGAACCTCGAGCTCGACACGCTGCTGAGCGCCATGGGTCTCCGAGTCCGGGTCTTCTCTCACACTGTAGGCGGGATACGGCACTACGGGGCGGTCGCCACGCCGTCGGAACAGACGGAGGCCGGCTCGCTTCCCGTTGTTATCGTTGCTCACGGCGAGACGGCTGGTGCCGACGGTAATAGAGCACTACAGCTGAACGCGCTCCTCGGGCTTCAGGGCCTCACTGCGGCGCTCGTGATCCCGTCCTATCGGTCGGAGCCCCTCCGGATCGTAGGGCGGGAATTCCTGTCCGAAGGCCCAGCGAGTCCTTGGGACCTAGCCGTTGACGACGTTCTCTCCCTGCTTTCCGTGGCGCTGGAGGAAGTGGACGAGTTGGACGGGGAGAGAATCGCGGTCCTGGGCGACAAGGGGGGAGGGGCCGTCGGGCTTCTGGCGGCCGCGCGCGACGACAGGATCGACGTCGTCGTCGAGATCTCCGGCCCAACGGACTTCTTCGACGAGTACGCGCGCGAGGTCTTCGAGGAGGCCCTCGCCGGAGAGCTTCGCGATCTCGCCGGCCTCGAGGACCTGAACGAGGCCGTGATCCAGCCCTGGCACCGCGGGGAACTCTCCAACGCGGAGGCCCGACTCGAGCTGGTGCGCCGCTCCCCGGTGTACTTCGTGGATCACATGCCGCCGGTCCAGCTGCACCACGCGACCGGGGACGCGGTCGTGGCAGTCAGCCAGGCAGAGCGGTTGATCGACGCGATGGATGAGGCAGGCAAGACCGAAGCGGAGTTCGAGCACAATCTCTATGACGGTGACAGCCACGGCTTCAACGACCTCGTCTTCATGGCCGGGGCGGCTGCGGTTCGGTTCGCCCGCCCGTTCCTCTTGGAGGCCCGTTAGGCGTAGGGAGACAAGAGTGGCGGGACCGGCCCCGCCGCTCGGCTCCCCCCGTCCGGCCAACGGATGCGGAGGGGGAAACAGATGCCGGTTATCCGAGGCCAGGCCCGGCTTCCCTCGGACTGCTCGACCTGGGCGTGGCCGAGTTCAGACCCGGCCCGTGCCCGAAGCGATCGTACGCCAAGAGCTGCTCCGCGAGCGTCGCCCCCCCCTTCGATCTCCCAGATCGTCTTCTCTGCTGAGCCGCCGAACACGTAGGCGTTCGCCTGGACCAGCTGGGCGATCTCGTGCGTCAGCAGGACCCGGTAGATGGCGAGCGCGGGCGAGACGGTGACAACGGAGGGATCGCTGGACGACCACGACACCGTCTGCCCCTCCACGGCCCTCCCGGCTTGGCCGAGCGCCTCCGCCGCGAGCTGCTGCGACTGGCCGACCCAGGAGAAGTAGAGCGAGGCCGGCTCGATCTGGAGCGAGGCGGGGCGGGAAGGGGACGGGCTGTCGCGTCGTCCGAGCACGCGCTCGCCGGAGCGAGGGCCGTCGGCAGGAGCACTCGGCCGAAGCGGCGGGGCCGGCGGGCTGCACGGAGGAGCCTCACGCGGCGCTCCACGGAGCCTTCACGCCGAACACCTGGCCTTCGTCCCCGGCACGGGCGTCACCAAGCGGTCTCGCGACCGGCGGTCAGCTCCGCAAACTCCCGCAGCCCTGGGTGCCGGCGCGGCCGCGGGCTCCCTGCCGGGAGACGGCTTCGAAGGCTTCGGACGAGGCGCCCGCGCATCACTTCCGTGCCTACCGACAGACACGGGTTCCGCCCTCGTGGGCAACTTAACGTTCGATGCCTCGCCCGTGGGTCCGCACAACGCGGACTTCCCCGGCCCGGGAAAGCGCCTCGCCTGTAGGGCGCCTCGGGCCGGCTCGACTCAGAACAACCCGGTCGCCGAGAACGACTCCATGATCTGGGCGCTGCACGCCTGCCCGGAAATGGCCAGGCCCAACAACGCCCCGGGATCGTCCAACGGCTCTATCCGGATATCCACCGAGCACGACCCGCTACGCCCGTCCTCCGTCGCCCAGCGGACCGTTCCGGCGAGGCTGCCGCTGATCGTTGGCGCGAAGTTCTCCGAATACAAGAGCTCGATCGTCACGTCGAGATCCGGCGCACCGTCCAGTGTGAAGACGAACCCGGTCCCCGCGTGCGTTTCCGTGCAGTCCGAATGAACCAGGGTCGCCTCTAGTCGCACGCCCCCGCCGTCGGGGTTCTGCGAGCCCGGCCCACCAACGAAGCCGGCCTGCGCGTCCACGGCCACCATGCCGCCCCTCGTGCACGGGGCCATGAACTGCAACGTGGCACCCTCGGGGGTCAGGACCTCGTCTCCGCCCGTCACATCGCCTTCCACCGTGAAGCCCTGGCCCATCGCGACCTCGATCAACGCGAGCGCCTCCTCCCGGGTCAGCGCGTCGCCGCCGAGTTCCGTAGTGCTCTCGCCGCAGGAAGCCGTGGCTAGCGCGATGCCCATAAGCAGCCCTGCTGGAATGCGGCCCATCGGAGACCTCCTCATTGCTCGCCCATTCCCGGACCGGGAGCGCATTCTCCCGGGCTGTCCCCGGCTATTCGTTCGGAGTCGGCTCGGGCCAAATCACCTTGTCCTTCACCACCAACAGGTCCCGACTCCTAACGGCCTACCCCCGCCGACCGTAGCCGGATACTGCAGGGACATACCCCCGCAGCGCGGTAAGGGTCGGGAAACCGACGACACTCGGACGAGCCGTTCGCGCGATCGGCAACCGCGCCTGCCGCTAGCGCCCCAAGTCCCCGGGACGAGGGCCGTTCCCGGCTCCCCCGCTCCATTGGGCTCGTGCAGTCGCCTGAACAACGCTCGGCCTCACGCCCTTGCAGGAAAACGGTACGGGCCGACGTCCTCGAGCTCGAGCGCGACCGGAGCTTGTGCCCACCCCGGCGGAAGTTCGCCTCGGCTTTCCCTGGACCCGCCGCCTAAGGTCGTCCACTGACTCCGCGGCCGCCCGTGCCCCGGCTTGCTCGGCCAACCGACCAGCCCGTTTCGGGAAGGCCCCGGAGCGCCGGATGAGGGCCCGTCGCTCCTTGGACCTGCCCGATCGGCCGGTATCGGTGCAGAAGCGATGGGGGAAGCCAGATGGCCACGCGGTTCCTCGGGCGCGAGCCTCTGTTGGGGGAACCGTCACGACGGGCGAGACCGGGCGCGCGCCACTCCCAGGCCGAGCCGTGCGTACTACGGCCGGGCAGGGAGACGCTGCGTGTCTGCCTTACTGCCGAGATTCCCCGAGGACGCTCTCAAGGAACTCGGCCGCGCGGGCGGGCGCACCCGGGAGAGCGAAGGGGTCGTGGACACCGCCCGGATAGACGTGCGCCTCGAACTCCCCTTCGGTCTTGCCTGCCTCCCGCATCGCCTCGATC
>JAAXGI010000176.1 GCA_012267505.1 Gemmatimonadota bacterium
GACCGGAGCCAACCACGTGCTCCCGACCGGAGGGAGGGCCCGTTCCTTCTCGGGGCTCTCGACACTCGACTTCCTCCGCTTCTGCACCTGGCAGGAGCTCACGCCCACCGGCGCCGCCTCGATGTCGGCCGATGTGGGCCGCCTCGCACGCTCCGAGGGGCTTCCCGCCCACGCCGCCGCCGCCGAAGCGCGCGCCGGCGGCCCGCCGGGGAGCGGACCACAGGCGGGAGGGGCCGGATGACCCCCTTTCCGCGGCCTGCCTACACGCCGCTCACCCCCTACACGCCCGACCGGCGGCCGGTCGCCATCGACCTTTCGGACAACACGAGCCGCCACGGGCCCCACCCCGCGGCGCTCCGGCTCGTGCGGGAGGCGGGCCCCGGCACGCTCACCAGCTACCCCTCGGTCTACGCCGACGCCCTCCGGGCAGCCGTGAGCGACCGCTTCGACGTGGGCCTAGAGTGCATCACGACCGGGTGCGGCTCGGACGGGCTCATCGACGCCGTCTTCCGCGCCGCGGGCGAGCCCGGCGAGCGGATCGCCTACCCCACGCCGACCTTTTCCATGGTCGGGGTCTTCGCCCGCATGAACGGGATGGAGCCTCTCCCGTCGCGGGGTGGCGGCAACGGCGAGCTCACCCCTCTGCTCGACCCCGCGCCGGCGGTCGTCTACCTCTGCCGCCCGAACAACCCGACGGGCGAGACGGTGTCCCGGGCCCGGGTCGAGGCGCTTGTCGAGGCCGGCGGACCCGACGGCCCGGTCATCGTGATCGACGAGGCGTACGCCGACTACGCCGACGACGACTTCCTCCATGCGGCGGCCGGCTCGCACCGGCTCGTGGTGCTCCGGACCTTCTCGAAGGCGTACGGGCTCGCCGGGCTTCGCACGGGTTTCGCGGTCGGAGCTCCCGAGGTCATCCTGGAGATCGAGAAATCGAGGGGTCCCTACCAGGTGAACCGCCTCGCTGAGGCGGCGGCCGCGCTGGCCCTCAGGGACGCGGAGGGGTGGATCCCGAAGGTCGTGGCGGGGGTGAGGAAGGAGCGCCGGCGCCTCACGGACGCGCTACGGGAGCGGGGGTGGGCACCGCTCGACTCGGATGCGAACTTCGTTCTCCTCCCCCTCCCGGGGAGGAGCGCCCGCGAGGTGGTGGCCGCGCTCCGGGAGCGGGGCGTCGCCGTCCGCCCCTTCCCGGACCTCGCCGGGATCGGCGATGCAGTCCGGATCTCGGTCGGCCGCGCCGAAGAGAACGACCGGTTCCTGGCCGCCCTGAAGGAGGTCACCGGATGATCCGCGCAGCGCTCTTCGACTACGGCGCCGGCAACCTGCACTCGCTCGCCAAGGGACTCGAGGCCGGAGGCGCGGCGGTGACGGTCACCACCCGGTGGAAGGAGGCGCTAGCGATGGACGCCCTCGTCCTCCCCGGGGTCGGGTCGTTCGGCGCGGCCGTCGAGGGACTCAGGGGCCAGGAGTCCCGGGTTCGCGACGCGCTCGAGGCGGGGCTCCCCTGTCTCGGGATCTGCCTCGGAATGCAGCTCCTCTTCCCGGAGAGCGAGGAGGCGGAGGGGACCGGAATCGGGCTCATCGACGGGAGGGTGCGCCGCCTCAGGACGCGGATCGTCCCGCAAATGGGGTGGAACGACGTCTCGGTTGGGAGGGACGCGATCTTCGAAGGGATGACAGGTCTTCCGGCCTACTTCGCCAACTCGTACATCTGCGAGGTGGCCCCGGGGGAGGCGGAGGACGTCACGATCGCGACGGCGGAATACGACAGCGAGGGTTTTGCCGCGGGCGTCCGGAAGGCACGGACCTGGGGACTCCAGTTCCACCCGGAGAAGAGCTCGGGCCCCGGGCTCCGGATCCTCCGCAACTTCATCGCCTTCGTCCAGCGGGCGGGCCGGCCGTGATCGCCGTCCCCGCCGTGGATCTCCGGGGCGGCCGGTGCGTCCAGCTCGTCGGGGGCGACCCGGGCCGGGAGCCCGTGTCGCTTCCGGACCCGGTCGCGGTCGCGAGGAAGTGGCGCGCGCTCGGATTCCGGTCGCTCCACGTCGTCGACCTGGACGGGGCGCTCGAGGCCGGCGAGAACCGCCCGATCATCGCGCGGATCGCGGCCGAGGCACCGGGCGACCTCCAGGTGGGAGGGGGGATCCGGAACAACGAGGCCGCCGAGGCGGTGATCGCGGGAGGCGCCGACCGCATCATCGTCGGAACCCGCGCGATCTCCGACCCCGCATGGCTCGAGGCGCTCTCGGCGCGCTATGCCGGGCGGGTCATCGTGGCCGCGGACGTACGGGACGGGATCGTCCTCGAGCGGGGATGGTCGAGAACCACCGGGGTTGCCGTCGGCAGGCTCCTCGGCCGGCTCGCGCCGCTCCCGCTCGCCGGGATCCTCTGGACCGACGTGGGGCGCGAGGGCCGCGCCCGCGGCATCGACCGTGCCGCCGCCACGGATGTCCTGTCGGCGGCGCCACACCCGGTCTGGGTCTCGGGCGGCGTGACCACGACCGACGAGCTCCGCTTTCTCTCGCAGGCGGGGGCGGCGGGGGCGGTCCTCGGGATGGCACTCTACACTCGCGTACTCGAACCAGAAGAGGTCGCGGAGGAGTTCGGCAGATGACTCGTATCGAGAGGCGGACACGGGAGACGGAGATCACCCTCGATGTCGGCATCGGGGAAGGCGCGATCGAGACGGAAACCGGCGACGCCTTCCTCGACCACATGCTGACGACGCTCGCCCGCTACGCCGGCCTCCGGCTAAGCGTACGGGCCTCGGGCGACCTGCGTCACCACCTGATCGAGGACGTGGCGATCGCCCTCGGGATCGGGATCGCACGGGAAGCGGGCGAGGAAATCGCGAGATACGGATGGGCGGCCGTCCCGATGGACGAGGCTCTCGTCGAGGCGGCGGTGGATGTGGGCGGCAGGGCCTACTATGCCGGGCGCCTTCCGTCGGGGCTCTACGAGCACTTCCTCCGCTCGCTGGCCACGAACATGGGCGCAACGCTCCACGTGAAGGTCGTCCGGGGCCGCGACCGGCATCATACGGTCGAGGCAGCCGTCAAGGCGACGGGGCTCGCCCTCGGCCAGGCACTCGAGCGGACGGGACGCGTGTTCTCGACGAAGGGGTCCGTCGAGATCCTGACGGACGGGCCAGAGGGATAGCGTCGTGCTCCGCCCCCGGATCATCGTCTGCCTGGACGTCAAGGACGGCCGGGTCGTGAAGGGCACGCGGTTCCGGGGACTGCGCGATGTGGGCGATCCCGTGGAACTTGCCCGGCGCTACGAGGAGGAGGGAGCCGACGAGATCGTCTTCCTCGACATCTCGGCCTCCCACGAGGGCAGGGGTACTCTCCTCGACACGGTCCAGCGAACGGCCGAGGTCCTCTTCATCCCCCTGACGGTGGGCGGCGGGGTCCGGAACGTCGGCGACATGGACGCGCTCCTCCGCGCGGGCGCCGACAAGGTGAGCGTCAACTCCGGTGCGGTGCGGTACCCGGGCGTGCTTCGGGACGGGGCGGAGCGCTTCGGGAGCCAGTGTGTGGTCATATCGATCGACGCGGCCCGCGACGGGGATACTTGGTACCACTACACCCACGGCGGGCGGAGGCGCACCGAGCTCGAGGCCGTCGCGTGGGCGGAGGCGTGCGTGGCGAAGGGTGCCGGGGAGGTTCTGCTCACCTCGATCGACCGGGACGGAGTCCGGGAGGGATACGACCTCGCGCTCACGCGTGCGGTCGCGGAGGCCGTCACGGTGCCGGTGATCGCCTCGGGAGGGGCCGGATCGCCGGCACATCTCCGGGACGGCCTGACGCTCGGGCACGCGGCGGCGGTGCTCCTCGCGGGCATTCTCCACGACGGGCTCACCACCGTGGCCGCGCTCAAGGCCGATCTCCTCGAGTGGGGAGTCCCGGTGCGCGCCGTCCCCGGGGCGTAGGGCACGTCGGGCGGAGGACCGCCCCGGCCTGCGGTAACCGGCAGACCAGGGAGGAATGACGTGACCGTGAATGGGAATCTGGAGGGGATCCGCCGGCGAATCCGCGGGCCCTCCGAACTCGATACGATCCGATTCGATGCCTCGGGACTCGTCCCCGTCATCGCCCAGGACCGGTCGACGGGCAGGGTCCTCATGGTCGCGTGGGCGAACCGAGAGGCACTCGAGCGCACATTCGAGGCGGGGACGCTCCACTTCTGGTCGCGCTCGCGCCGCCGCCTCTGGCAGAAGGGGGAGACCTCCGGGAACGTCCAGTCGCTCGCCTCCCTCTACGCCGACTGCGACAGGGACACGCTCCTCGCCCATGTCGACCCTCAGGGCCCGGCATGCCACACCGGAGAGGTGAGCTGCTTCGGCGAGCGGAGCGCGCCGGGCGAATCCGCTGGAGGCACGGGGATGGGTGCGACCCTCGCCCGTGTGGCAGGAGTCGTTGCATCACGCGGCCGCGAGCGACCCGAAGGCAGCTATACCACACGTCTCCTCGAGGACGAGAACCTGAGGCTCAAGAAACTCGGAGAGGAGATGGCCGAACTCATCGCCGCGCTGGCCAGGGAAGACGCCGGCATCGCCGGGGAGGCGGCGGACCTAGTCTATCATCTCCTCGTCGCGCTCGAAGGCGCGGGGCTCGGGTGGGCAGATGTCGAGGAGGCCCTCGCCCTGCGGGAGCGCTAGGAGTCGGGACACAACGCCGGGTCGAGACCGTCTCACGTTGGCGTAGTCCGTGGGATCCCAGCGGCGGCCGGAGTCGGTGAGGAGGGAACACGGGGCTGACAGGAAAGGGAGCGACGGGCGAATTGCAAGGGAATGCGCCGCCCGGATTCTCATGAGAACAGCCTCCTGAGTCTCAGGTACAGGAGCCACCCCTTGGGGTGTGCATCTGTCTGACGTGACTGCCCAGATACCCCCTCACCGACCGGGAACCGTCC
>JAAXGI010000264.1 GCA_012267505.1 Gemmatimonadota bacterium
TGACTGGACGGCGCCCTACCGGGCCCAGCGGATCGAGGCGCTGCTCGACGCTCGGCCCAGGCACGACGTGGAGAGCTTTGCGGCGATCCAGCAGGACCTCGTCTCGCTCGCGGCGGCGCGGCTCACACCGGTGCTCCTCGGGCTGGCGGAGCCCTCGAACGAGATGGTCCGCGAGGCACTCGCCATGCTCGGCCGGTGGGACCACGGGATGCAGCGCGACCGTGCCGAGCCGCTCATCTACATGGCGTGGCTCAGGGAGCTCATGCGCGTGCTCTTCGCCGACGAGCTCGGACCCGTCTTCGAGGACTACTGGAGGATCCGGCTCGAGGTTATCCACCGGGCTCTCGGCGAGCGTACGCAGTGGTGCGACGACGTGACCACGGGCGGAGCGGAGAGCTGCGCCGACGCCGTGAGCCGGGCACTCGAGATCTCACTCGAGTCTCTTGCTGCCGACTACGGCAGCGAGCCGGGGGCGTGGCGCTGGGGCGAGGCCCACGCCGTGCGGATGAACAGCCCCATTCTGGGAGGGATCCCGCTCATAGGCTCCTGGTTCGAGGTGACCAGGCCCACGGGCGGGGAGCGGGAGACGGTGAACGCCGCCGGGTTCGAGGTGGCGGATCCGGACCGGCCCTTCGCGCAGAGCCATGGGGCGGGCTATCGCGCCGTCTACGACCTGGCCAACCCGGAGCGCTCGGTCTTCATCATCAACACGGGGCAGTCCGGCAACCCGCTCTCCCCGTACTACGAGGACTACGCCACGCCATGGAGCGACGGCCGGTACCTCCCCATGCTCACTGACCGGGCGACGGTGGAGGAAAACGCGCTGGCCACGCTAGTGCTGACTCCGGGGTGAGGGGCGGGTGTACGGGCGCGCCGGTGCACCAGCCCCGCCGCTCGGATATGGTCGGTTGGTGCCGCGTGGCCGACTTCGGCTGGCGGGGGTCGCCATCAGGCTCGTCTCTCGATGAAGGCCCGCACGATCTGCGCGGCCGGTACCTCTCCTAGAGCCGGCCCTTTACCAGATCCGACCCGGGTCACGGTCTCCGCGCGGTCGACGGGGAGCACCTGATCGGGGTCGCCTCCAGTTCGGAGGTCCCGTCCTCCCTCGCGCCACTTTCCCTCTCGGGGATTCCCGGGGACTTGGGTGCCCCTGCCTCCTCTCCGATCGATTGGAACGGTTTTTCTTAGAATATGTATAAGAGTTATCGTTTTTCGTGGGTTGTTATCGTTTTTCACGTGTATTGAGATACATTACCGGATTTCATCCACTCTGGAGGAGAACCATTTCAGCACAGATATCCCCAGTCAGAACCGTTTTTCAGACTCCATTACGATTTTTCCCATAATATGTATACAGGTTATCGTTTTTCGTGGGTTGTTATCGTTTTTCACCTAAATTCGGATTCGTCACCGGATTTTCATCCACTCTGGAGGTGAACCGTTTCAGCATGGATATCTCCGGCCGAAACCCTTTTTTAGGCTCCGTCAAGGTTTTTCGGGAACGCCGACTTCCGGTGGCGGCGACCCCAGCCGGATACGCCGCGCTTATCAATGCATACGCGTTGCGCGTACCGCTTCCGCGTATCCTGAGTGGCACCGGCGACCAGCACAGGCAGATCCAAGACGCTGGCTGGCGCATCTATTCGCCGCGCTATTCCCCGAAGCCGAGCCTGGGGGGTCACCTCACCTTCGCTCTCAAGCACGAAGGGCTCGATCTCGCCGTCCTGAAGCGCCTCTTCGAGGCAACGGGCCCCGCGCCCGTCGAGGAGCTGGTCAGGGCCAGGCCAACCGGCGTGTACACTAGGCGTGTCTGGTTCCTCTACGAGTGGCTCACCGGCCACCGCCTGGACCTGCCGGACGCCGATCGGGGACGCTATCCGCCTGTCGTTGATCCGGCCCGACAGTTTACGGCCCGCTCCGAGACCTCCCGGCGACACCGGGTGAAGAACAACCTGCCCGGCACACCGGCATTCTGTCCGCTCGTTTTCCGCACGGAGGCCCTAGACCGGTTAAGTGCCATGAGCCTTGGGATACGCGCGCGCGATGCCGCCGCCGCGATCCCGAAAGACGTGCTCGCTAGGACGGCGGCATTCCTTCTCCTGAAGGACTCTAAGTCCAGCTTCTCGATCGAGGGCGAGCATCCACCCCACGACCGCATCCACCGGTGGGGCCGGGCTATCGGCATGGCGGGGCAGGCGCCGGTGGACCTCGAAGAGATGCTCCGCCTCCAGCAAATCGTGATCGGCGATGCCCGTTTCATCCGTCTCGGTCTCCGCACCGAAGGCGGATTCGTAGGTGAACGGGACCGCGAAACGCGCATGCCGATTCCCGACCACATCAGCGCCCGGCCGGAGGACCTGCCGGGCCTCGTCGAAGGACTGGTCACCTTCGCCCAGGACGTCGCGCCTGAGCTCGATCCGGTGGTCGCCGCCTCGGTTCTTGCCTTCGGGTTCGTGTACATCCACCCGTTCGAGGACGGCAACGGCCGGCTGCACGCGCGATCGCCGATCAGGCGCTGGCCCAGTCGGAGGACTCGGGACGGCGCTTCTACAGCATGTCGGGTCAGATCCGGAAGGAACGCTCCGACTATTGCGACGCACTTGAAAGCGCCCAGAAAGGGGCGCTCGACGTCACCGACTGGCTGGTCTGGTTCCTCGACTGCTTTTCGCGTGCGATCGATGGCGCCGAGGCGGTTTGCGCCGATGTTCTGCGCAAGGCCGACTTCTGGCAACGCTATGCCCGCGAGCCCTTCACGGGGCGACAGAAGACGGTGCTCAACAGGTTTCTCGATGGCTTCGAAGGCAAGCTGACGGCAAGGAAATGG
>JAAXGI010000305.1 GCA_012267505.1 Gemmatimonadota bacterium
TCCATGCCCTCGACGAGAACCCGGTGCTCGCGATCGAGCGCGACTTCGAGCTCGTCGAGTGGCTCGACCGGCTCGACTATGACGAAGCGTGGATCGGCGAGCACCATTCCGGCGGCTTCGAGATCATCGCCTGCCCGGAGATCTTCATTGCCGCGGCAGCGGAGCGGACGCGGCGCATCCGGCTCGGGACCGGGGTGGTCTCGCTCCCTTACCACCACCCGTTCATGATTGCGGACCGGATCCTCCAGCTCGACTACATGACCCGGGGCCGCACCATGTTCGGGGTGGGGCCGGGCGCGCTCACCGCAGACGCGGACAAGATGGGGATCCCGGTCGCGGAGCAGCGGCGACGAATGGACGAGGCGGTCTCGGTCCTCGTTCCCCTCCTTCGCGGCGAGACGGTGAACCGCAAGACGGACTGGTTCGAGCTCCGCGACGCACGCCTCCAGATGGAGTGCTACACCAAGCCGATGGTGGAGATGGCGGTCGCGTCCGCGCGCTCGCCGGTCGGGGCCCGGACCGCCGGAAAGTACGGCCTCGGCATGCTCTCGATCGGGAGCACGACCGACTCCGGCCTCGCCGCCCACGCGTCGAACTGGAAGACTTGCGAGGACATCTCGGCCGAGAATGGCCACCGGGCGGACCGGTCCCGCTGGCGGGTGGTCTCGATGATGCACGTCGCGGAGACCCGCGAGCAGGCCGAGCGCGACGTCGAGTTCGGGCTCGAGCGATGGCTCAAGTACTTCCGCGAGATCACGACCTTCCCAATCGTGCCGGAGGGGGTCGACGACTACCTCGGATACATGCGCGAGAACGGCATCGCCGCCATCGGCACTCCGGACGACGCGATCAACGCCATCGAGCGGCTCTGGGACGGCTCCGACGGCGGATTCGGCTGCTACATGCTGTTCGCCCACAACTGGGCGGACTGGGCCCAGACCAAGCGCAGCTACGAGCTCATCGCCCGCTACGTGATGCCGCACTTCCAGTCGCGGCTCGCCGCGCGCTCGGACAGCTACGACGTCTCCGCCGCGAACAACGAGCGCCTCGCCGGCGAGGCGCAGAAGGCGGTCCAGCTCGAGATCGACCGCCACCAGGAAGAGCGGGCCCGCCGCGGTGAGACTGGCGCGTGGCAGACCACCCGGGCGATGAGCGAGCGCAGTTGAATGGCGCTGGCGTCGCCGCCTCCGCCACCGGCACCGCACCGAACGCGCTGCCAGCCTCTTCCGACCACCATCCGGGAAAACACCCAAGGGAAACGAAGATGATCGACCTCTATACGTGGCCGACCCCGAACGGCCACAAGATCCACATCATGCTCGAGGAGACCGGGCTCGCCTACAACGTGATCCCCATCAACATCGGGGAGGGCGACCAGTTCACCCCCGAGTTCCTCCGCATCAGCCCGAACAACAAGATGCCTGCGATGGTGGACCACGACGGACCGGACGGCGAGCCCATCACCCTCGCCGAGTCGGGCGCGATGCTCATCTACCTCGGGGAGAAGACGGGGCGTTTCTATCCGTCCGGGGTGCGCGCGCGCCACGTCGTCAACCAGTGGCTCATGACCCAGATGGGGCACGTCGGGCCGATGCTCGGACAGGTCCACCACTTCCGGAACTACGCGCCGGAGAAGCTCCCCTACGCCATCGACCGCTACGTGAACGAAGGGAAGCGGCTCTACAACGTGCTCGACCGCCGCCTCGACGAGGCCGAGTGGCTGGGCGGCGCCGAGTACACGATCGCGGACATGGCGACCTTCCCGTGGATCCGCATCCACGAGAACCAGGGGATCGACATCGACGAATTCCCGAACGTCAAGCGCTGGGTGGACACCATCGCGGCCCGCCCGGCCGTCGAGCGGGGCGTCCAGGTGCTCGCCGACCGCCGCCGGGCCGGCCCCATGGACGAGAAGACGAAGGAGATGCTCTTCGGCGCCGCCCAGTACGAGCGCCGCTGAGCCGCCACCGCGCGGCCACCTCCGATTCCTGCCTGCTCCGCCTCCCGGCGACGGGAGGCGGACGGAGGCCGCGGCCGGCGACCCGCGGGGCTTACGAGGGGCAGGCGCCGGCGCCGAGGATGGCCCCCTGGTCGTGCGCCTGCACGATCACCGCGCAGCCCTGGTTGGGGCCGAGGCGCAGCTCGGCGAGGTGTATCTCCAGGGGCTTGCCGGTCCAGTGGACCAGCTCCCGGAACTCGCGCACCACGTGGTGGTTGGTGAGGGTCTTGCCCTTGTTCTCGCCCGCCTCCACCGCGGTGACGTGCTTGAGGTCGTAGCGGGCGAGCAGCACGGCCGCGGCGGGCCGGCCCGCCTTCGACTCCACCGTGACCGTGAATCCACCCTCGGGCGCGGGCCGCACCGCCACGAGGACCGGCTTCTCGATGCCGGCGGAGCGTTCGAGCAGACGCATCACCCGGCCGCGGCGGGAGCCGACGGTCTGGACGACTCCATCCACCACGACCTGCGGCGTGTACACGCCGCTGTTCCGGATCCGGGCCGCGTAGCGGCGCTGGCGCAGCGTATAGGCGGGATCGGAGAAGAGGTCCTTCCACTTCCCGGCCGAGCCGTACACGAGGTCGTCCCAGTAGTCGACGTGGAACTCGAGGGCGATGACGTTTTCGCGGTCGACGAGCTCGCCGAGGAGCGCTTCGGCCGGCGGGCACGAGTAGCAGCTCTGGGAGGTGAAGAGCTCGATGACGGTCGGTCCCCCGGCGCGCGCCGTACCCGCCCAGAGAATCGCGAGGGTGGCGGCGGTGGCGACGACGGTGGAGCAGGGAGAGGCGGGTCGAGCGCGGCGGAGGGTGGTGAACATGGTCCTGTCCTCCGTGGGCGCCCGGAGCCGGGGGCCGCGTTCCTGCCGCGAGGCAACCGTGGGCCGCGTGCGTCCGAGCTTCGGTTCAGGTACGCGCCGATGATATCGAATTCCGGGCCGGATACGCCCGAAGGGGGTTGCGACCGCGGGTTCTCCGGGGCCGCCGGGCTCGCTGGGGGCGCGGGCATCTCGCCCGCGCGGGTGGCGGAGGTCTTCGCCCCCTTGCAGGCTGGAAGACCGGGCTCCCAGGAAGTCGCGCTCCCGGCGAGCCTCGCCCTCAGTCCCTTGGATCGCCGACGAGGAAGGGGGCCGGCTCTCCCCAGCGCTCCCCGAACACGAACCCCGGCAGGCGCTGCCGCTCGCGGGGTCGGCGCTGCCGGTCGCGCAGGTCCTCTCGTGTCGCCGCCAGGGACGCCGCGTAGCCGATGGCGAGGGCGGTGAGCGGCAGGACATCGTCGGGAAGCGCCCAAGCGTCGCGTATCCGGTCCGCGACGATGCCGCTCATCTGGTGGACGGAGAGCCCCCGATGGGTCGCCTCGACGGTGAGGCTCGCGGCGGCGAGCCCGAGGTCGTGCTGAGCGGCGGCATTCGGTGAGCCATCTCCGGGCCGCAGGGTCTGGACGAGCCCGAGGGCAAGCACCGGGGCGCGCCCGGCCCACCCCTGATTGAAGGGGACAAGGCACGAGAGCACCTTCGCAAACGCGGCCGGCTCCTCGCGGCGGGCCACGATGAACCGCCACGGTTGCTCGTTGTACGAGGATGCGGCCCACCGCGCCGCCTCGAAGAGCGCCATCAGCTCCTCTTCGGCCACCCCCTCGTCCGTGAACGCGTACGGACTCCAACGCTCCGCGAGGAGGGGGTGGATCGGCCAGTCGGCCGGGGCGGGTTTCCTCATCCGGAGCGCAACCTTCCCGTCATCGGAGCAGGAAGTGCGCGTGCGCCTGGGCCATGGGGCGATCCCGACGGTCCTGCCAGGCGGTCGCGTAGACGTTTGCGACCCGGCGCCCGCGCTTGGTGATCTCGGCTCTCGCGAAGGTGTCGCGGGGCCGTGCGGACCGCAGGTACTCCACCGTAATGTTGATCGTCTTGGGGAGCGGCTTTACCTCCTCGGTCCACAGCAGCTCGAAGATGGCGGCGTGCTCGAGGAGCGCCCCGAGGGTTCCTCCGTGCAGGGCGGGGAGGGCGGGGTTGCCGACGAGATCGTCGCGGTACCGCATGCAGGTGGTGATCTCGTCGCCCTTGACGTCGACGTCGATCCCGAGGAACCGTGCGTAGGGGATCGCCTCCGTGATGCGCGCGAAGTCGCGCGTGCGCCGCGCCTCGAGGACGATCCCCTCGAGCCCCGTTTCCGCCGGCGCCCCGCCACTCACGATCGTGTCGCCGGGGTGTTCAGCATGTCACGGCATCCTTCACGTTTCAGGTGAGCTCCGTGCCGCCGGGGTGTTCAACATGTAGGTCGCGCTCATCGAGGCGAGGGGGTCGCCCGGGTCTTCGTTGAACGCGAACCCGCGCGTGAACGCGATGTTGCGGGTCAGCTTGTAGCACTCCACCCGCGCGGCGAGGTCCTTCCCGGGCGTGGAGGGGCGCAGGTAGTCGATCCGGAGGTCGAGGGTCGCCATCACGAGGAACTCGCCGTGCCGGGCGAGGACCGCCATCCCCCCGACGGTGTCGAGCAGCGTGGTGACGATCCCGCCGTGCACGACGCCGGTCGCGGGATTGCCGACGAGGGAGGCTCGGTAGGGGATCCGCCCCACCGCGAAGTCCGCACCCATCTCCACGAGCTCGAACCCGATCGCCCTCTGGTGCGGGATGGCCTCCATCCATTCCCGGAGGCTCGCCGGACGGGAGAGGTCGGGTTGCATCACGGATGGGAGCTCGCCGGTTGGGGGCATTCCTTCGGGTCTTGCCGGATCGGCCCGGCGCGGGGCACACCCCTCGTTCGACCGTCGATTCCCATTCTACCGGGGTTCCGGAGCCGCTCGCTTCGCACGAGGCGACCGGCGCTTCCTTGTGCGGGGGCGAGGCGCGTGGTAAAGATGGCAGGCCCACACGGACCCTGTTCCGAAAAGCCACCCAGCATTCGGAGGAAAGAACATCATGAAGCTC
>JAAXGI010000161.1 GCA_012267505.1 Gemmatimonadota bacterium
TTCCCGCACGGGATCCATGTGGACCAGGACGGGAACGTCTGGGTGACCGATCCGCTTCCGCCCGACGGACGCGGTGCGGGGGGGAACGTGGGGCAGCAGGTCACGAAGATGAGCCCCCAGGGGGAAATCCTCCTCCAACTCGGGACGCGGATGGTCACCGGCGATGGTCCGAATGAGTTCAGCTCTCCGTCGGATGTGGTCGTCGTGGCCAGCGGCGACATCTTTGTGGCCGACGGCCACGGCGAGGGCACGAACGAGCGAATCATGAAGTTCGACAGCGGCGGCCGGTTCATCATGCAGTGGGGCATGCCCGGTAACGGCCCCTGCGGAGCGGGCGAGTTCTCGAGTCTCCACGCCATCGATGTCGATTCGCAGGGTCGGCTCTACATCGGCGACCGTGACAACAACCGGATCCAGATCTACGACCAGGCCGGGGACTACCTCGATTGCTGGTACCAGTTCAGCCGGCCGAGCGGGATCTACATCGACGCGGACGACAACATCTTCGTCACGGATTCGGAGTCGAGGGACGGCCCCGACAACGGGATGGACCTCTCGCACCCGGGGTGGGAGCGGGGGATCCGGATCGGGAGTGCGCGGGACGGATCCGTGACGGCTTTCATCCCGGATCCCAACCCGCAGGGGGGAAGCAGCACCTCGGAGGGCGTGGTGGGGATCCAGGGCGGGGCGGTTGTCTACGGAGCCGAGGTCGGCCCGCGGAGCTTCGTCCGCTACACGAGGAACTGAGCGCCGGAACGCGAGCTGCCACGGCCGTCCCGGGCCGTTGCCAGAGGCGGCCGTCCCAGCGCAGGCTCACCCGGACGAGTCGAGTGCGAGGCGCAGTGCTCTGCCGTCGCCGGGACAGTCGCGCCCACCCAACCTGCGTGACGCATCGCGCTGGAGCCGTCCGGAGCGTGTCCGGGCGCCGCCCGTCTCAGGGGAAGCTCCGTGATCCGAAAGGGCGTCGCACCACTTCGCGGACCCACTCGAATTCCTCGTCGGCTCCGGTGGGCGGTTTCGTCAGGAGACTCACGCCCACAGTTGCCGCGAATCCGAGGGCAAATCCGGGGATCATCTCGTAGAGGTCGTAGAAGCGGTCCTTGAAGAGGAGAACCCAGCCGACTGCACCGGCGAACCCCGAAATCATTCCGGCGATCGCGCCGGCGCGCGTCGTCCTCCGCCAGAAGAGGGAACAGAGCACGACGGGCGTGAAGGCGGAGGCCAGCCCCGACCAGGCGAAGAGCACGAACCAGAAGATCGCCCGGACTTCGGGAAGGGCGAGAGCGAGGGCTCCGGCGCCGATCACGACGGTCGTGAGCTTGCCCGCCCGCGAGTAGAGCAGCTCGCTCCAGGAGGGGCTGAACACTTTCTGGATCACGTCGCGGACCACCGCGGAGGAAGCCAGAAGCAGGAGGGAATCGACGGTCGACATGATTGCCGCGAGCACGATCACCAGGAAGATTCCGGTGAAGAAGGCCGGGAACAGCTCCGACCCCATCAGCGGGTAGATTGTCTCGGGATCCTCGAGCCCCGGGAAGAGGGCTCGCCCCGCGATCCCCGTCAGTATGGCCCCGACGATGAACACGGTCATGCAGAGGACCGCGATCGGGCCTGCCACGACGATGTCGTCCTGGTGGCGCGCGGCGATGAAGCGGGTGAGTAGGTGGGGGGAGCCGAGGAAAGCGAATCCGATTGCGACGAACCCCACGGCGCTCGCGATCCCCGGCGCGCTCAGCCCGTGCGCTCCCATCGGCCGGAGAAAGGCCGGATCGGCCTGGGCGAGCGTCGCGGTCATCCCCGTCCAGCCGCCGGCCGCCACGATCCCGACGGTCGGCAGGAGAATCAGGCAGGCCACCATCAGCACGCCCTGCACGACGTCGCTGTATGCGACGGCTTTGAAACCCCCGACCGTCGTGTAGTAGAGGACGATCGCCGCACCGATCATCACCCCGCTCTCGTATGTGGTCCCCAGGAAGGACTCGAAGGCCCGGCCGGATGCCGTCAACTGCGCTGCGACGTAGACGGTGGCCATGCTGAAGATGATGACCGCGCTCACGAGCCGGAGCACATGGGCCGAGTCGCGGAACCGGTCCTCCAGGAAATCCGATACGGTCACCGCGTCGTAGCGGTCCGTGTACGCCTTGAATGGCTTTGCGACGAGCATCCACGAGAGGGCGACTCCGCCCAGTTCGCCGGGAATCACCCAGAACGCATGCGCACCCGCCAGGTAGCCCATCCCGGTGAGCGCGAGCAGCAGCCACGCACTTTCTCCCGTGGCGTTTGAGCTGAAGGCGATCACCCACGAAGGGAGCCGCTTTCCAGCCACGTAGTACCCGGAAACTTCGTGGGAGGCGGTGCGGCCCCACCACCCGATCCGAAGGAGAACGGCGAGATAGACCACCAGGACGGCGATCACCGTGGCCGATGTGGTCATGACGGTCGCTCCGCGGTCCCGGACGCGCTTCGCATCCGGTCTTTCCCGCCCCCCCGGCGCTGGATCACCGCGAACCCGATCGCGGCACCGAGCGGAACCGCAACCGATCCGAGAAGGAGCAGCCAGGATTCCCAGGGAAGGCCGGCGATCACGGGGCCGCCGGGGCTTTCAGGGGGTGCCCCCGGTGGCACTCCGCTACGGACGGCCAGGGATCCGGCTCGTCCGGCCCGGATCCGCGTCCGGTCCGGGCGCCTTCCGTCCGGAGTTCCCATGCGCGCGACTTGCTTGGTCGGATAGGTGGCATGGCTGTCGTGTCACCGGTTCGGCGGGAGAATCTGATTGCGCCGGGGACGGCCGGAAGCCGGGCGCCGGGCCGGATTGCCGTCCGTCGGGTGGCGGCACGGCCCGCTCTGGGTGGCGATACCCGGCCCCGGTGTGGCGGTGCCCGTCCTCCGGGGCCGGGTGGAACTTGGGTACTCCCGGTCCCGGAGCCGGATGCCGGCCTCCGGTTGGTCCGTGTCCCCGGTTTGCGGGCGCCGCCTCTCGGTCGCAGTCTTCCTCTGGTGCACAGGAGGTGTCAGGCCGGCCGCCACCCCCGTGGGGCATGCCCGTGGGGTGGCCGGGTCCGGATCGTTGTGGTTCATAGCCCTGGGGAGGAGAGGATGGATCGACGGAGATTTCTGGGGGCGGCTCTCGCATCCGCAGGTGTCGCTCCGGCGCTCTCGCGCAGTGTGGTCGGCGCCGATGTCCGGCAAGGTGCGGCGTCGGCGGAGGTGCCTTTCGCGGCCCGTCCCGGAGCTGCGGACGCGGCCCAGATCGCGGGTTCGGTCCAGATGTGCGTCTTCGATGTCTTCGGAACGGTCGTCGACTGGCGCTCGTCGGTCATTGCCGAAGTGGACCAGCTCGCGAGCGACAAGGGGTGGGAACTCGATGCCGTCGAGTTCGCTGAGGCATGGCGCTCCAACTACGGGCCGTCGCGCAACCGGGTCCGCACGGGCGAGCTTCCGTGGACCAAGCTGGATGACCTGCATCGGATGACGCTCGACGACCTGCTCGTGCGCTACCGGCTGGAGGGACTCACCGAGGCGGAGAAGATACACCTCAACAAGGTGTGGCACCGTCTGCATCCCTGGCCGGACTCCTCCGAGGGGCTGCGGCGCCTCAAGGCGCGGTATGTGCTCTCCCCGCTCTCGAACGGGAATGTGGCGCTGCTCACGAACATGGCGAAGTTCGGCGACCTGGCGTGGGACTGCGTTCTCGGGTCGGACGTGGTGCGCCACTACAAGCCGGACCGGGAAATGTACATGATGCCGAGCGACTTCTTCGACATTCCCCCGTCGGCCGTGATGCTCGTGGCAGCGCACACCGGAGACCTCGAGTCGGCCCAGAGCCACGGCCTGCGGACGGCGTTCGTCCATCGTCCGCTGGAGCGCGGACCGGATCGCCCGCCCGTCCCGATGCCCGAGGAGGGCCGGTTCGATTTCCTGGCGACGAGTTTCGTCGACCTGGCAGAACAGCTCGGTCTCTGAGTCGGACCCTTCTGCCGTTCCCTGCCTCTGTCGTCCAGTGGCGGCAGCGGCCCAGACGCGCGGAGGCGCGGCGCCAGCGGCGCCGCGCCTCCGCGTGACCTCCGGCTGCCCGGTTCCGTTGTCTTCCGAGCCGGCTCCCCGGCTCTCAGGGCAGCGTGTATGCGACGAGCGATCCAGGGAAGTCCGTGTGGATACTGCCGACCTGCACCACGATGTACTGCTTGCCCTCGTGCATGTAGGTCATGATGCCGTACTGGCTCGGAGCCGGGAGGGGCACGCTGGCCAGGATCTCACCGGTCTGCTTGTCGCGGGCATGCAGCTCGGGCGGCGCGTCCGGGACGATGTTCGCGGCGCCTGAGCTGAGGGCACGGGCCGTAATCAGGAGCGTCTCCGTGGCGATCTGGATGGACCAGCCGTTTCCTCCGGTGTTCGCAACCTCGACCCCGGCCAGACGCGGATGGTTCAAGATCCGCTCGGGTGTCTCGCCGACCGGGAGGGACCAGACCCGGCGCCCTGTGTTCATGTCGATAGCCGAAAGCTGGTTGTCCATCGGCTTGTAGAGCCTCAGCCCGTCGATCGTCGCGAGCGGCTCGCTCCGGCCCTCGGGGCCGCCCCCGGGCAGCCAGGCGGCGACTGTCATGCCGGTCGTCGGCGTCTGGGTGGGAACCGCACCCCCGGGGCCCGGAACGGCGTAGTTCGGGTTGTCGATGTCCACCCCGCCCGTGGGTTCCATGAATCCGGGCGCGCTGCAGCCCCGGGAGTGAGAGGCGTACATGGTTCCCGTCGTGGGATCCGCGATCGGTGCGTGGGGGGTGTTCACGCCGCCCGAGCACCCGACGTTGTTGGCGAAGTCGTTCTCGTGGTTGTACGGCAGCGGCGGCACGTAGAGGCCTCCGATCCTGTAGCGGCTCAGGAGCTCAAGCGCCTCCTCCCTCAGCTCCGGCGTGTAGTCGATGACGAAGTCGCCGGTGATTCCGCTCAGGACGATCGGGTCCAGGGGCTCGGGAAGCGTCGGGTAGGGCTGGGTCGGCGCCGTGTAGTTGCCCGGCACCTCCGTCTGGATGACCGGGCGTTCCTCGATCGGCCAGATGGGCTCGCCCGTCTCCCGATTGAAGGCGAAGATGAGGCCCTGTTTCGTGTTCTGGACCAGGGCGGGGATCTCCTCTCCGTCCACCGTCAGGTCCATCAGGATGGGCACGGTCGGAATGTCGTAGTTCCACTGGTCGCTGCGGTGTATCTGGTAGTGCCACCGCCGCTCGCCCGTCCGGACGTCGAGCGCCATGACGCTGCCGCCGAACAGGTTGTAGCCGGGGCGATGCCCGGCGTAGGTCTGCACGGTCGAGGCGTTGGTCACGAAGTAAGCGAGTCCCAGCTCCGGGTCGGCGGCCATCGGGGCCCACTGGGACATGTCGCCCGACCACTGCCACGCGTCGCTCTCCCACGTCTCGTGGCCGAACTCGCCCGGGCGAGGAATGATGTGGAACTTCCAGAGAAACTCCCCCGTCCGAGCATCGAAGCCCTGCACGTCGCCCGGCACGTTCTCGATCCGTGACTGCTGGTAGCTGGCCTCGTGGCCCGCGCCCACGACCACCACGTCGTTGACCACGATGGGGGGCGAGGAGCTCGTGACCATTCCGAGCTCCCGTGGAATCCCGTGGTCTGGATCGTAGCTCCCGCCCCGAGCGAGATAGTCCTCCCATGGACCCCAGTTGTCCACGAGGGTCGGGATGAGGTCGACGACGCCCGATTCCGTAAAGGAATCCAGGGGCCAGGCCCCGCCCCAGTTCTCGATCGGCCGGCCTGTCTTGGCGTCGAGCGCCCAGAGGAAAAAGGCGGGCGAGATGAAGTAGATGACCCCGCGCCCGTCCACCTCACCGTAGGCGACGCCCTTCCCGTATGCCTGTCTCGGGGAGCGCAAGTGCCGGACGGTGTCCGGCTCACGGAACGTCCACAGCGTCTCCCCGGTCGCGCCATCGATCGCGGCTACTTGGCGGCGCTGGGTGGCGACGGTATAGAGGATGCCGTCGACGTAGATTGGCCTCGAGCGGAAGAAGTAGTAGGGGCTCGGGCCGAAGTTGTCGCTCCGCCAGATCCAGGCCACCTCGAGATCTGAGAAATTGTCAGCGGTGATCTGGTCTAGGGCGGAATAGCGCGTGTGCCCTGCGTCCCCGCCGAGGTAGCGCCACTCCCCGTTCTCGGTCCCGGTGAGCTGCTGGGAGGACAGGGGTGCCGACAACATCAGGAGGGCCGCCGACGCGAGGCCCAGCAGGGCAGCGGGAGACGGCATCCTGGAGTGCCTCGGTCGAACAGCGGCATGCATCGACATACGTTCCTCCCCAGCTGGTGGCACCCGTACAGCAGCCGGTGCCCAGTGTGCGTTGTACTGTCCGGAAATCGTAGACCGGGGCCGCCGGTCCCGCAACGCGAAGGACCGCCTGCTTCCCGTACCTCGGCCCCGGCCCCGGGGCCGGGTGGCGTCCGGGGCCTGCCGGATGGGGGCCGCTGTTCCGGTGACTCTCGCCGCGGTCGCTTCCCGGAACCCGGGCGCCCGGCTCGCCGGTGGGCCGCCGGTGCCCGCGCCTACTCCGTGATCGCGGCGTAGACCAGGGCCCGCAGCCGGCGGTGGTCGTCCAGTCCCTGCGCGGGGATGACCTGTGTCAGGTAGACAACCACGAGCTCTTCCTCGGGATCCACCCAGTAGGTCGAGTGATAGGCGCCTCCCCACCGGAAGTCGCCCTCCGAGCCGGGTTCTCCCGCGGCTCCGACGTCGAGCCGCACGGCGAACCCCAAGCCGAACCCCATGCCGGGAGCCCCGTAGAGGTCCCCGGAGTGGTTTTCCGTCATGAGCGAGACTGTCGCCGGCGAGAGGATCCGGGTTCCGTTCAGCTCGCCGCCGTTCAGGAGCATCTGGAGGAAGCGTGCGTAGTCCCGGGCCGTGGAGAGGAGGCCGGCTCCGCCGGAGTGGCTGGTCCGGGGTCCGTCGACGTATTGACCCTGTGTCTGCATGCCGGGTCCGTCGGGCGCCCTCTCGAGCGACATTCCCCCGCGCAGGCTGTAGACGGTGGCCAGCCGGTCACGCTTCGCGGGCGGGAGGTAGAAGTGCGTGTCGCGCATCTCGAGCGGGTCGAGGATCCTCTCCCGCAGGAACGCGTCGAGGCTCCGGCCTGACACCGCTTCGATCACCGCGCCGAGGATGTCGGTGTTGTAGCCGTATACGAACGCCTCGCCGGGCTGCGCCTGGAAGGGGAGCGCGGGCATGCGGTCGACGGTGGCGCGAATCGGCTCGTCCCGGTGGGCGAAGTACCAGCCGGTGATCCCCGCCTCTGCCCACCTGTCTCCGCCGGGACCGCTCCCGTATCCGATGCCGGCGGTGTGTGTCAGGAGATCGCGGAGCGTGATGGGCCTCGCCGCCTCGACCACATCGTAGCCAGCGCCCCCGTCCCGCGGCACGGCGACCGTCGTCCGCGCGAAGGCCGGGAGGTAGTCGGAGACGGGATCCGAGATGTGGAGCTTCCCCTCCTCCTGAAGGATCATGATCCCTACGCTTACGAGCGCCTTGGTCTGCGAGGCGATCCGAAAGATCGCGTCCGTCTCCATCGGATCGCCTGCGTCGATGTCGCGGTGGCCTGTGGCGTCGGCGTAGACGACGTGTCCGCGCCGGAGCACCATCACGACGGTGCCGGGGAGCCGGCCCTCCTCCACGTATTCGCCGAGTACGGCCGAGAGCCGGTCAAGTCGCGCCGACGACATGCCGAGCGCGTCCGCCTCGGCGCGCGGAAGCTCCTGGGACTGGACCGGAGCGGCGATCGCGATGAGAAGCGCCAGGTGATACAAGATGCGCCGTGGATTCATGGGGTCGTGCCTCGGGTGCGTGTAGCGTGTCGATTCGTGTGGCCCTGGAGGGCAAGATCTGCAGGGCATCTCGCCGCGCGCAAGCCGGACGCGCGGTCCAACCAATAGCCATGGCGTCTCGTGAATCCCAGACAGCCAAGCGTCAGGGAAACCCCGCGTCAGGCCGTACGCTACAAGTCTGGGATGCGCCTGCGGCGGCCAGACTGCCGTTGCGATCTGCGCGGCTTCGCCGCCGGCCGGATCGATAACGAGTGGCCCGTGCATCCGTATCCCGCCCGAACCCCCTGCCGGAGTGGGTCCTGTCTTCGTCGATCACCGTCAGACTGTGTTCTGAGTCGAGGCAGCGCTTAAGGCCCCGGTTGGTGACCAGCCCTTGGGCGCCTCCGCGCTGAGCCTGCTCTCGAGTGTTTCCACGATCTCGGTACGCTCTTCCACGTCCGTTGCTGTCCAACCCGAATGGCGGCAGATGATGTACCGGCGACTTGGTCCATCCTCGCCGCCCGTTTCCCCTCCCGCGGCGACACCGCAGGCTCCGTCCCGGCCTGCCCCGGCTTGCTTGCCGTCTGCGGGTGCTCTTTCTACTCTCCCTTCGCTTGCATGCCCCCCCGACGGCTCCCCGCTCGCTTCCGGACCGGAGCCCGGACCCCTGACACCCGCTTCCGGGCAGCCCCCATGGTGATATACGGCGTAGCCCTCCTTGCCGGCTGCATGCTGGCCGGCGTCTTCATCGGCGAACTGCTGGGAGACTGGATCGGTGTGGACGCCAATGTCGGTGGCGTCGGCATCGCGATGCTCCTCCTCGTGCTGGCGACCGCCAGGCTCCGGGCTACAGGTCGGCTTCGCCCCGTCTCCGAGAGAGGGGTCACCTTCTGGAGTGCGATTTACATACCGGTCGTCGTGGCGATGGCAGCGAGCCAGAACGTGGTCGCGGCGGTGAGGGGCGGAACGGCTGCGGTCCTGGCGGGCCTTCTTGCCGTTGTCCTGAGCTGTGCGCTCGTTCCCGTGCTGAGCCGGATCGGGGGAGAGTCTCCCCCGCCCCTTCCCGGCACGGAAGGCAAGGGGGGCGTCCGGTGAGCCAGGTCCTGGCTCTCATGGCGGAGGTCATGGGCCGATACGGCCTTATCACCGCCTTCGTCGTCGTCGGCCTCACCGTCTGGGTCTCGTACCAGCTCTCGGCGCGCCTGACCCGGGGACAGCTGCACGGCTCGGCGATCGCCATCATGCTCGGCCTGCTCGCGGCGTATCTGGGCGGATTGGCCACCGGAGGCGCGCGGGGCGTCGCCGACCTGGAGATATTCGCCGGGATCGGACTCATGGGCGGCGCGATGCTTCGTGACTTCTCGATCATCGCCACGGCCTTCGGGGTGAACACGGGCGAGCTGGCCAGGGCGGGGGTGAGCGGCGTGGTCTCGCTCTTCGTCGGGGTCATCGTCTCCTTTGTGATCGGAGCGGTCGTCGCGTACGCCTTCGGCTACACCGACCCGGTCAGCATGACGACGATCGGAGCGGGCGCGGCCACCTACATCGTGGGGCCGGTCACGGGTGCGGCGATCGGCGCCACGTCGGATGTCGTCGCGCTGAGCATCGCCGCGGGGCTCGTCAAGTCCATGCTCGTGATGGCCGGCACTCCCTTTGTTGCGCCGCTTATCGGGCTCAACAATCCCCGTGCCGCGATGATCTACGGTGGGCTCATGGGGACGACGAGTGGCGTGGCCGGAGGGCTCGCCGCTACGGACGAGCGGCTTGTTCCCTACGGCGCGATGACGGCGACCTTCTACACGGGGCTCGGCTGCCTGCTCGGTCCGTCGGTCATCTTCGTCTCGATCCGGGCCATCATGGGGTGATACTTGGAAGGGCATCATGAGTGAACTTGAGATCATCCGGCGGGCAGGGGACTTCGGGTCGCGGACCGCGCTCAGGTCCGGTGGCCGGGACCATACCTACGCCTCGCTCGTCTCCCGCTCCGCCCTCATCGCGGCCCGCCTCCTCGACGGATCTGCCGACCTCGGCGAACGGCGGATCGCCTTCCGCATCCCCGCGAGCCTCGACTATGCCGCGGTCCAGTGGGGAATCTGGCGCGCCGGCGGGATCGCCGTCCCGCTGAGCCTGTCGGCGGCCGAGCCGGAACTCGAGCACGTGCTCACCGATGCGAGGGTGGACCGTATCCTCGCGCCCGAGGCGGATCTCGGGGGGCTCCGGCCTCTCGCCGAGCGTCTCTCGCTTCCCCTCGAGAGCATCGAATCGCTTGCGTCGGGCGAGCCGGCGCCCCTCCCGTCGGTCGGGGATTCGAGGCGGGCGATGATCCTCTACACGAGCGGAACCACGAGCAAGCCCAAGGGAGTGGTGAGCACGCACGCGAACATCCGCGCGCAGATCGTGACCCTGATCGATGCGTGGGGGTGGGAGAAGGACGACTCGATCCCGCTCTTCCTCCCGCTCCACCATGTACACGGGATCGTCAACGTGCTCGGGTGCGGGCTCTGGGCCGGCGCCCGGGTGGACTGCTTCAGGTCCTTCGACCCCGCACCTCTCCTCGAGAGGGTCGCTGCGAACGACTACTCGGTGTTCATGGCGGTGCCCACGATCTACGTGAAGCTGATCCGGAGCCTGGAGGAATCGGACGAGCCTGACCGGGCGCGCTTCGCGGCGGGCTTCAGGCAGATGCGGCTCATGGTCTCCGGGTCTGCCGCCCTCCCGGCGAGCGTCCACAGGCAGTGGACCCGTCTCACCGGGCAGGAGCTGCTCGAGCGGTATGGGATGACCGAGATCGGAATGGCGCTCTCGAACCCCCTCCGCGGGGAACGGAGGCCGGGGGCGGTTGGGCTGCCGCTGCCCGATGTCACGATCCGCCTCGTGGGCGAGACGGGCGAGGTGATCGAGGACGAGGACGTGCCCGGAGAGATCCAGGTCCGAGGCCCCGGCGTCTTCTCCGAGTATTGGGACAAGCCCGAGGTGACACGTGACTCCTTCGTGGACGGATGGTTCCGGACCGGGGACATGGCGGTTGTGGAGAAGGGCTACTACCGGATCATGGGCCGGCTCTCGGTCGACATCATCAAGTCGGGCGGATACAAGCTCTCGGCGCTCGAGATCGAGGACACGCTCCGCACGCACCCCGCGGTGCGCGAGTGCGCGGTGGTGGGGATCCCCGACGAGACGTGGGGCGAAACGGTCGCGGCGGCCGTCATCACGCAGTCCGGGGCGGAGCTCGACCTTCCGGCGCTCACCGAGTGGGCGCGGGCCCGGATGTCCAGCTACAAGCTCCCGCGCTCGCTTCTCGTCGTCGAGGACCTCCCGCGAAATGCGATGGGGAAGGTGACGAAGCCCGCCGTCCGGGAGATGTTCGGCTGAGCGCGCGGCCGTCCAGGAGAGCGGGTTTCCCGGACTAGAGGACGGGCGAGGATCCTGTCCCGCGTGTCCTCGCTGCGGGCGACGGCGGCATTCGTCCTTGCCGCCGCCGTCCTTGCTGCCGTCGCGACGTTCCGGGTGGACCCGGAACGCGTCGTGGAGGCCACCGGGCCCGCCTCGAGGCTCGCCTTCCTCCTCCTCGTTGTCCTCGAAGTGGTCGTGGCGCCGATCCCGGGCGGGGTCATCGCTTTCCTTGCGAGCGCCGCCTGGGGCTTCTGGCAGAGCTGGCCCCTCCACTACACGGGGAATGTCGTGGGCGGGCTCCTCGTGTTCTGGCTGGCCCGCACACTCGGCAAGCCCTTCGTCGACAGGCACGTCGCGCCAGGGCGGCGCGAGCGTATCGAGCGCTGGCTCTTCGGACGCACGTGGCTCATGTGGCTCGTCTACGCGCTTCCGGTCTTCCCGATCGACACGGTCAGCGTGGCGCTGGGACTCTCGGCACTCAGGTGGCGGCGCTTTGCGGGCATTCTCGTCACGGCACTCCCCTTCTATACCGGGATCACCGCAGCGCTCGGCGCCTACTTCGGGCAGTTCATCCCCTACCTCGAATGGTTCGCCCTCGTCGTGTTCGCCCTCGTCCTAGGAGGGATCGCGTATTTGGTGATCTCGCTTCGGCGAAGCGATCCCCCCTGATGCCCCCGGATACGGCGAGTCCGGGAGGGGAAGCCTCGGTGCAGGGGATCCGGCATGGGGGTGGGCGCCGTAGTTGGAAGTGCGGAGGCGTTTCCTGCGAACCGTCGGGCCGCCCCGCCGGGTGCTTCCGCCCGGTCCGTCGCGGCACATCCCGGCGCGCTTGCCCTCTCTCCGGCGCGCGCCCACTCTATGATGCCCTGTGCGCCGAGGCGGAGCTTCCCGTCCTCGCGTTCGCAAGTTTTCCAGCCCGGATGCATGACCCTACGCACGATCCTCTTCCCGGGGCTTCCGCGCGCGCACTCCGCACACCACGAGAATGTTCTCGGAACCTCGCTTGAACTCCGGTGGGTCTCCGGAGCGTGGAGGGCGGGTCCGCCCGGAACCCGGATCGAGCGGGCTGCCCTCGCGGAAATCCGGCGGCTCGATGCTGTGTTCAGCACATTTCGCCCGGACAGCGAGTTCTCGCGGTGGATGGCTGCGGCCGGGAAGGACATCGAGGTCTCTCCGGAGCTGGCCTGCATTCTCGAGCTGGCCGAGTGGTGGCGGACGAAGACTCTCGGGGCCTTCGATCCGGCCTGTGCGGAGCGCCGCCGCCCCGACAGCGTGGCAAACGGGTCGAGCGGTCCCGATTCCGTCCGCGCGAGCCGTGCGGCGCGCCCGCTCTGGGAGGTGTCACGCCCCCCGGGTGGAGGGCCTCCGGTCGCGAGGAAGCTCACGTCCGCAGCGCTGAGCCTGGACGCATTCGCGAAGGGATACATCGTTGACCGGTCGTGTTCCAGGGCTGCCCGGGTCGCACGGGTCTCCGACATGCTCGTCAACGTCGGCGGCGACATTCGCCACATCGGGGAGAACCGTGTCGTCGTGGAGGTGACCGACCCCCGTTCGGATGCCGAGAATGGCCCGCGCGTCGAGTACGTGTGGATCCGGAACCAGGGCCTCGCAACCAGTGGAGGCTATCGCCGGGGCCGGATCGAGGCGGGCAGGTGGAGGTCGCACCTGATCGATCCGGGAACCGGACAGCCGGCGGAACGCGTGCTAAGTGCGTCAGTGATTGCCCCGGACGCCGCGACGGCGGATGTGCTGGCCACGGCCTTCAGTGTTCTAGGGCCCCGCCAGAGCCTGGAGATCTCCGACTCGATGCCGGGGGTCGGGTGTCTCCTCCTCCGGAGGGGGGGCGTCCGGATCGCGAACGCGTACTGGGAGCGGCGGGTGGCGGCGGAGCCGGTCGGACGCCCTCTGTCGAGGAGGCGCATGCTGGCAGCCGGGCTCGCCCTGGGCCTGGGTTTGCGGGCCAGTCCACGGAAGGCCGGCGCCCGCTCGCCCGGGGAGTGGCGGCTCCGCATCCGGCCCCACGCCCGGGTCGGGATCCGTACACAGCCCCCGTGGGATGAGCGTTTCGAGCTCGCGATCACCTTCACGATCGGTGACCCGAGGGGAGGGATGCGGGCACGGAGGCCGTATGTGGTCGTCTACATCGACGACGCCGAGGCCAACCCGGTTCGAACGGTGAGCCTCTGGGCGCAGGATGCGTCGTGGGTCCGGGAACTCCGTCGGTGGTACAGGGGGGAGCGCGCGCGGTCGGCGGCGCAGGGCACGAGCCTGCTCTCGACCGTAACGAGCCCAACGCGCAATCCCGGGCGCTACACGGTCGTCTGGGACGGCCGCGACGACCTCGGCGAGTTCGTGTCGCAGGGCGAGTACTTCGTCTGCCTGGAGACGATCCGGCAGGGAAGCAGCGACTACTTCACGAGGGAGCCATTCACCCTGGAGGCCACCCCCTTCGTGGCGCAGATGGAGCCGTACGGGACGTTCCAGGAGATCGAACTCGCCTTCAGGGAGCGGAGCTGACCAGTGGAGGTGCAGCCGGAGCCTTCTGCCCTGAGCCGGCGAAGGAGGAGCTTGAAGGGTCGGGTCTATGCGACCGTGCGCTGGCTCCATGTGTACATCTCGATGCTGAGCTTCCTTGCGATCCTTTTCTTTGCCGTTACGGGCATCACACTGAACCATCCCGAGTGGACGTTCGGGGCGGGGGAGACCCTCATCGAGCAGACGGGAGAACTGCCCCCTGCCTGGGTCGGCGGTGGCGATGCGGACTGGCTTCGCGTGGCCGAGCATTTCCGGTCCGAGCACGGTGTCCGGGGCGGGGTGGCGGACTATCGGGTCGACGAGTTCGAAGGGACGATCGCCTTCCGCGCACCTGGCTATTTCGCGGATGCGTTCATCGACCCGGAGACGGGCCGCTACGAACTCGTGATCGTTCAGCTCGGGGCGGTGGGCGTGCTGAACGAACTCCACCGGGGCGCGGAAGCCGACGGGCCCTGGCGCTGGGTGATCGACCTGTCCGGCGCTCTCCTGACCCTGCTTGCACTCTCGGGCTTGGGGATCCTCGTCTTTCTGAAACGGTTCCGGACCACGGGCCTCTTGGTCATGTTGGGGGGATGCGTCCTCGTGCTACTCGCGGTCTTGCGGCTGGCCACCTGAAGCCGCTCCTGCTCCTGACCCTCCCCAGGCCGCTCCCGATGTGCGCACAGTGGCGAGAGAGGCGCCCCCGGTGCCGGTGTCGCGAGGGAGGAGCAGCCGTCCCGCGCAGATCCTGTGGCCGGTCTCGCCGTGTTCTGCCGGCGGTGCCTGGATGTGCAGCGGTGAGAGGTTCCTGATCCACGGGATGGGTGGTGCGGAGCCTCGAGGCCGCGGAGGAGAGTCTGGGCGCATGCCGAACAGCATGCGGATCCCAGCTCCGCACGGCCATCTGGAAGCCCGCTTCCGGGCGGCCGCCGGTCCCGCCCGCGGTTTTGCCGTGGTCTGCCACCCGCATCCCCAACACGGGGGCACGATGCATACCAAGGCCGT
Source organism: Gemmatimonadota bacterium (assembly GCA_012267505.1). GTDB lineage: Bacteria > Gemmatimonadota > Gemmatimonadetes > Longimicrobiales > Gaopeijiaceae > JAAXGI01. Next base: position 14,707 of record JAAXGI010000161.1, read on the forward strand.
CTTCCGCGTGGCGCAGGCCCTGGCCGCCGCCGGCTTCAATACCCTGCGGTTCAACTTCCGCGGGGTCGGTACGAGCACCGGGTCCTACGGGGGCGGCGATGGAGAACGGGAGGACCTGCGCGCTGTTATCGATTGGATCACGGAGCGCCGCCCCACGACCCCCATGCTGCTCGGCGGTTTCTCCTTCGGGGCCAGGATCAGTCTTGAGGTGGGGGTAGCCGACGAACGGGCCCTGGCGCTCTTCGGGCTGGGCTTTCCGGTCCTGAAGTACGGACTGGGGTTCCTGGACGGGCTCGCGAAGCCCCTCCTGCTCGTGCAGGGGGAACACGACGAATACGGTGGGAGCGCGCTGCTCGCCGACACGGTCCGACGGCTCCCGGGTCCCATCACGGTCCGCGGCATCAGGGGGGGCGACCACTTCTTCAACGGTCGTTTCCGGGAACTCCAGGCGGTCGTGCGGGAGTATTTCTCCGAGGGTCCGGGCGCTGCTCCCTTCATTGGGGGAGGCGGCGTCGTGAAGCCAGGGAGCGGAACGTGAGAGACCGTAAGCGCGTGCTCGCGAGTCTTGAGGCGAGCTTCCGGGAAGCCTTTGAGCGGGCCAGGGACGGCGGCGACCGGGACGAGATGGCGCGCCTCGATCTGGAATTCCAGCGGGACCAGCTTCAGCTGGAAGTGCTCATGGACATCCGGGATCTCATGCGGCGTGAACGCGAGGCCCCGCAGGAGCCGGCGCGGGACGAGAAGTCGCTGATCGAGGAAGGCTCTGCGCTCATCGAGAAGGCGGGTGCCCTCCGGCGGATGGCGAGGCTCCGCTGATGTCCCGCTCGCGCGCGCGCCTCGCGGGACCGTGCGAACCGGAGTCCGGTTGAAGCTCTATACCCGGACCGGCGATGCCGGACAGACCGGGCTCCTGGGCGGTGGGCGCGTCGGGAAGTCGGACCGGCGTGTCGAGGCGCTCGGGGCGATCGATGAGCTCAACGCCTCGATCGGACGCGCGCTCGCCGGGCTCGCGAGCAGGCAGGCCGCGGAGCGCCTTGCGCTCATTCAGAACGACCTCTTCGTTCTCGGCTCCCACGTGGCCCAGTCCGACCGGCTGTCCGGGGGCGGACGGGCCCGGCTGCCTGCGCTCCCGGACTCCCGGCCAAGGGAGATGGAGGCGTGGATCGACGAGTCGCAGGCGGAGCTCCCGCCCCTTCGGGCCTTTATCGTCCCGGGCGGGAGCCGGGGAGCGGGCGAGCTTCATCTGACCCGCGCCGTATGCCGGAGGGCGGAACGGCGGGTCGTCGCGCTCAGGGACGCGGGTGCGGGTGCCGCCTTTGCCATGAGGTATCTGAATCGTCTTTCGGACCTGCTCTTCGTTCTCGCGAGGCGTGAGAACCAGGCGGCGGGAGCCGGAGACGTGCTCTGGAAGGAGCCGTCCGGATGATCGAACGGCCGTTTTCCATCGACCTACCCGACGGGGCCATGCTCCACGGCGAGGTGCGGTCGCCGGAGGGTGATCCCCCCTCGAGCGCCGTCGTGGTGGTGCACGGCTTCAAGGGGTTCAAGGACTGGGGGTTCTTCCCCCACCTCTGCGAGTGCCTGACCCGGGACGGCCACGCCGTCGTCTCGTTCAACTTCTCGCTGAACGGGATCGGGGAAGATCCCACTGCGTTCACCGACCTCGAGGCCTTCGGACGGAATACGCTGTGCCGTGAGGTGGAGGAGATCCTGCGGATCCTCCATGAGGTCCGGGACGGAGGGATCACCCCGCTGCCCCCGACCCGCGTGGGGCTCCTCGGCCACTCGCGCGGAGGTGGAGGCGCGATCGTGGCTGCGCGCGACGACGGGATGGTGGACGCGCTCGTCACATGGGCTGCGGTCGCCACCTTCGACCGCTTCACTCCCGAGGTGAAGGAAGAGTGGCGCCGCGAGGGGCGGATCTATGTGGAGAACGCGCGCACCGGACAGCAAATGCCGCTCGACGTGGGCCTCCTCGTGGATTTCGAGGCAAACCGGGAGCGGCTCGACATCGAAGCGGCCGCAGGTGCGGTCACCGGGGTCCCCTGGCTCATCGTTCACGGTGAGGACGACCGATCCGTGTCCGTCGCGGACGCCCGCCGGCTTGCACGCGCGAACCCGCGCGCTGCCGTCGAGCTGATCCCCGGGGCCGGACACACCTTCGAGGCCGTGCATCCGTTTGAGCGTCCGACTCCCGCGCTCGGACGCGCGATCCGGGTGACGGGCGAGCACCTCCTCCGTTACCTCTGCCCGGAGCCGAGGGCACCGGACGACTGACGCCCCCGGGCGGCCACGCCGCGCCCCGCGGCCGTACTGGTGCCTTCTCCAGGGGTCGCCGGGGCCGCCGGATCTACCCCGACGGATCCGCCGTGTCGGACGCGGACGCGCTGCCACCCGGCGGGTGGTCCGACCGGGTTTCGCGCTGCCGGTCCCAGGCCGCGCGCACGTCCACGCAGATCCTCTGCGCTCCCGACTTCACTTCCTCCCACCCGCCTTCCGACGCCGTCTTCAGCTCATGGAGCCGCAACCGCGCTTCGGCGAGCTTCTGCCTGAGCGCGGAGGCGTCCGGCCCGGTCCGGTCTCGCAGCTCCGCCTCAGTCTTGCGCACCCAGTCGGCGAACTCGTCCATCCGCTTGTCGAGGTCCCTGATCGCGTCGCGCAGCCGCTCGTCGAAGCCCCGGATGGCATCGCGCAGGCGCTCATCGGCGCTCCGCCGACGCTTTCCTGTGCCTTCTTCCATCGTCATCCGGTTGGTTGGCCCCGCACGGTCCGTTGCATCCAGCAGGTCAGCAGTGTGCCTCGTAGGCCTTCTTCAACACCGAGGCAAGCATCTCCGGATGGTGGCCCTCGATCTGGTGACGCTCGAGCATCCAGACCACCTCGCCCTCATGGAGGAGCGCCACGGCGGGCGAGGAGGGCCGGTAGCCCGGGAAGTACTCCCGCGCCCGCGTCGTCGCCTCGACATCCTGGCCGGCGAAGACGGTCGTAAGCCGTGTCGGGCGTGGACCCTTCTCGTCCCGGAGGGAGAGGGCGACCGCCGGTCGCATCCCGCCCGCGGCACAGCCGCACACCGAGTTCACGACCACGAGCACCGGCTCCCCGGTTTCGCCGAGCGCCGCGTCCACCTCGTCTGCGGACTTGAGTTCCTGAAAGCCGATTCGAACGAGGTCCTGGCGCATGGGAGCGACCAGCATCTCTGGGTAGGGCATCTTGCCTCCGTGTCTTGTGGCCCGCCGCGAGTGGGCCCGCCCCGTCGCGGGCAGACTCCGGTCCGAAGGCCGACGCGCGCGGTGCCTGTCAACCGGGTCGTCCATACCCCGGCGATGTCCCAAGGTGCACCCGAACGACCCAGTCGGCCTCTGGACATGCAGGGGACCGTGATTCGCCCCGGGAAGCGCGGAGCCTCCCCGCCTCGACTCTCCCGGGGCGAGGCGGGCGCGCGCGCTCCCGCGTCTCGGTGAATAGGTGGCAGGCGCGCCGTCAGGGCGAGTGGTCGCGGCCCGTTCAGCCCCCTCCACGGACGCCTGCATCCGGTCGACCGAGAAGGTCACAACCCTCTCTTCACGATCGCTCTACCCCGTCATTCGGCACCACCTCGGGCCGCAAACCGGTGCCCGTCGGCGTCATACGACCACGGAGAGGATTCCCCATCAGTTTTCCCTCCCGAGCGCTTCCGCGACAGCGAAGGCCAGCAGGAGGTTGCCGGGCATCTGCGAAAGCTCGCGAACCAAAACTGGCGACAGTCGCCCATCGTCGTCCCGAGAACACCACAAGTGCGAGTCTTGCGAACCTTGCGCCTCGAATTCCGGGCCGGCCGGAGGGCCCTGCCGAGATGGGACGTCGTAGCGAGCGGTGAACGGACGGGCGCCGGGTCGCGGCGACGAACGCGTTCCTGGCGTCCGCCGGCCGCGGACTCGTTGGTGACCGTGCGACCCTCCGGTTTGCCTTGGACGGATTCGGGGGGGCTTCGATGACCGGTGCGTGGCCGTGGACGAGTTGCGTCGTGTTTCCGCGTCCCGACAAGGGGCCCGAAGATTGCGCCGGGCAGCCGGCGGCACGGGATTGGGCCCACACGGTGGTGATGACGGGCTCCTGCTTCCAGGCGACGCCGATCCCGTGGACCGCACCCCGGCCCGGAGCGAACGGTTTGTGTGCTCTGGACGTCGATGGGGCGTTGTCTTGCGGGAGGCTCGTCGCGGGGGCGATCTTCCGCCGGAACCGGTCCGGGTGGGCCTGGAGAATATGAACAAGAAGCCGGAACAGAGGCGCAGGAATCGGAGTCCGGGCCGATGGCTGAGGGTCGCAGTGGCGATGCCCCTCATCCCGCTGGCGTGCGCGGCCAGTCGGGCGCCCTCGCTCCGCTCCGATCTGATCGTGGGGCAAGACCGGCCGGCGGAGACGGAGGAAGACTGGGCAATTGCCCGGAACACGCTCGCCTGGGCCATCGCCGAGGGGCTGCAGGACCGGCCGGTCGGCGAGGTCGTCACCGCGATCGCACGCTCCTTCGTCGGGGCGCCCTACGAACCCGGGACGCTCGAGCTCGCCGGGCCCGAGCGGCTCGTCGTCAATCTCCGCACCTTCGACTGCGTCACGCTCGTCGAGCACGTACTCGTCCTGGCCCGGCTCACCCTGGCGGCCGAGCCCGATCTCCTCGGCAGCGAGGCGGCGTTTCGGGAGAGTTACCGTGGTGAACTCCGCCGCCTCCGTTACCGGAACGGGGTTCTCGCGGGGTATCCGAGCCGGCTCCACTACTTCTCCGAGTGGATCCGGGACGCGGAGGCGAAGGGGATCGTCCGGGCCGTTGCGCGCGATCTGGGAGGTCGCCAGGACCCGAGGCCCATTGCCTTCATGAGCGAGCACCCGGACGCCTACAGGCAGCTCGTGGACGACGCCGAGGTCTTGCGTGCGATCCGGGAAATGGAGGTGGAGGTCACGGCCCAGCCCCGATACTACATCCCCGAATCCGAGATCCGTGCCCGGGAGCAGGGGATCGAGGACGGGGACGTGATCGCGGCGGTGAGCACCCTCGATGGCCTCGACATCGCGCACACCGGGATCGCCGTCTGGCGCGACGACCGGCTGCACCTCCTTCATGCCCCCCTGGTCGGCGACTCGGTCGAAGTCTCCGAACGGCCGCTCGCCGAGCGAATCCAGGGCTTCTCGAGCCAGATGGGCATCATGGTTGCCCGCCCCCTCGCTCCCGGATGAACAGGCGCAGCCGGCCCGGCGCAGTACCGACGCCACCGGTCCGCTTCCCGTCTCCGTCCCTTGGGGCGGAGGGTCCGGCGTGAGTCCGCTCCCGCCACGTCCTCCCTCGGCGTCCCGGTCCCTCGTCTCCGAGCTTCTCATGCCGCAGCATGTGAACAATCTCGGGAACGTCTTCGGCGGCGTGGTTCTCTCGATGGTGGACCGGGCAGCGGCGGTAGCCGCGATGCGCCACGCCGGGCGTCCTGCGGTGACCGTCTCGATCGAGCGGGTGGATTTCCGCGAGCCGGTGTACGCGGGCGAACTCGTGACCTGCTCCGCCCAGGTGAACTATGTAGGCCGGACCTCGATGGAGGTCGGCGTCCGCGTGGAGGCGGAAAACCTCCTGACCGGCACACGGCGGCACACGAATACCTGCCACCTCACCTTCGTGGCGATCGACGAGGGCGGTGTGCCCGTTCCCGTCCCGTCGCTCGACCTCAGGACGGCAGAGGACCGGAAGCGGTTCCGCGAGGCGGAGAGGCGCCGGGAAGTCCGCCTGGCGCTTGAGAGGGAGGCCCGGGAAGGCGCGGAGAGGGAGGACGCGGGCCGCTGAGATCAGGCGCGTTCGAGGACCATCGCGAACCCCATGCCCCCTGCCGCGCAGACGGTGAGAAGGCCGAAGTGGCCGTCGCGCCGCCGAAGCTCGTTGGCAAGGGTCAGGGTGATCCGGGCTCCTGTCGCGCCGAAGGGGTGACCGAGCGCGATCGAGCCGCCCATCACGTTGATGCGGTCCTCCGGAGGGTGGCCGACCGCCCGGCTCCGTCCCAGCTCGTTCCGGGCGAACGCTTGCGAATCGAGTGCTTGGAGATTCGAGAGGACCTGGGCCGAGAAGGCCTCGTGCATCTCCATCAGGTCGACGTCGCCCATCGTGAGTCCCGCACGGTCGAGCGCTGCCGGAACGGCGTAGGCGGGTCCCTGGAGGAGCTGCCCGGCCGGGTCGAGTGCCGAGACCGCGTGGGCGCGGATCCACGCCAGCGGCCGGGCGTCATGCTTCACGAGCGCGTCCTCTGACATGAGAACCACGGCCGCGGCACCGTCGGTGAGCGGGGACGAATTGGCTGCGGTGACGGATCCGCGCCTCGGGTCGAAGACGGGATCGAGCGCGGCCATCGCCTCGAGGCCCGTATCGCGCCTGATCCCGGCGTCGCGGTCGATGATCTTCTTGTAGGAGGGGGCGAGGAAGACGGGCGCCATCTCGGCCGCGAGACGTCCGTCTTCCATTCCCGCGGCAGCGAGCCGGTGGGACCGGAGCGCCCACGCGTCCTGTGCCTCGCGGGCGATCCCGTTTTCCTTCGCCATCCGTTCCGCCGCCGCTCCCATCGTCTCGCCCGTCGACGGCTCGGCGATCTGCGGATGGACCGGGAGGAGGTCGCGTGGCCGGATCCGGGAGAGGATCCCGGCGCGATTCCGGAGCGACCGGGCCTTCGAGGAGGCGACCAGGATGCTTGCGAGCCGGTCGGACAGCGTGAACGGAATGCGGGTGAGCGACTCGGCGCCCCCGGCTATCACGACGTCCGCCTGTCCCGTCTCGATGAGGCTCGCCCCGTCCGCGATCGCCTGGTTCGCGGATGCGCAGGCAAGCGAGACTGTGTGCGCGGGGACGCCCTCGGCAAGGACTCCCAGCCCGACCTCGCGCGCGATGTTCGGCGCGCTCGGGTCGTGAACGACCGTCCCGAACACGAGCTGGTCGACCGCCCGCCCCGGGAGCTCCGAGCGGGCGAGCGCTTCCCGCACTGCGATCTTCCCGAGGTCTACAGCGTTCAGGTCGCGGAAATCGCCGCCCGACCTGGCGAAGGGCGTTCTGCATCCGGTCACGACCGCAGCTCTCATGCGTCTTCCCTCCCCAACCGCAGGTTCTGCCGTGCCCTAGTATTCGGCCGCCGGCCCCGGTACCCTTCGTTGCGGGATCGCGCCGTGGCCTCCGAGCCGCCTGCGCCCTCGCCGGGTTTCGGACCTCCCTCACGGGGTCGATGAGATGCGTGCAGTCGAATTCCGGGTGGGCGCCCTTCGCTACCTCCTTGCACGCACGCTCGGCCGGGTGAGCGAGTCGGCCACCTTCGGAGTTCTCAGCGGACTCCGGCTGGGGGCGTATGCCCCGCCCGACATTCCCGGGCCCGGGTGGACCCGGCTCAAGATACTCGGTTGCGGGATCTGCGGCTCTGACATCGGGAACGTGACGTATGCCTCGAGTCCCATGATGGAGCCCTTCGCATCTTTTCCGGCCATCCTCGGCCACGAGATCCTCGCCGAGGTCGAATCCACGGGAAGAGGGGTGACACGCGTGGTGCCGGGCCAGCGCGTGGCTGTGGATCCCGTGCTCTCCTGCGGCGTCCGGGGGTTCCCAGCGGACGAATGGTGCCGCTCCTGTGGGCTGGGCCGCCACGGCACCTGCGAGATGGCGGGCGAGGAGGGAGCGCTCCGGATCGGCTCCAGGCCGCTCAGCCGTGGTCTCACGATCGGCTACCACCGCGACCTCCCGGGCGGGTGGGGAGAGCGCATGATCGCGCACGAGTCGCAGCTCTTCCCCATGGATCCCCGGATCCCGGCTCGGCTTGGCGTCCTCGCCGAGCCGCTCTCGATCGGCGTGCACGCCGTTCTGAACGGCCGTCCGGATAACCGGGAGGACATCCTAGTCATCGGTTCGGGCCCGATCGCCTTCGGCACGATCTGGGCGCTCAGGTCGACCGGCTTCGCCGGAGCCATCGTGGCGCAGATGAAGCGTCCCCACGAGGCCCGGCTGGCGCTCTCACTCGGCGCGACGGAGGTGGTGTCTCCCGGCCCCGAGGCCCGCGCCGCGCTCATCGAGACCGGGGCGCAGGCGTACCAGCCGATCGTTGGCCCGGAAGTCTACTCGGCCGGCGGGTTCAGCCGGATCTACGACTGCGTCGGCACCCGTTCATCGCTCGATCAGGCGCTCCGCTACGCGGCCCCGCGGGGCGTGGTGATCCTCCTGGGATGTGCGGGCCAGATCCGGAATCTCGACCTCTCCCTCGTGTGGGCGAGAGAGCTCACGATCCGCGGTTTCGTCGTCTACGGGCGGGAGCGGTGGTCCGGTGGGGAACGCCACACAATGGAAATCACGCAGGAGCTTCTGGCCGGGACGGATGCGCCGCTCGCCGAGATGGTGACGCACGTCTTCCCGCTGTCCGAGTACCGGCACGCGCTCGCCGCGGCGAAGCATCACCGGAAGAGCGGCGCGATCCGGGTCGTGCTGACTCCCTCGAGCGCCGGGCTCGCCTGACCGAGTGCGTTTGGCGGGTCCGGTGCGGTCCCGGCCCCGGCTCCGGCGCTTGGGTGTCCCGGGGAAGGGTGCCCCGGACCACCGTCCTCCTGCATCGGGTCACGTCCGCCCCGCGTCGGAGTGACCCTCGGAGTCCTCCGGCTCCGCCAGGCGGCCGACGGCCCGCCTCGGGGCGCGATCCCCGCAGCGCGGGTGCTGTCGTGCCTCCCGTGCAGCCGGAGAGTTCGACCTCAGCTGCCGATGCGGCTCGAGAAGGTCTCGCCAGAGACGGGGATCCCCTCGAGCCGGAGGAGCGCGACCTTCCTCGGCAGCCCCGCGGAGAATCCGCCGAGGCGTCCCGCCGTCGTGACGACCCGGTGGCAGGGGATGATGATGGGGAGTGGATTCCATCCGACGGCCTGCCCGACGGCCCGCGGCGAGCCGGACCCGATCCGTCGGCCGATCTCCCCGTAGCTTGCCGTCTCCCCGAAGGGGATGTTCCGGAGCTCGTCGAGCACGCGGGTGCGGAAGGGCGTCGCGGTCCCGAGGTCCAGCGGGAGATCGAAGCTCCACCGGCGTCCCTGGAGGTATTCGCGGAGTTGCCGTATTGTCTCGCGCCGGAGCGTGTCCTCTGCCGGGCGTCCGCCCGCGGGATCTCCGGCCCCGCCCCCCGCGTCCGCCGGGGGCGGGCCGGCGAGGTGGACGGCGCGGACCCCGGCTGCGCTGACCTCGACCGAGAGGGCGTCAAAGAGGGAGTCCACCTACCCTCCCGCCTCTGCGGACGCGGTTCCGCCGCGCTCCGACCGAGTCTGGCGGACGGCTTCCTGGAGAGCATCGAAGCCGAGCAGTGCGCATTTGACCCGGATGGGGAACTTCGCGACGCCCTTGAGGGCCCTTAGGTCCTTCAGTGCACGGTCCCGCGCCGCCGCGCGATCCCCGTGCATCATCTGCGTGAACCTGCGGGTGAGCGCGATGGCCTCCTCAAGCGATCGGTCCTTGAGAATCGTGGTCATCATCGAGGTGGAGGCCTGCGAGATCGAGCAGCCCTCGCCCAGGAACCGGAGGTCGCGGATTACACCGTCCTCGATCTTCAGCTGCAGCCTGATCTCGTCGCCGCACGCCGGGTTCCGCATATGGACCTCCACGGTGCGGTCCTCGAGCACGCCGCGGTTCCTCGGTTTCCGGTAGTGCTCGAGGATGAGCTGCTGGTAGAGCGAGTTCAGCTGTATGTCGGTCACCCGGTCCACTCCCTCGCCCTAGGGTGCCCCGAAGATCGATCGGACGGTCCCGAGTCCCTTCACGAGGCGGTCTACCTCCTCCTGTGTCGTGTAGAGGTAGAAGGAAGCGCGGGCCATCGCGCCGACCCCGTAGCGCTCCATGACCAGCTGTGCGCAGTGGTGGCCGGCCCGGATCGCGATCCCTTCCCGGTCGAGCACCGTCGAGATGTCGTGGGGGTGTGCGACGTCCATCCGGAAGGAGAGGATGCCGGCGCGCTCCGCGGCGGGCGGTCCGAAGAGGCGGATGCCTGGGACCTCCCCTAGCGCCTCGAGGGCGTACTCGGCGAGCGACTGCTCATGGGCGAGGATCTTCTCTGGACCGACGCCGCCCAGGTACTTCACGGCGGCCGCCATTCCGATCGCACCGGCGATGTTCGGCGTGCCCGCCTCGAACTTGTGGGGAAGATCGGCCCAGGTGGACTCGTGGCGGCGGACGAATTCGATCATCTCGCCGCCGCCTTGGTAGGGCGGCATCTCCTCGAGCACCTCTCCCCGGACCCAGAGCGCGCCGCTCCCCGTCGGACCGCACATCTTGTGGCCGGAGAAGGCATAGAAGTCGGCTCCGAGTTCCCGGACGTCCACGCGGTGGTGTCCCGCGCCCTGGGCCCCGTCGACGAGAAGGAGCGCGCCCGCGGCGTGCACCTCCTCTGCGATCTCCCGGACCGGGTTGATCGTTCCGAGAGCGTTCGAGACGTGTCCGACCGCGGCGATCCGCACGCCTCCGCCGGCCAGGATGCCCGGAAGCGCCTCGAGGATGAGCCGGCCGTCGCCGTCGATCTGGAGGTAGCGGAGCTTGGCCCCCGTCCGTTTCGCCACGAGCTGCCAGGGGACCAGGTTCGAGTGATGCTCCATCTCCGTGAGGAGGATCTCGTCCCCTGGACCGAGGTTGGCGCTCCCCCAGCTCGTCGCGACCAGGTTGATCGACTCCGTCGTCCCGCGGGTGAAGATGACTTCGGAGGGCGAGGGCGCCCCGATCCACTCCGCCACGGTGGTCCGGGCCGCCTCGTACGCCTCCGTGGCCCGTCGGCTGAGCTCGTGTAGGCCGCGGTGGACGTTCGCGTTCTGGCTCTCGTAGTAGTCACGCAACGCCGCGAGGACGGCGCGTGGCTTCTGTGCGGTGGCGGCGCTGTCGAGGTAGGCGATTGGGTAGCCGTTCACCCTTTCCCCGAGGATGGGGAAGTCGCGGCGGACTCTCTCGACGTCCAGGACCGGGCTTTGGAGTGGAGCCGTGGCAGCGCCGGTCCCGCTCACCGCCCGATCTCGACGTAGATCTCGCCGTCCCGGATCTCGGCGCGGTAGGTCTTCACCGGGCGAACCGCCGGGAGGCTGAGCGCGCGTCCCGTCCGGAGGTCGAAGCGGGCCCCGTGCAGGACGCACTCGAGTGTGCCGTCCACAATCTCGCCTTCGGAGAGGGGAAAGTCCTCGTGGGAGCACCGGTCCTCGAGCGCGAAGATCTCATCCTCCCGCCGGGCGAGCACGATCGCTTCCCCGCTTGCGAGAACCTTCCGGAGGCAGCCGTGGTCCCGGCATTCCGCCGTGGAGGCGACCCGGACCCACTCAGGCACGGAGTCGTTCCTCGATAATCCCGGAGACCTTCTCCACGACCCCGCCGAGCGGCAGCCGGGAGAGGACCTCGCCGAGGAATCCCGTCACCACGAGCCGTTCCGCCTGTGCCCGCGTGAGCCCGCGGCTCATCAGGTAGAAGAGGTGTTCCTCGTCCAGCTGTCCCACTGTGGCGCCGTGGGAGCAGCGGACATCGTCCGCCTCGATCTCGAGGTTCGGGAGCGACTCCGCCCGGGCGTCCGGCGAGAGGATCAGGTTCCGGTTCGTCTGGTACGCGTCCGTCTGCTGCGCCCCGGGGTGAACCCGGATGATGCCCCGGAATACCGCGCGGGCCGCTCCGTCGAGCGCCGCCTTGTAGAGCAGGTCGCTCTTTGTGTGCGGGGCCCCGTGGTCCTGGCTCGTATTGTGGTCGAAGTGCTGGTCCGCCTCGCCGAAGCAGAGGCCGAGCATGTCGGAGTGCGCGCCCGCGCCCCTGAGCTCCGCATTCAGGTCGACACGCGCCACCGACGCCCCAAAGCTCACGTTCAGCGTGTCGAGGGCTGCATCCGCATCGGCGAGCGTGCGTTGCTGCGAGAGGTGGAAGGCGCCGCGCCCCATCCGCTGGAGAGAGACGAACTGGACGTGCGCCCCCCGCCGGGCGAAAACTTCGACGGCCGAGGAGACGAGCGTCTGGGCCGGAAAGTCGGCCGAGAGCGCCTCGTCCACGAAGGACACCCGGCTCCCCTCCTCGGCCACGATCAGGGTGCGGGTGAAGACGGCCCGGCCCGGCCCGGAGAACCACCGCGTCACCCGGACCGGGAGCTCCACATGCACGCCCCTCGGGACGAAGAGGAGGACGCCATCGGTCCAGAGGGCGGCGTTCAGCGCCTGGAACTTTCCCGAGCTCGCCGGAAGGGCCTCGGTCGCGAGATGTGCTTCGAGAAGCTCCGGAAATGTCTCGACGGCCCGGGCCAGCGAGGCGAGGACGACGCCCTTCCGGGCGACCTCCTCCTCGAGGTCCGTGTGGGCGACCGATCCGTCCAGGTCCACCACGTGGCCCGCCGCCGCCCAGTCGGAGCGCATGGAACCGGTGAGCAGCGCCGGGGCCCCTTCGGGGGCGAACTCCCTCTCCTGGCGCGGGAGGAGCCGGAGTTCACCCAGCCGGAGCGTCTTCGAGAGATCGGTATAGCGCCACTCCTCCTCTTTCGTCGTCGGCATCGGGGTCTCCTCGTAGACCCTCCATGCCTCGAGGCGGCGCTGGCCCAGCCAGGGCGGTCCGGAGGCCACGAGCGCCTCCACCGCGTTCCGGTCCAGCCCCGGGAGTGGCCCTCCGGACTCCTCCGGTGCCCGGAGGAGCGTCGTCGCGGACTCCGACATTACCCGACGGAGCCCTCCATCTCGAGCTCGATGAGCCGGTTCAGCTCGACGGCGTACTCGAGGGGGAGGAGCTTGGCGATCGGTTCGATGAACCCGCGCACGATGAGCGCCATCGCCTCGTCCTCGGACAGCCCGCGGCTCATGAGATAGAAGAGCTGCTCCTCGCCGACCTTGGACACCGTCGCCTCGTGGCCGACGGTGGCTTCCTGCTCTTCGATCTCGATGTACGGGTAGGTGTCCGTGCGCGAGGTGTCGTTGATGAGGAGGGCGTCGCACTCCACGTTCGAGCGCGCGTGCCTAGAGCCCTCGTAGACCTTGCAGAGCCCCCGGTAGGTCGAGCGTCCGGTTCCCTTCGAGATCGACTTCGAGACGATCTGCGAGGAGGTGTTCGGGGCGGCATGCACGACCTTGCCCCCGGTGTCCTGGTGCTGCCCGTTGCCGGCGTACGCGATCGAGAGGATGGAGCCGTGCGCCCCCTCCCCGACGAGGAAGCAGGAGGGATACTTCATCGTGAGCTTCGAGCCCAGGTTCCCGTCGAGCCACTCCATCGTCGCGTTCTCGTGAACCCGCGCCCGCTGGGTCACGAGGTTGTACATGTTGTTCGACCAGTTCTGGATCGTGGTGTAGCGGAAGTGGGCCCCGCCCTTCACCACGATCTCGATCACGCCGGAATGGAAGGACTCCGTCGAGTACACCGGCGCCGTGCATCCCTCGATGTAGTGTGCCTTCGATCCCTCGTCGGCGATGATGAGCGTCCGCTCGAACTGGCCCATCTGCTCCTGGTTGACCCGGAAGTACGCCTGGAGCGGGGTGCGCAGCTCGACGCCCTTCGGGATGTATACGAACGAGCCCCCGGACCAGACGGCGGAGTTCATCGCCGAGAACTTGTTGTCGGCCGATGGAATGACGGTGCCGAAGTGCTCCCGGAAGAGTTCCGGGTGGTTCCTCAGGCCATCCTCGATCGAGTCGAAGATCACGCCCTCGCTCTCCCACTCCTCCTTGAGTGAGTGGTATACCATCTCGGACTCGTACTGGGCGCCGACACCCGCGAGAACCTTCTGCTCGGCCTCGGGGATCCCGAGCCTCTCGAACGTATCCTTGATGTTCACCGGGACATCGTCCCAGGAGCGTTCCATCTTCTCCTGCGGCCGGACGTAGAAGTGGATCTGGTCGAGCACGGCCTCGAGGTTCGAGAGGTCGCCGCCCCATGTCGGCATCGGCTTCGCGTTGTAGATCGCGAGCGCCCGGAGCCGGAAGTCGAGCATCCACGCCGGCTCCTCCTTCTGGGCGGAGATCTCGCGCACGACCCGCTCGTTCAGCCCGCGCCCCGAACGGAAGACGGGCTCGTCCTCTGTGATGAAATGGTACTTGTACTGGTCTAGACCCAGGTCCTGGACAACTTCGTTCTGTGGCATACGTACCTCAGCTTTCCGATGCGCGGAACTGTTCGTAGCCCTCGGCTTCGAGGTTCTCGGCGAGCGCCGCCCCGCCCGAGCGCACGATCCGGCCGTCGACCATCACATGGACGTGGTCCGGCCGGAGGTAGTTGAGGAGGCGCTGGTAGTGGGTGATGACCAAGACGGTCATCTCGGGGTCCTCCGCACTCAGCGTTTTCACCCCGCCGGCGACGACCTGGAGAGCGTCGATATCGAGACCCGAGTCCGTCTCGTCCATCACGGCGAGCCGGGGACGGAGCACGGCCATCTGGAGGATCTCGTTGCGCTTCTTCTCGCCCCCGGAAAACCCGTCGTTGACGGGACGCTCGGCGAAGGACGGATCAATGTCCAGGAGGTCCATCCGCTCGAGGAGTTCGTCCTGGAAGTCGAAGAGGTCGAGTTCCTCCTCCTCCTCGAGACGAGCCTGCATCGCGGTTCGGAGAAAGTTGGCGATCGAGACACCGGGGATCTCGACCGGGTACTGGAATGCGAGGAAGACGCCCAGTCGCGCCCGCTCGTCTGGCTCGAGGTCGAGAATGTCCTCGCCGTCGTACTCGACGCTCCCTGCTGTCGCCTCGTACCCGGGATGGCCGGCCAGGACCTTGGCCAGGGTGCTCTTCCCCGAACCGTTCGGTCCCATGAGGGCGTGGACCTCGCCGGGGATGAGTTCCAGGTCGACTCCGTGGAGGATCTCAACATCCTCGTCGACCACCTTCGCGCAGAGGCCGCGAAGGGAGAGGATAGGGGCCTTGCTCATGTTCTGGGGGGCTGGGCGGGTGGTACCGCGAGTCTGCAAATTTAGAATGATTCTAAGTTCTAAATCGTATCCGGCGGACGGGCAGGCGTCAAGTGGTGTCCCGCCCGGATCCCCGAGGGTCGCCGCCCCGATGTACGCCGTCGCCGGGCGGTCTCGCCTCCGTCGGCGACGGAGTCCGGCGGGTTCGTGCTCCGGGCCCGGATGTAGTTGCCACGCCGCTCGTCCCGGCCGTCCCCCCCGGATCTCAGCGCGTCGATCCGGCCGCGAGTGCTCCGACCAGCGCGTCGATCTGGCCGCGCACTTCCCGGGCCGGGACGTTCGCACCGTTTGTGAGGATCGCAAAGACGATCTCCCGCCCCCCGGAGGTGACGAGATAGCCGGAGAGTGCGTTCACATGGCTCAGCGATCCGGTCTTTGCGAACACCCGGCCTTCGAGTCCCCCGAGACGCGAGGCCAGCGTGGTTCCCTCGACCCCGGGTTGGGCGAGGCCGGCGCGGAAGAGTTCCCCCCACGGTTCGCGTCCCGCGTGACGCAGCAGCGACACAAGCGCGCGGGGCGAGATCAGGTTGTGATTCGAGAGACCGGACCCGTCTTCCCAGTTCACGTCTTCCGGACCGATGCCCGCGACCCGTTCGAGATGCTCCCCCATGACCCGGAATCCCTCGGCCCAGCTCCCGCGGGTACCCTTCTCTTGGCCGAGCGTCCGGACCAGCTGTTCGGCCATCCAGTTCTGGCTGGGTCCCAGGATCGCGGCTACGACCTCGTGGAGCGGGGCGGAGGGCACGCCTGCGACTCGGAGCATCTCGGCGCAGGACGCGATCCGTCCGGACTCGCACCGCCGTCCCAAGGGGACGGCGCGCTCCCAGAGGATCTCCGCTCCGTCTCCGGACCGGATCCCCCGGTCGGCGAGCACGCGCTCGAGCGTCGAGACTGCGAGGCGCACCGGATCCCTCGCGGCGCGTCGGAGGGTCAGTTCCTGGCCCGTCCCGACGTGTCCCTCGACGAGCCAGCGGCGGGATTCGGGGCGGTAGCTTGTCACAAGATCCGCCGTCTCGCCAGCGGGGGCGGTGACCACGCGCGAGACGACGAAGGGTGAGGGCTCCCCCGCATCCCTTCCATGGGGCGTCCACTCCGCCGTGGCGGGCTCCCCCGCCCGTGCCGCGCCCCGGATCCTGATTTCGAGTACACCCCGGTCCACGGCGAAGGCCCCTCCCGTCGCGCCCGCCGTGACGTGGAGATCCTCGACCATCCACGACTCGGGCACCGATGTGGAGTCCCAGGCGGAGGCGTCCACCACGAGACGTCCCGAGATCTCCCCCGCGCCGGCGTGGAGGAGAGAATCCACGGCGGCCCGGAGGGCGTCCTCGCCGGAGGGGTGGAAGGGCTCGCCGAGGGTCGGGTCCCCCACGGCCGGGAGGTAGAGGTCGCCGTCCAGCCGCCCGTCGACCGGGAGGGAGCGGGCGAAGAAGGTCGTCTCCCACCTGTAGTCGGGACCGAGAAGGCCGAGTGCCGCTACGGTCACCGGGAGCTTCATGTTCGACGCGGGGATGAAGAGCAGGTCCGGGTTAAGCTCGTAGACGGGCTCCCCTGACAGCGCGTCCACCGCGAGTACACCCCAGTGGACACGGTCGAAGGGAGGCTCGGCGACGAGCGCATCCAGCCGTTCTCCGGGGGAGGCGAATGATGTGGCGGGGCCTGTGCCGACGGTCGCGCCGGCGCACCCGGCGATTCCGACTGCCGCGACCCCGAGCGCGGCCACCGCCTGCGCGAAGCGTCGCGAAGAACTCCTCCGCATCGTCACCGCTCCCCCTCCCTCCGGACGGCGCTTCGCCGCCCGCGAATCGGGATCCCCAGCCGCCGCTTGGACGGCGCCGTCCCCTGGAAGATCGATTCTCCCGTTTCCTGAAGCAACGCGCGCCCGCCGCTCCCCCCTCGCGCGGGGAGCTCCGCGGGTGTGGTTCGCGAGTCCCTGGCCCGGAGAGTGGACGTGGAGTCCCGACCCGCGCCCGGACGCTGGCTCGGGTGTAGAGCGTGGCGGGTGGACGGAAACGGCGAGCGCCGGGTCGGCAGCAGGGGGCCGACTGCCGACGACTGCGGCATGCCCGGCCATCCTC
>JAAXGI010000315.1 GCA_012267505.1 Gemmatimonadota bacterium
CCTTGTCACAGCGAGCAGATCCGCGTCCGCGAGCCAAGAAGCTGGTGAGATTTCCGGGCTTGATTCGATCTGTACATCAAGGCAATGCAACGCGGGGCCGGGGCAGTCGCCCCGACCTCGCGCAAAGCCTTGTCGCTGGAGCTGAGAGAGGCGGCGAGGCTAGATCTCGCCGATCTCCTTCAGCATGACCTCGTGGATGGCGCGCTCGCGCATCCAGTAGGCCTTGAGCTCGTCTCCGGAGATGAGGTCGCCGTACAGGCTCTTGTCGTGCCGGTACTTCTGCCATTCATCGGACGCGAACACCTTCGCGAACAGATCCTGGTAGAAGGCGGCCGCCTCGTCGCTCATGCCGGGCGCGCCGACCACCGAGCGTTGCATGAAGTACACGAAGTCCTGGCCGAGCTCGACGAAGGTCGGAGCGTCGCCGAACAGCTCGAGGCGCTCCGGGGTGAACGCGGCAAGCGGCCGGGTCTTCCCCGCCTCGTAGAAGCCGAGCTGCTCGGAGGGGTTGTTCACCGTGGAGTTCGCGTTCTTCCCGGCAAGCTCCTTGGCCACCCGGCCCCCGCCCTTGAACGGCACGTAATTCATGTCGAGGCCATAGGCGGTATTGAGGAAGGTGGTGAGGAGCTGATCCTCCTGACCCTTGCCGGTGCCGGCCATGATCCAGTTGTTGCCGGCCGCCTTGGCCGCGTCGACGAACTCGTCCACCGTGTTGATGTCGGAGTCCGCGTGCACCCAGAGGAGGAACGTGTCCTCCGCCATGCGGGCGATGGGCGTGAAGGTCATGATGTCGACATCGAGGCCCGGCTGGCGAAGGGGGGTGGTGTAGAAGCTGTTGAGGGTGACCATGATCGTGTGATCGTCGCCCGTCTTCTGCTTGAGGTGGACGAGGGCCTCGGCACCGGAGCCGCCCGGCTTGTTGATGGGAATGAGCGGCTTCGAGGACATGTCGTGCTTCTCGACGATGGTCTGCATCAGGCGTGCCATCTTGTCGGCGCCGCCGCCCTTGCCGGCCATGATCACGAAGTCGATGGGCTTCTTCGGCTCCCAAGCCTGCGCAGCGCCGGTGACGGACGCGATCGAGGCTACACTGAGCGTTACCGCAGCCGCGGCTGCGAGTACGGAGCGGATGGGTCGATTCATTTCTTCGGTTCTCCCGTCAAGCTGGTCCTTCGGCCATGCGGATACCGCAGGCCGTGCGTTCGTTATAGCGCGGCATCGCTTCCAGTACAACCGCCGTCCCTCCGGCCGGACCGGCCGGCGGCGGCTCGCCGGGGCTGCGCCGCCCCCGACGACGGCCCGGGAGCCCCCGGGACGGTGGCCGTGAGCGAAGCATTGGCGAGATGAGAGCCGGCCCGCAATCGATTGGAGGATCATGGACATATCACAAGCCAGCTACCGCGTCGGCGTCGACGTGGGCGGGACGTTCACCGACGCGGCGGTGTTCGACGACACCGCCGGTTCGATTCGCTACGCCAAGGTCCCGTCGACGCCCGCGGACCCCGCGCGCGCGGTCCTCGAGGTGCTCGAGCGCCTCGGCGTCGATCTCGGTGAAGTGCGGCGCTTCATCCACGGCGTTACCATCGGCACGAACGCGGTTCTGGAAGGGCGGGGGGCGGAAGTCTGGATGCTCACCACGACCGGGTTCCGCGATGTCCTCGAGATCGCAAGGACGAATCGCACCGTCCTTTACGACATCACCGCCCGAAAGCCTCCGCCCCTCGTGCCTCGCGGGCGCACCCTGGAAATCGACGAACGGATGTCCTGGGACGGCGAGATCCTCCGTCCCCTCGACCTCGACCAGGCGCGCGCCGCGGTGGGGAGCCTGCCGGCCGGAGCGGCCGTCGCGGTGTGTTTCCTGCACAGCTACGCGAACCCCGACCATGAGCGGGCGGTGGCCTCGCTCGCGCGACAGGGGCGCAACGGGGAAGCGCCGCGCGCGGGGTTCGTCACCGCTTCGAACGAGGTGCTTCCGGAGTTCCGGGAGTACGAGCGCTTCAACACCACCGCCCTCAACGCCTATATCGGTCCCCTCATCGACGGCTATCTCGGCCGGCTCCAGGCGGCAGTCGCGGAGCGCGGCTACCGGGGATCGGTGTTCATCATGACCTCGAACGGCGGGGTCGCGACCGCCGAACGCGCCCGCCGCCTTCCGGTCGCCACCGTGCTGTCGGGTCCGGCGGGGGGCGTGGCGGCGGCGGCCGACCTCGGCGGACGGCTCGACATTCCCAACCTCATCACCTGCGACATGGGCGGCACCAGCACCGACGTCTGTCTCATCGAGGACCTCGTCGTCCCTCTCACCAACGAGCAGTTCGTCGGTCCGTACGCGAACCGCACCCCTCAGACCGAGATCAACGCGGTCGGTGCCGGGGGCGGGAGCATCGCGTGGATGGACGCGGGCGACATCCTGATGGTGGGGCCGCGCAGCGCGGGTGCCGACCCCGGGCCCGCCTGCTACGGTCAGGGCGGGCGAGAGCCGACGGTGACCGACGCGAACCTCGTGCTCCACCGGCTGAAGCCCGGCGCGCGTCTCGCCGGCCGCATCGCGCTCGACGAGGATCTCGCCCGCCGGGCGCTCCGGACACTCGGGCTCGAGTCGCTCACCGACGAGGCGGCCGCGGAGGGAGTGGTGCGCATCGCGGTCGCCCGGATGGTGAGTGCGATCAAGCAGATCTCGGTGGCGAAGGGCTACGACCCGCGTGACTTCACCCTCGTCGCGTACGGTGGCGCGGGACCGATGCACGGGGCGTTCATCGCGGAAGAGCTCGAGATCGAGCGGGTGCTCGTGCCGACGGGGCCCGGCAACTTCGCGGCCCTCGGGTCGCTCATCTCCGACGTCAAGCAGGACTTCGTGAGGACCCGCACCCTGCTTCCCCGGCGTCTCGCGTCGTTCGCGGAGATCGCGGACGAGTTCGACCGGCTGGAGGAGGAGGCCCGCCGGAGCCTCGAAGCGGAGGGAGTGGCGCCCGAGGACTTCTCCTCCCGGCGGGCGCTCGGCATGCGCTATCTTGGTCAGAGCTGGGAGATCGATGTGGAGGTGCCCCCGGAGATGGCCACCGTGGAGGCGCTGGAGGCCGCTTTCCACGATACCCACGAACGGCGGTTCGGGCATCGCAACGACGGCGAGACCGAAGTGGTGAGCTTCCGGTTGACCGGGGTCGGCCGGGAAGCGAGGCCCGCGTTCGGTGCCTGGGACGTGGTGGGGGACGTCGCGGGCGCCCGGATCGAGACTCGCGCCGTGTTCTTCGCCGACCGGTTCCTCGACACCCCGGTGCTGGATCGGAGCCGGCTGCCGGCCAGGGCCGTGCTCGCGGGGCCGGCGATCGTGGAGGAGGATGGCGCCACCACCGTGGTGCCGCCCGATTGGCGCTTCCGGGTCCTCGAATCGGGAGACCTGTTGATGGAGAGAGGTGACGCATGAGCGTTTCGCAGCCCCTTCCCCGACCGTCCGTCACGGGCGCGCCGCCGCCGGCCGTCGCATCCGAGCGGGCGGAGGTGGACCCGATCACCCTCGAGGTGGTCTGCGAGGGTCTCATCGCCATCGTGCGGGAGATGCGGGCGACCATCATCCGTTCGTCGTTCTCGTCCGTCATCTACGAGTTCGACGACTTCTCGTGCGCGCTCTTCGGACCGGGCGGCGAGATGGTCGCGCAGTCCTGGGACCATCCCGGGCACGTGCTCCCCCTGCCGTGGGGGGTGCGCTGCATGTTCGAGGACTTCGCGGACGACCTCCACCCCGGCGATGTCGTGCTGCTCAACGATCCCTACCGGGGCGGCACCCACCTGAACGACGTAACCCTGGTCCATCCCGTCTTCGACGAGGACGGGAACATCCTCGTCTTCCCCGCGGTGCGGGCCCACTGGGTGGACGTCGGCGGAATGGTGCCGGGAAGCTATTCGGGGCTCTCGACCAACATCTACCAGGAGGGGGTGCGGATCCCGCCGATCAAGATCCTCGAGCGGGGGAAGGTCAACCGCGCCGCCATGGCTCTCCTCATGGCCAACATGCGGGTGCCGGAGGAGCGCGAAGGCGATTTCAACGCCTCGCTCGGCGCGTGCCGGGTCGCCGAGCGGCGGATCCGGCGGATCTACGAGCGGTACGGTGCGGACACGGTCCGCGCCGCGGTTCGGATCAACCTCGACCGCACGGAGCGCCGCCTCCGGGAGCGGATTGCGGAGCTCCCGGACGGAAGCTACTGCTACGAGGACTACCTCGAGTACTACGAGGACGGGCGGCTCGATCCGGTGCTCGTCCGGCTCGAGCTCACCGTCGCCGGGGACGGCATCGTGGCCGATTTCGCGGGCTCGAATCCCCAGGTTCCGGGGGTGGTGAACTCGTCCCTCGCGGTGACCGGGGCGGGGGTGTTCGTGGCCGTCAAGTCCACTCTGGACCCGGGCGGAGCGGTGAACGACGGCGCGTTCCGGCCCATCGAGCTCCGGGCTCCGGCCGCGAGCGTGGTGGACGTTCGGAGCGACGCTCCGGCCGGCGCCCACGGCGAGGTCCGCAAGCGCGCCGTGTCGGTGGCGCTGGGGGCGCTATCGCAGATCATTCCCGATCGGGTGTCGGGAGACCTCTGCGGCACCTCGTTCCCGAAC
>JAAXGI010000187.1 GCA_012267505.1 Gemmatimonadota bacterium
CTTGGGGGTTGTCTTCGGCCAGAGCGCGGCCGCTGTTGAGGTCGAAGGCCGGAACACCCTGCAGAGCGCCCAGCTTGTCGAATCGATCCGCGTCACCGGTCCGTTCGTGCTATCCGCGGGTCCCACGCTGCCGCTAAGTCTCTCGCCGGGGGGGACCTTCACGGTCCGTGTAGAGCCGAGCCCCTCGGCCAGCGGGGACCTGTCCGGGACGCTGGTCATAGACGACGCGATATTTCCCCTTTCCGTGGACGCGCCGGCCTTGCCGCCGGTGCGATTCTCGACGTTCGGACGCACGCTGCGTGCCGGCGAGGAGGTGCCCATCGGTCTCAGCCTCGGCTCGGCCTACCCGGTCGACATCGAGGGCACTCTGGCCTTGGAACTCGAATCCGCGGAGGCGGAGCGCGATCCTTCGCTGGCGTGGTCCACGGGCGGACGCGAGGTGGTCTTCCGCGTTCCCGCGGGACAGACCGCTGCGACGTTGGTCGGCGGGGGGGAATCCATTGAGTTCCGGGCCGCCACCGTGCCCGGGACGGTAACCGTGACGGCCACGTTCTCGGCCTACCCATGGGGAATCGACATTACCCCGCCCAGCGCCCCGCAGGTGGAGTTCGCGATAGAGATAGCGGAATTGCCGCAGGTCATGTTCACCAGGGACAGCGGCTCGGTGGGAGGCGGCGAGCAGATCGAGCTCGGAGTCATGCTGTCGGAGCCGTATCCCGAGGCGATCTCGGGCACCTTGGTGATGTCCTTCGAGGGCAAGGACCCGGCCAGCGGGCCGGGAGCGTGGTCCGGTGACGGACAGAGGGTCCAGTTCCGCATCGGCGCGGGCGAGACGGCCGCGCTGTTCGCGGACGGCTTCGAGACGACCCAGTTCCGGGCACCGCCATCGGAGGGCAAAGTGACCGTCTCGGCGCTGTTCTCTACCGAGGACGGTGGCGCGGACATCACTCCCGACCCCGCGCCCGAACTCGAGCTCGCTGTCGAGATCGCGGACCTTCCCGCGATCCAGTTCTCGCATGCCGGCGGCACGGTGGGCGCGGCCGAGCAGGTGGCGCTGGGACTGACGCTTGCAGAGCCCTACCCGACCGACATTGTGGGCATTCTCACGCTGGCTTTCGAGACGCGCGCCTTCGCGAACGACCCGGCGATCCAGTGGGCGACCGGCGGTCGGCAGGCGGTCTTCCAGATCGTTTCCGGGACGACCGAAGCGGCGTTCTCGACGAACGGCGCCACGAACGCGTTCCAGAGCGGCACGGTGGCCGGCGAAATCGTGCTGACTGCGCGCTTCTACTCGGTGCCCGACGGGATCGAGAACCGGCCTCCCGATCCGGAGGCACAGGCCGGGGCAGCCGTTGAGATCATGCCGGACGCGGTGCCCGAGCTCCGGTTCAACGTCATGGAGGCGGCGCCCGTGTTACAGGGCGTGGTCCTAGGGCAGACCGGGCAGGGCGGATTCAGCCTGCAGGTCACCGGATTTGCCACGTCGCGCGAGGTTGACTCGCTGGCGTTCTCCTTCACGGGGAATCCCGGGTCGGACCTGCGCACTCCCGACCTGCGGGCCGAGGTCGCGAGGGAGTTCGGCACGTACTACTCGGGCAACCAGTCCAGCGCTTTTGGCAGCCAGTTCACGGCAACCGTGGGCTTCACGCTGGACGAGGGCGTGTTCGAGGACCTCAGCAACGTGTCGGTGGTTGCCGGCAACGGATCCGGCGAGTCGAACTCGGTATCAGTCTCGCTGAACTGATCGGGCGGCCGCACGAGGCCCGCCGATCCGGGGTGCCACCCGCGATGCCTCCCGGCTTGGTAGGCTCGTTCTGAGCAGCGGTCAGTGCCTGCGGACAAGCCGCTAACGCGTTTCGCGCCCAGCCCGACAGGGCTCCTTCACATCGGCCACGTTGGCCACATGCTGTTCGTCTGGGGCGTGGCAGGGATCCTGGGAGGACGCGTGCTCCTTCGGATCGAGGACCACGACCGCCGGAGGTGCCGCGGGGACTACGAGGTGGCATTGCTGGCGGACATGGAGTGGCTCGGCTTCGAGCCCGCAAACTTCGTTTCGCCCGGCCCGAGCAAGCATCGGCAGAGCGACTGCGACGCCGTCTACGGCGACGCGCTGCGGCGCCTGGCGCGGGTCACGAGCGTTTACCGTTGCGTCTGCACGCGCAAGAGCCTGGCGAGGCTGCGCGATCCGGGCTTGCAGGGAGAGATGCCGTACCCTGGGCTCTGCCGCCGTGCCGGGCATCCCGAGTCGGTCAGTCACGGCCTGCGCCTTGCTTGGAAGCGGGACGAGCGCCCGGAATCCTTCGAGGACGGATTCCTTGGCCAGCAGTGCCAGCGGCCTGAGCGCCAGTGCGGTGACCTCTTGGTGCGGGACCGGCTTGGCCAGTGGACGTACCAGTTCGCCGTGACGGTCGATGACCTGCGGCACGGCGTGGACTTCGTGGTGCGCGGCGAGGATCTCGTGGACTCCACCGGACGACAGATTCGTCTTGCCCGGATGCTGGGCAGGCCCGATCCGCCCCGCTACTTCCACCATCCGCTGGCTCGCGACGGGCAAGGCGTCAAGCTGAGCAAGAAGCAGCGAGCCCCTTCCGTCCGGGCGATGCGGCAGGCGGGCATGGCCCCCGGAACGGTGCTCGGCGAGGCGGCTAGGGCCGTCGGCCTCGTCCCGGACGCCTGCGAGCTGGCAGCCCGTGACGCTGCCGAGTTGGTGGAGCGGGCCCATCGGCAGGCGTTTCGGAACGGCAGGGAGGCAGCAGGCCACGGAGAGCCGAGTGTTCGGGTCAGGCGCCCAGGGGCAGCATCCTGATTCGGCGAGGGGGCAGCAAGCGACCAGAAGGCAAAGGTGCGACTATCGGGCCCGGCAGGCTCGGCGATTGGCGGGGAATCCACCGCTCGGGAGCCGCCTGACCCACCAAAGATGCGCGGGGCACGAGCGGAAGCCATTCGCGCGGCGAACCGAACGCCCGCACCCGGTCATGCGTTCGCTTCGAGGGAATTCACGTCAGTGGACCGAGCTGGTGTCGGCTGGGGGAGGGGAGCCGCGCGCCTGCTCTTGGTCCGGGACCGTCATGCACAGCGGCTCGCAGTGCGCCAGAAGCCTCTCGACACTCTCCCGGCCGATACGGTCGGGGAGCGATTCGTGGTACCTGGGAGGGACCCTCATTTCTTGGAATCCCCGGGTCGGGACGTGAGCCGTGCCGCCGAGCGGCAGCCGTGTCGTGGCGAGTAGGCAGCGTTCGGCGTAGTAGCGGCTCTTGATAATCCCTCCGATTGTGTCGACGACCCAGCCGCTTCCCCGGTGGCCGCCGAGCGAGTCGATGAGAAGCACGTCGACTTCGAGGACGCGCCGGGCCAGGGAGTGTCCCGCTCTCGCGGTCTCCGGATCGGGATCCATGCGCTGGCGAAGGCCCTCCAGCAGCTGATAGTAGTCACAGAACAGGCAGCTGAGCCCTTTCTTCATGAATCTCTTGAGCGTTGCCACCCCGAGGTGGGTCATCTCCTCCGCCGACCCGCCGTGGAACAGCAGTCCTCTCCGCTTGCAGGCCGGGAATTCGTCCGCAAAGAATTTGGCCTTGCGCATCACCCCGGTGAGGACGTTGTACTTGGCTCGCTCGGTCTTGCTGTCGCCGGCGCTGAAATCGTCGAATGTCTTGTGCGCTACCTTAGGGGGCAGGCCGACCTCAGAGTCGCGCAAGTCTGCGAGCTCCTTCGAGAAGCACGTGCAGCGAACCGCCCCGCTTCCGCGCTTGGTGCTGACAACGACCCAACCGGTCCCCTGGCACTCCACGCACTCGCCAGTCACATCCATTCTGGCCCCCCGGACTCTACCCATCCTATTCGACCATGAGCAACGTTTCGCCGGCCGCGACGGAATCCCCTTCCCGGACCCGCACGGCGGTGACCTTGCCGTCCTTGGGCGACCGGAGCTCGTTCTGCATCTTCATGGCTTCGACGACGACAAGCCCCTGCTCCCTCGTAACGGTGTCCCCGATGCCGACATGCACAGCGAGAACCTTGCCGGGCATCGGCGCGCGGATCTCGAGTGCGCCACGAGTCCCCTCGCCGGCGTCGCGTCGCGACAGGGCACGGGGGTCTCGCACCTCGATGGCCACGCCAGCGCCGCCGATCACGGCCTGGTACGCTCTGGGGCCCCGGGGCGTGACGTGGACGGTGTATTGCTTGCCATCCAGAATGACAGAGTACTGTCCTCCGCCCAGGTCGGCTAGGTCGACCGCAGCCTCTCGGCCGTCCGCTACGCACGATGCTTGCCCGGTTTCCAGGGCCTGAGCTTCGCCGTCGACGAGAAGGTCGAAGCGTCTCAATTCGGACTCCCGCCGAACCCGCCCATCGCGACACGGCCGCTCCGCTTCCATCGAGACTCGGGCCGTCCCGGTCCCCGGCGGTCGCGCTGCCCGGAGTCGCGCGACGCGCGGACCGTGGCCAGCATCGCGGCTAGCCGCTCCTCGCCGGTAGGGCCGGCAGCCGGGATCCCTCCCTCTGCAAGCCATCTCTCCAGCAGGCCGGTATCGATTTCGCCTTCGCGGAACCGGGTGTTTCCCATCAGTTCCCGGAAGAACCCGACCGTGGTGGCGATCCCGCCCACAACGAACTCGTCCAGGGCACGCTGCATCCTGGCGATCGCCTCCTTCCGTGTCGGGGCCCAGGCGCAAAGCTTGGCGATGAGAGGGTCGTATTCCAGCGGAACTGTCCAGCCTGGCTCGGCACCGGAGTCGACTCGGATCCCGGGGCCATCGGGCAGCGCCAGGTGGCTGATACGGCCCGGGGAGGGCATGAACCCGCGAACGGGATCCTCCGCGTAGATCCGGCACTCCAGGGCATGACCGCTGAAGCGGATGTCACCGGGCCTGAAGCGGAGCCTCTCGCCCGCGGCGACCAGGATCTGCTCCCTGACCAAGTCGGTACCGGTGACAAGCTCCGTCACGGGGTGCTCTACCTGCAGGCGCGTGTTCATCTCGAGAAAGTAGAAGTGGCCTCCGCTGTCCATGAGGAACTCCACGGTCCCTGCGTTCGTGTACCCTGCCGCTCGCGCCGCGGAGACCGCTGCCTTGCACAGATCCTGCCGGACACCGGGATTCGCCTCCACAAACGGCGAAGGCGTTTCCTCGAGTACTTTCTGGTGTCGCCTCTGCAGGCTGCACTCGCGCTCTCCGAGATGCACGACGTTGCCGTGCTCGTCGGCCAGCACCTGGACTTCGACATGCCGCGGGCGAACAATTGCCTTCTCGATGTACAGCGAGCCGTCGCCGAACGCCTGCTGGGCCTCCCCCCTTGCCTCCTCGAGGGCTCCCTTGAGGGCCGACGGATCATGGACAAGCCTCATGCCCTTGCCCCCTCCTCCCGCGGCTGCCTTGAGCATGACCGGGAACCCGACCCTTGCCGCGTGCCTGGCGGCCTCCGCGGCATCCCGAACCGCAGTCGGCGTCCCCGGAACGACAGGGACGCCGGCGGCAGCCATGATCTCCCGGGCGCGCGTCTTGACTCCCATAGCACGGATCGCTTCCGCTGGCGGGCCGATGAAGCGAAGCCCTGCGCGCGCGCACGCTTCGGCGAAGTCCGCGTTCTCACTGAGGAACCCGTATCCGGGATGGATCGCCTCCGCTCGGGATTGCCGGGCGGCGGCGAGGACGCGGTCGGTGCTGAGGTAGCTCTGGGGCGCGGGAGCCGGTCCGATGGCGTAGGCCTCGTTGGCCATGCGGACATGCTTGGCCGTCCGGTCGACGTCGGAATAGACGGCGACCGTCCGGAT
>JAAXGI010000206.1 GCA_012267505.1 Gemmatimonadota bacterium
CATCGTGGACATCCCGCATACTCCGTTCGACCCGGCCACGGTGCTACCGGTGCAGATCTTCCTGTGGGTAGACAGCCCCGAACGGGCCTTCGTCGAGCGGACTTCCGCGGCGATCATCGTGCTCCTCGGATTCCTCATCGCCATGAACGGCCTCGCAGTGGTGCTGCGGCGGCGGTTCGAGCGGCGCTGGTAGCGGAAGGCAGGACGGGGAGCGATGTCGATTTCGCCGAAAGAGCGCAATGTCGGGCAACGTCTGCCGCCGACGCGACACGCCCAGGTACTCCCGGTCCCGGGCGGGTCGGCTTGGCGATGCGCAATCCGACATCGGTTTCTCTCTGCGATGGCGGTCAAATGATGGTTGCGAGTTCCAAACGGAAGGTGGTCACATGAACACGGTCGCTGCCTCCGCGGCCACCGCCTTCGTGGCGGACCGGACGGACGACGCCCCCCGCGACGAGGCGTACGAGACGGTCGGGGAGATTCATTCGCCGAACGCCCGTATCACGGTGCGCGACGTGACCGTCTGGTACGGGGAGAAGATCGGGATCGAGAACGTCAACATCGACATCGGCTCCAACGAGGTGCTCGCCCTGGTGGGGCCGTCCGGCTGCGGGAAGTCGACGTTCCTGCGGTGCCTCAACCGGATGAACGACATCATCGACAACTGCCGGATGTCCGGCACCATCCGGCTCGACGGCGACGACATCTTCGACCCGAAGCTCGACGTGGTGCTGCTCCGCGCCCGGGTCGGCATGGTGTTCCAGAAGCCCAACCCCTTTCCGAAGTCGATCTACGACAACGTCGCCTACGGACCGCGGATCCACGGCCTGTCGGAGACCCGCGCGGACACCGACGAGATCGTGCAGCGCAGCCTCGAGCGAGCCGGCCTCTGGGAGGAGGTGAAGGACCGCCTGGAGCAGCCCGGCACGGGGCTTTCCGGCGGGCAGCAGCAGCGGCTCTGCATCGCGCGGGCCATCGCGGTGAGTCCCGAGGTGATTCTCATGGACGAGCCGTGCTCGGCCCTCGACCCCATCGCGACGGCCCGTATCGAGGAGCTCATCGACGAGCTCAGGCAGCAGTACGCGATCGCCCTCGTGACCCATTCGATGCAGCAGGCGGCAAGGGTCTCCCAGCGCACCGCCTACTTCCACCTCGGACACCTGGTGGAGGTGGGCGAGACGTCGCAGATCTTCACCAATCCCCGGCACACCCTCACCGAGGACTACATCACCGGACGCGTGGGATAGGGCGGAACCGGACAGGACCGAACAGGAGTAGAGCATGGCAGTCGCGGAAGCCGAACGACCGTCGGTGACCGGCCGGCACATCTCCCGGAAGTACGACGAGGCGCTCGAGGATGTGCGCACCTCGGTGCTCGAGATGGGCGGGCTCGTCGAAGAACAGATCACGAACGCGCTCGCCGCGCTCGCGGAGTTCGACAGCGAGATCGGCGAGCGGGTGGTCCGGGACGACTACAAGATCAACCGCCTCGAGGTCCAGATCGACGAGGAGTGCACGCGGATCATCGCGCTCCACCAGCCCGCGGCGAGCGATCTCAGGCTCGTCATCGCGATCATCAAGACGATCACCGACCTCGAGCGCATGGGCGACGAGGCGGAGAAGATCGGGCGGACCGCGGTGCGGCTCGGGGGGAACGCTCCGAGGCGAATGCGCTATGCGGGGGTACGCAACCTCGGCCGGCACGTCCAGCAGATGGTCCACCAGGCCCTCGATGCGTTCGCCCGCCTCGACGTCGAGGCGGCGGTGGACATCGCCCGCGAGGACAAGACGGTCGACCTCGAGTACGCCGCGTGCATGCGCGAGCTGGTGACCTACATGATGGAGGACCCTCGGCGCATCTCCGAGGTGCTCGACATGATCTGGTGCGCGCGGGCGCTCGAACGGATTGCGGACCACGCGAAGAACATCGGGGAGTACATCGTGTTCCTCGTCAAGGGCAAGGACATCCGGCACACGAGCCTGGAGCACAAGGAGCTGCAGGCGCAGAGCGAGGTCTGACTTGAACCCGAGCTCGGAAGAAAACGGGATCAGAGCGAGCTTTCGGGATTCGAAGTCTCCTTCCGGATCGTCGTCTGAGCTCGAAATCTCACCCTGACCCCGATTTCGAAGGAGATTGGCGAGAGATGGCTGCGAGTCTGCTGGTCGTGGAGGACGAGCCGGCCATGCGGGAGATGGTCGCGGGAAACCTCCGGGAAGCGGGATACGAGGTCCGGGAGGCGGAGGACGTGGCGAGCGCGTGGAGAACGCTTCGGGCCTCCCGGGTGGACCTCGTGCTCCTCGACTGGATGCTCCCCGGGGCGAGCGGCTACGAGTTTCTCCGCCGTCTCCGCCGGGAGGGCGATCCGGCCGAGCGAGAGGTGCCCGTCATCCTCGTCACCGCGCGCGCGGATGAGCCCGATCGGGTTCGCGGGCTGGACGCTGGCGCGGACGACTACGTCGTCAAGCCCTTCTCGCCGCGCGAGCTCCGGGCCCGGGTCCGCGCCCTCCTCCGGCGCGCCGCGGACGCCCGCGCGGACCGGGTCGAGGCCGGTGGCCTCGTCATCGATCGCGAGAGTTGCCGCGTCCAGGTCCGCGGCGTCGAGGTCGGGCTCGGGCCGACCGAGTTCCGCCTCCTCCACTTTCTCGCGTCCCATCCCGACCGGGTCTGGAGCCGCGCCCAGCTTCTCGACAACGCCTGGGGCCATGACGTCTTCATCGAGGAACGCACCGTGGACGTCCAGGTCCGCCGGGTACGCAAGGCACTTGCGCCACACGGGGCCGACGGCTACATCCAGACCGTACGCGGCTTCGGCTACCGGTTCTCGGTTGCCGACTAGCGCGCGAATTCCACCAATGTTCGTCGCTAGCTCGAAAAATCTCCGATTTTTCGATCGAGCAGGACATCGGTGAAATTTGCGCGCCAATACGGCTGACCGGCCATGCGGCGCGCCTGGCTGGCGGAGCTCTGGACTATCGGAGGCGTCTTCGCCGCCGCGGTCGCAGCCGGCTACCTGACCGGCGGCGTCCTGTGGTGGGTGGCCGGCGCAGGGGCGGTCTACGCCGGCTTCAACGTCCGCAACGCGGCCCGCCAGCTCAGGTGGCTGAACGACGGGCTCGACGATCCCCCGCCCGATGCGTTCGGACTCTGGGCGGAAGTCAGCCACCGGCTCTACCAGGAGCGGCGCGAGGCGCGCGAGGCGGCGCGCGAGGCGGAGGCCGAGGTCAAGGAGTACGAGCGCTCGGTTCAGGCACTGCCGGACGGGATTGTGGTCCTGGACGCGGACCTGCACATCCGGTGGTCGAACGACGCCGCGCAACGGCTGATCGGACTCCAGGACCCCGAGGACCGCGGGCAGCACATCGACAACCTGCTGCGGAACCCCGAGTTCACCGACTACCGGCGCCGGGGAGCACCCGAGCGCTTCGTCCAGATCCCTGCCCCAGCCGCCCCGGACAACGTCATCATGGTGGGCCTCGTGCCCTTTTCCTCCGAACAGTTCCTCCTCGTGTGCCGGGACGTGACCGAGAGGGTGCGGATCGACCGGGTCCGCCGGGATTTCCTCAGCAATGTCTCGCACGAGCTTCGAACCCCGATCACGGTGCTCGGGGGCTATCTCGAGATGCTGCAGGACGCGACGGCGGAGGACGAGCTGCCGAACCGCTGGAAGCGGCCGGTGGAAGCGATGCACGACCAGGCGACCAGGATGCGGCACCTCGTGGAGGACCTGCTGCTCCTCTCGAGAATGGAATCGCTCGGGCACCCCGACTCGCGCGAGGCGATCGAAATCGACCTCCTCGCCGCGCAGATTGAGGAAGAGGCCCACGCCCTGAGCGGAATGCTCGGACATCGCATCGAGCTCGCGATCCAGCCCGGGACCCGGGTCTCGGGGAGCGTTTCGGAGTTCCGGGCGATGTTCTCGAACCTCGTGCGCAACGCCGTTCAATACACCCCCGCCGGCGGACTCATCCGGATCGAATGGTGGGTCGACGAAGATGCGGCGTGGTTCGTGGTGGCGGACGAGGGCGAGGGGATCGAAACCGAGCACCTGTCACGCCTCACCGAACGGTTCTACCGGGTGGACGCGGGGCGTTCCCGCGAAGCGGGTGGCACCGGGCTCGGGCTCGCCATCGTCAAGCACGCGCTCGTCCACTACGACGGGGAGCTCGAGATCGAGAGCGAGCCCGGCCGCGGCAGCCGCTTCGCCTGCCGGTTCCCCCGCGAGATCGTGATCCATCCCCCGGCGGCGCCCTCCGGCCACCCCGCCGGTGCGGGGGGCGACGCGGACGCCGAAACGAACCCCGCCTAGGACGTGTTCACGCTAGCGGGTCGAAAAACGCACCAGGTTCCGATAACGATTGGCGAAGCGTAATCCGCCCTCGCGTGCAACGCGTGGAGCCTGGGCCGCGAGTGTCGGATTACGCTTCGCCAATCCGACCCGCGGCTGCCGGTTCCCCCCG
>JAAXGI010000168.1 GCA_012267505.1 Gemmatimonadota bacterium
CGCCTTTCCACGGCACACGGTATCATGCAGGATGGGATTCGGTTGCTCCCGACCGACGCGTCAGGGCGGATAGATCCGGGCGAGGTGGCCGAAGCGATCGCTGCGGACCGGTCGGCCGGGTATACGCCGATGGTGGTCTGCGCGAACGCCGGCACGGCTACCGGTGGCGCCGTTGACCCCCTGCCGGCACTCGCCAACATCTGCGATGCCGAGCGGGTGTGGTTTCACATCGATGCGGCCTATGGCGGCTTCTCGATACTGACGCCGCGCGGCGCAGCGGCGCTCAGGGGAATCGATCGAGCGGATTCAATCAGCACCGACCCGCACAAATGGCTGTTCCAGCCCTACGAGGCTGGCTGCATCCTGGTTCGCGACGTCGGTGCCCTCGAACGCGCCTTCTCGATGCAGCACGATGTGCTGCAAGATTCGGTGTGGGGCGCGAAGCACGCCAACATGGCGGACTACGGTCTCCAGCTGAGCCGCAGCTTCCGCGCGTTGAAGATCTGGATGTCGATTCAGACCTTCGGGATGGCGGCGTTCCGCGCGGCCATTGAGAACGGGCTCGACCTGGCCGCTCGGGCGGCAGACTACGCCAGAGAGAGCCGGACCCTGGAGTTCGTGTCGGAGTCGCTCGGCATCGTCTGCTTCCGTGCCAATCCCGGGGGCGTCGGCGAGGACGTCTTGGCCAGCATGAACCGCAAGGTGCTGGCGCGCATGTTCTGGGGCGGGCAGTCGTTCCTCTCGTCCACGGTGGTCAACAGGCGATTTGTCCTTCGGCTGTGTATCGTGAACCACAACACGACGTGGGATGACGTGCGGGAGACGCTCAGTGCAGTTGAGCGTTTTGCGATCGAGGTGAATGAAGAACACCGTCACGATCGCGACGATCTCCGGAGCCCTGTTCGGGGTTGAGCAGCTGCGAGGAACGGCAGATCTCCCGGCACTCCGCCGGGTGATGCTTCTCTCCCCGATCACGATCCACGCCGGTGGCGTTGCGCGTCGCCGCACCGGTACGAACCAGCCCCGATGCTCCGGGCGTTCGGCGGACGGACTACCGCTTCTCGGCGACGATGCCCACCATCGGCGGCGGCGAGAGGAAGGCGCCGGGGTGAGCCTCGCGCTCGCGCCATTCCGACTCGAAGGCGAGGCGTTCCGCATCGGTGAGGAGCCCGGCCTCCACGAGGCGGGGAACGTAGCCGAAGAAGAATCCGGTCGGCCACTCCCAGAGCGGCGTGCGGGGCCGCGGAAAGCGCGTCAGCGGTACGAGATCGAGGATGCGGCATCCGGCCGCGGCGATCAGTCCGGGGAGGCGCTCGCCGACATTGAGGTCGCCCCCGGATCGCCGCCAGCTCTCGTGGACCGCCGCCACGACGCGATTGAAGGCCGGGCCCGGGGGATGCAGCGCGGTAGCGAAATAGTTGAGGTAGTCCCAGACCACGAGCCGCCCCCCGGGGCGGAGTCCCGCAACCACGCACTCGACGACCGGCGCCGGGGCGGGGAGAAAGCAGAAGATCCAGCGGGCAAAGGCGCCGTCGAGCGATCCGGGCTTGAGCCCGAGTGCCTCCACCCGGTTGGCCCGGGCGGCAAGGTGCGCGAGTCCGCGCCGCCGGGCTTCGAGGTCGAGCGCCTTGGTGAATCGCACCGACGCGTCCACGGCGAGCACGCTTCCGGAGGGGCCCACCCTCTCGGCGAGTTCGAGCGCCGCGAATCCGGGTCCGCAGCCCAGATCGAGTAGCCGGTCGCCCGGGCCGAACCCGGCGCGGTCCCAGAGATCGTGCGCCAGATCGGCCCAGAGACGATGCTGCGCCGCCAAGCGGCGGATCTCGTCGGGTTCCGTGCCGAGCCAGTACGGGCTCTCCGGCGGATGGCCCGGGCTTGGGGAGAGATTCATCCGGTCAGTTCTCCGGGTCCGTGGCTGTCCTCTGGCGGAGCCATCCGTGCCGGGCGTGCCAGCCGGCCGCGCCCGCCCGTCCCTCCGGATGCGTGCGTCCAAGCGTGATATCGAAGGCCATCCCGCGCACCGCTGTTCTGGAGAGTGGAAGAGTGGGTCGGCGGCCTGATGCTGCCCGCCGTGCTCCGGGCGCTCCTCCGGTCGTCCGCCGTGCACCGGCCGGGAGGGGCTACCGTTCCGTCCGGGCGTTTCCTGTCGCATCCGGAACCTCCACGCCGCGGGCCCGAAGTGCGGTCAGCCATCGCGGGCGGGCCTTCGACGGAGGGGACGGCCCGGACGTAGTGTAGCGGTCGGCGAGTGGCGGACTCCAGTCCGGTGGACCGTGATGGGTTGCGGGCGGGCGCCATGCCTGACGGCATCGTCCGGACGCCCGGAGGCCTTCGTGGGCGGGATGCCCGGACGGCACTCACATCCGCCAGAGGCCCCGGGGGGCGATCCCCCGGTCCTTCCTTGTCCGGGACGGCGGTGCGGCCCGCGCGCGTCCCCCGCGCCCGAGGTGGATTCGGGGGTCCCCGGGCAACGGCGCGGCTTGCCGCCCGGTCGGCCGCGGGGTACTCTCCCGTAGTGCGGGATGCTCGGGCCGGGAGGCCGGAATTGTCCGCGTCCAGCCCCGTTCCGGCGGGTCCGGTCCGTTATTCGTGCCGCGCGGCGCATCAGCCAGAACACCATGTGGGACCAACAGATAGGAGATCGAGAGATGAGGAAAGTAGCCCTGTTCGCACTGGTTTTTGCGGCCGTTCCCTTTGCCGTCGACGCCCAGTCGATGGACCAGGCGGCGATCGACCGCGCGCTTCTCGCCGCACCCGCGAACCTGAAGGAGGAGGCGGCCGTTATCAGCTTCGACTCGAACGGCCGGATCGTGGTCGTGCGCGAGGGGTCGAACGGCCTGATGTGCTGGGACAGCTCGAACGAGCCAGGGCGCCAGGGGAACTGGACCTCGCAGTGCACGAGCGAGCTGAACCGTGCCAGGGTGGAGCAGAACCACCAGTTCTCGCACCGCGGCCGGACAAACGAGGCGATCCAGGAGCTCATTGACGAGGCGGAGCTCGACGGGTCACGGGCGGTACCGGCCTACGGCTCGATGTATTACCACTGGCGGGGCGATGCCGAGACGGGTGGATCGCACACGAACATCGCGGTGCCCTACGCGACCGAGGCGAACTCCCAGATTCCCGAGTCGCGGCGCAACGACGCCATGTGGATCATGGATGCGGGCACATCGGCCGCGCATCTCATGATTCCGGGATTCTAGCGACCCTTCGGCCGGCGGCGCGAAGCCCTCCGGACCCGTCCCCCCTTCGTTCCGCCCGCTCTAGGAGGCTCCTCCGATGACTGCCCCCTCGCTCCTTCTCGCCGCCGTTCTCCTCTCGCCCGTCCCGGAGCAGGCCGCCGCGTCGCCCGGTTATCTCATGTGGGATGCTGCGGAGCTCGAGGAGCGCAATGACGCGCTCGGGGAGCGGATCGGTGCGGACGGATCGGCCCGCGAGACTCTCGCCGACTACGAGACGCCGGCGGGCTCGCACCGGTTCCGGTTCATCCGGCGCGACTCCGACGGGCGCCCGGAACAGCACGACGAGATCGACGACGTGGTGCTGATCCAGAGCGGGGGCGGGACGATCCTCGTGGGGGGCGAGATGCTCGGCCGGACCGGTGACCTCGGCACGGCGATCGAGGGGGGCACGCGCCATGAGGTGGGAGCCGGAGACATCCTGCGCATCCCGGCGGGAACGCCCCACGCGTATCTTCCCGTAGAGGGCGGGCACATCACCTACGTGCTTGTGCGTCTTCCCGCATTCCGGGGCCAGGTGGTGGCGAACCCCGACGGGGAGGCGCCCGATCTCGAGCCGGAGGGGTTCGCCCTCTGGCCGGCCGCCGAGCTCGGCCGCCGGAACGCGCGCCTCGGGGAACGGATCGGCTCGGACGACTCGGCCCGCGAGACGCTGGCCGACTTCGGGCCGGGGGGACTCTCCCACCGCTTCCGCCACATCCGGAGGGATGGGGACGGCTGGCCGGAACTGCACCCGGACATCATCGACGTCGTCTTCGTGACGAGCGGGGCCGGGACCATGCACGTCGGCGGCGATATGGTGGGTCAGTCGAACCAGCCGGGATCGTCGATCAACGGGGGTGAGCGCCACAGCGTCGCGGCGGGCGACGTGCTGCATATTCCCGCCCGGACGCCCCACGCCTACCTCGTCCCCGACGGGGGTCACGTCACCTACGTGCTCGTCCGGTTTCCGGCCGTCGACTAGAGCGCGAGAGGGAACCCCGCACCCGCCGTGCCGGCGGGCCGTTGGTTGGCGGCAGCGCCGGAATCAGGGCGCGGCCGGCGTCGCCCGCATGCGCGCGAGCACCTCGTCGGTGATGTCCAGGGACGGATCGGCGGCCGTCAGCTCGGCTCCGGCCATCTCGAAGATGATGTGGTAGCCCTCTTCCTGGCGGATCGCCTCGATCACGGCCGTCATCTGGTTCACGATCGGCGCGAAGAGGGTGATCCGGAGCTGCTGCAGCTCCTGGGCCATCTGGTCAACCCGCCCCTGGTGTCGCGCCTGGATCTGCGTGATCTCGGTCTCCCTCGCCTGCTGGATGTTCGGGAGGAGGAGCTCCCGGTCTCGCTCGTAGGCGGCCACGAGGCTGTCGAACTCCGCCGACATCTCGGCCACCTCGGCGTCTGCCCTCTCCCCGAGGCGGGCGAGCTCGGCCTCCGCCTCGGGCGCCCCCGGGGCCTCGGCGAGGATCCTCTCGGTGTTCACATGTCCGATCCGCATGGGCTCCTGCGCCCGGAGCCCCGGGGCCGGGATGCAGGCCGCGAGCGCGGCGACGCAGGTGAGGAACCGGACGCTGCCCAGCCATCGTCTCATCGTGCCGTCCTGCCTCCTTCCGTCCTCGGTGCGGACGGGAACGTAAGCCGATTCCGGGATCGCCTCAATACGGAATCTTCTACTCCGGCGAGCGTTCGGATGCACCGCCGGGCAGGCGGCGCGCCCGGGGATCCTCCGACGCCGCGTCAGGCCTCCTCGAGCCCGGCACGGACATCCTCGACGGCGAACGAGGCGCGCGTCTCGACGGGTGCGCCGGGACGGCTCACGTAGGGGACCGTGCGAAAGTCGCTCCGGCATCCCTCCGGTCCGACGGTGACGCTCACGTAGCCGCGGAGTCCGCTGAAGAGCCGCACATGCGGATTGGCGGCGAGGATCTCCGCCGTGAACCGCTGCGCGTCGGCTCCGTCCCCGCCGGTGCTGATCGAGGAGCCCACGAGTTCGACCCCCACCGTGGCGGAGCCGGGATCGCCGAAGTCGCGCTTGAGGTCGGCGGCCCAGTGCGAGTGGATGTCTCCGGTGAGGACCACCGGATTCGGGACCTCCTCCCGGGCGAGGAAGCCGAGGAGGCGCTCCCGCTCGGCCGGGTAGCCGTCCCACATGTCGAGCGAGAAGCTTTCCTCGCTCTCCCCTTCGCGCGGGGGGATCGCGACTTCCGCCATCCGGACCTGCTGCGCGAGGAAGTTCCAGCGGGCCGGGCCGGAGGCGAGCCCGTCGTGGAGCCACGCCTCCTGGGCGGCCCCGAGGAGGGTGCGGTCCGGGGTGAAGGCGGGCCAGCAGCGGGGCGCCCGCCCGTCGCCGCACGCCTGGTCGGACCGGTATTGCCGCGTGTCCAGCACATGGAAGCTGGCCAGGTCACCGAAGTCGAGGCGGCGGAAGAGCTGCATGGCCGGGCCCGTGGGCATCGACGACCGCCTGAGCGGCATGAACTCGTAGTACGCCTGGTAGGCCGCGGCCCGCCGCATGAGGAACTCGTGGCGGCCCTGCGCGTCTTCGGGCACCGCCCCGGCGTAGTTGTTGTCGACCTCGTGGTCGTCCCAGGTCACGATCCAGGGGCAGGCGGCGTGGGCGGCCTGGAGGTCGGGGTCGGACCGGTAGAGCGCGTAGCGGTTCCGGTAGTCGGCGAGCGTCATCAACTCATCGGGCGCGGCGTCCCGGATGATCTCCCCGTACCGCATCTCGTAGATGTAGTCGCCGAGGTGGATGATCAGCTCCGGCTCCTCGGCCGCCATGTGGCGATACGCGGTGTAGTAGCCGTGCTCGTAGTGCTGGCAGGAGGCGAAGGCGAAGCGAAGGCTCGCGGGAACCTCGCCGGGTGCCGGCGCGGTCCGGAGCCGTCCGGCCGGACTCTCGATCCCTCCCGCGTCGAACCGGTACCAGTACCACCGTCCCGGTTCGAGACCCTCGACCTCGGCATGGACGGAGTGTCCGAGCTCCGGGAGCGCGCGGCTCTCACCGGTCCGGACGATCTGCCGGAAGGCGTCGTCGGCCGAGACCTCCCACCGGACGGCGACCTCCCTGGAGGCGGCGTCCGCGAAGGCGAGCTCTGCCGGGTCGAGCCGGGTCCAGAGCACCGCGCCGGAGGCCGTGGGATCGCCGGAGGCGACGCCCAGCGTGAACGGACTCTCCTGGAAGCGCACGCGCCGGACCGAGCGCCACGCGGGGAGCGCGCCGGCGGCCGCGAGGGCGGCGAAGCCGCGGCCGAACCGGAGGAACCTGCGTCGCGTGATGAGCCGTTCCCCGGGCGGGATGCCCGGAAGGAGCAGCTCTGCGGGCGGCCCTCTCAAACTGCTATCCGCCCGGGACGGCCCCGCGGGCCGCCTCCCACCGCCCGTCGAGCGTATAGATCCTCGCCTCGATCGCGAAGGTGCAGCGTACGGTGCCCGAGAGCGTGTCGACCGGATCGCCGCGCGCGCTCCCCACCGCTTCGCACGGCGAGCCCAGGATCGAGAACTCCATCCGGACGGCGTTTCCGGTGAGCCGGCCCGTGAGGCGCGATGTCTCCTCGAGAGTGAATTCCGTGCCGAGACCGCTGCACGTCACGGTCCCCCTCGCCGACCCCGAGAAGCTCTCTCCGTCCTGCGTGAACTCGACCGTGCCCCCGGAGTGGCAGCGGAACTCGTCCCTCCGCTCGGTGATGTTCACCTCGAAGGCGTAGGGACCGGAGAGCGCGGGGGGCGCGGGCGCCGTCGAGCTCCCGCAGCCCGCCAGGAGAAGGGACCCGAGCGCGCCCGCGAGCGAAGCCGCGCGCCCCCCTGGGGAACGCGGGTCGCGCGGGCCGCCGGACCGGGGGTCCCCGCGCGCGGGGACGCTGACCGGAGAGGGAATGCGAAAGCGTGTCTCTTCCAGCATGCGGGAGGGGGAATGGGGCCG
Source organism: Gemmatimonadota bacterium (assembly GCA_012267505.1). GTDB lineage: Bacteria > Gemmatimonadota > Gemmatimonadetes > Longimicrobiales > Gaopeijiaceae > JAAXGI01. The sequence goes on from JAAXGI010000168.1 coordinate 7,144, forward strand.
GCTCCGAACAAGGCCCGGCGCGGCTGGCTTCCTGCCGGGCGCCGACATAGTGGCGCGGTTGCCGCCGGGGAGGCAAGCGCCGCCGCGCCGCCGGCCCGGTGGCGGCCCCGCGGAGCGGACTACGGCTCTCTCCGATCGATGAGCCGGCTGGGGATCGAACCCA
>JAAXGI010000084.1 GCA_012267505.1 Gemmatimonadota bacterium
CGAGCACCCGGAGCTGCCCTGGCTGCCGACCGAGCACGAGAAGGTCACCGCGTTCGAGGCGCTCGGGATCGAGAGAAGCCTCCTGCCGTCGCGCCTCTACCGGGGCGCCGCGGGCGACACCCGCCGCTACTTCCCCATCAAGCTGCCCGTCGCCTTGGACTCGGACCGCGCCGTCTTCGTCTACGCCGAGCCCGGCCACGACACCGTCAGCGGGGTCCGGTCCTGGGGCACGGGACACCGGGGGCTCTGGAGCGCGCTCACGCGGCGCGGCCACTCTGTCGAAGCCGTCGCCGTGGGACGCACCGAGCGCCAGACGGAGCGGGCGCGGAGGGTGCTGGGCCGTTGGTCCGGGGACTCCGGCCGCGGCGAGGCGGATCCGCGGGTCCGCGAGGAACTGGCCCGGATCGAGCGCGCGATCCACCGGGGCGCGGCCGAGGTCCTCGACGAGTACGGCGGCCTTGGGGCCGCGCTGAAGCGCAGCGTGGCGCTCGAGAAGGAGGCCCACCGGCAGGCGGAGCGGGGCGGACTGCGCCGCGCCCGGACCTGGCAGACGAAGCGCCTCGCGGGAGTCCTCTACCGATGAGTGGCGCACCTCCGGCGCCGTGCGTCACGGCCGCATACGCCCGCGCAAACGACACGGGGTGCCGATGCGCACCCGGCCGCTCCCGACGTGCGCACCGGCGGTATGGCCGAAGCTTCTGCGCGCAAACGTCTTGCGCCTCGCCGGCCCGGGCGGCCAGGGCCGCAGGGCCCGCTCGGGCGGGGCTGGGAGCGACCCGGCAGTCCGGAGGCCTGCCACGGGTTCGGGGCCGGGCGCATTTGCGCACCTCCGGCCCCGCCCGCTCGGGTCGCTCCCAGCCAGCGATCCCTCCGGGAAGGGAGTCCGGCCGATGAAGTCCGGTACCCTCGCCATCATCGGGGCCGCCCTCGGGGCGGTCGGCGGCCACGCGCTCAAGGCGCCGTTCCCCGGTATCGGCGACAATCCGGCGCTCGACCTGATCGCCTACCACGATCCGGGCCTGCACTCCGCCGTCCGCTTCTGGTACCACGCATGGCCCGCGGTCGCCGTCGTGCTCGGGGGATCGCTCGCGCTCTCGGTCTGGAGGGTGTGGCTTCAGCCGCTCGTCAGGTTCCGGCGGCGCGGAAGACTGCCCGCCTGGCCTACGTCTTCCAGGGACGACGCACCGTCGCTCGTCGTCGGCGAGCTGCACCACCCGACCGTGCCGCGCGAGAGCGAAGAGCCGTCGTGGCTCGTCCTTCCCGAGAAGGGACTCTACACCGGCGTGCTCGTCGTCGGGGCCGTCGGCACCGGCAAGACCACCGCCTGCATGTACCCGTTCGCGCACCAGCTCCTCACATGGCAGGCGGACGATCCGCGGCGCAGGGCGGGCGCGCTCGTGCTAGAGGTCAAGGGCGACTTCTGCCACCAGGTAAGAAGCATCCTCGAGGACGCCGGGCGCGGCGAAGACTACATCGAGATCGGGCTCGGCGGCACGTGGCAGTGGAACCCGCTCGACGACCCTCTCCTCGACTCCTACTCGCTCGCCTACGGCGTGGCCTCCCTCATCAACCAGCTCTTCGGCAAGTCCCGCGAACCGTTCTGGCAGCAAGCCTACACCAATCTCGTTCGCTGGATCGGCATTCGTTGTCCGAACTGGATCTGTTGCTATCATTGAACTTACGAGATTGGATGGGCGGATTCCCGCCAACTGGTTCCCGCCGAATGGGTTCAGGTCCGAACCCTGCGGCGGCTTGCCAGCGCCGACCTGAGTTGGTCCTCGTCGGCCCTTTGGTAACCACTGGAGCACCGTCTTGGCGGTCTTCCAGCCCCCGAGTTGGCAAACAATCTTCAGCGGTTGGTCCATGAGATCGGAGGCAAACTTCCGCCTGAGCGAATGCCAGCCCCTCCTGCGTTTCGGCTCCAGTCCGGCGAGCCTCTCGGCGCGCTTCCACCACGAATGCGCCAGCACGGAGCCCGCGCATGTTGAGGGATTCCTTGGCGCGGGGAACACCGGAGCGTTCGCGGTCACGGGGTTCACGCCTCGTGCTTCCTCAAGAACCTCGATCGCCTCGGGGGTGACGGGCGTCGTGTGTTCGTAGCCCGATTTCTCGTTCTCCGCCCGCCACCGGATGACTCCGCGTTCGAGGTCGATGTCGGCCCATCTCAGCTTGCGGATGGCGCCGATTCGGTGTCCCGTCTCGTGCGCGAGCACGAGGGCGACGTGGAACCGCCAGTCGACCCGCCGGGACACTCTCAGGAGTGCTTGGTACTCCTCCTCGGCGAGGACGACCCGTGTGGGGTTCTTGGCCTTGGGCATCTTGAGGCCCTTCAGCGGGTTCGAGACGAGGAGCGGGTGCCCCCGTTCGTCCCGCGACCTCGCCGCCCAGTTGAGCACCGTGATCAGAAACCTCAGGTCGTACTCGACCATCCGGTTGGACACCGGCCTTCCGCTCGGTCCGACTCTACCCGCTTTGCGTGCCCGGATGAACCGGTCCCAGTCTCGCTGCGACAGTGTCGCCGGGTCGCGGTTCCGTCCGAGAAACCCAAGGAACATCCGCGTCGCGGCTCGGTCGTGGTGCTGTGACCGTGCGCGCTTGGCGACCGTCACCTCTTCACCGTAGATGTCAAAAAGCCTCTCCAGGGTGAGTGGCTCGGGCTTGGCCTCCTTCCGGCCGTTCAACTCCGGCCCTGCGAAGCCTGCGGCGAATTCGTCCGCCTGCTTCTTGGCTCTTGCCCAGTCGCGGTGCTTGAGGGACCGGGTGAGAGGTCCGAATCACGGCAAGGAGTCGTCTAAGTCTAGACAGGACTGCACGATCTGCGTTCCTTGCCATTGGATTCCGATCCGACTCCACCGTATCGAACCGGGCGGAAAACCGAATCAGATGGCGGGAAATTCTAGGCTGCAAGATCTTGAGCTTACGGGATGCCGGAGCCGATGAGTGAGACCCCAATAGGACCC
>JAAXGI010000300.1 GCA_012267505.1 Gemmatimonadota bacterium
CCGCGAGGCCGCGCGGGAACGCCTGGACGGCATCGCTACGGAACTCGCGGCGCTCGCCGATCCCGAGGCGGCGCGCGGCGGCCTCGACGCACTGCGCGCCGACGTGGCCGCCCTGCGCGGGGAGGCCGGCGACGCGGCCTCCGAGCTCCGGCGCGTCGAAGACGAGGCCGCGGGCCGGGCCAAACGCGTCCTCGCCCTCGCCGAGGAACAGGTTTACTGGCAGCAGCGGCTCGAGTCGGCGGCATCCCAGCTCGAACGGCTCGCGACGCGCGAGGCAGAAGCGCGGAAGGCTCTTGCGGACGCCGAGGCGCGCCCCCGGGCGCTCGCGGAACAGCGCGCCGAGCTCCTGGAGAAGGCCGCCGCCGCCGAGGCGGAGCGCCGCGAGGCGGCCGACGTCCTCGCTCGCGCCGAAACGGAGCTCGCCGCATTGTCACGGGTATCCAAAGAAGCCCGGGCCGCGCTCGCCGAGGCGCGTGAGGAACGGGTGCGCATGGAGGGTCTGGTATCCCAGGCCGAGCAGCTCAAGTCCGACATCTCCCGGAACATGGCGGAGACGTTGGAATGCACGCCCACCGAAGCCGCGTCGATCGCGGAGGTGTCCGGGGACCGGGATTCGCCCCGGCCGGAGGCGGTGGAGGGACGCCTCGAGAGGCTGAAGCGTGAACGCGAGAACATGGGTCCGGTGAACCTGAGGGCCGATGCCGAGGCCGCGGACCTGTTGGAACAACTGTCGGCGATGCACAGCGAGCGCGAGGATCTCGAGGCCGCCATCGCCCGGCTGCGTCAGGGGATCTCCGGCCTCAACCGGGAAGGGCGGGCGCGCATGCAGACGGCGTTCAAGGCCGTGGACAGCCATTTCGGCAAGCTCTTCAAGCGGCTGTTCGGCGGTGGGGAGGCGCGTCTGTCGCTCGTCGACTCCGAGGATCCGCTGGAGGCCGGCCTGGAGATCATGGCGAGCCCGCCGGGCAAGCGTCTCCAGGTGATGTCGCTGCTGTCCGGCGGCGAGCAGGCGCTGACCGCGATCGCCCTGCTGTTCGCCGTGTTCCTGACCAATCCGGCGCCGATCTGCGTGCTCGACGAGGTCGATGCGCCGCTCGACGACGCGAACGTCGACCGTTTCATCGATCTGGTCGAGGAGATCGCCCGCCTCCACGGCTACGACCGCTTCCCGGATCTGGTTCGCCATGGCAGCCGGGGCGGTCTCACTCCGGAGCAACTAGCCGTCCGGAGACTCCGCGAAGCTCTGGTCGGCGCCGGGCTTACCGAAGCCCAGACCCTCAGCTTCATCGGCCAGGATGACCTGGACGCGCTCGATCTCCCGCTCGACGATCCGCGCCGGGTCACCATCCGGGTCAAGAACCCGCTTCGCGAGGAGGAGGCCATCCTGCGCACCACCCTTTTGCCCGGTCTGATGGGGGCGATGTCGCGCAATGTGGCTCGGGGTCTGAGGTCGGTACGCCTGTTCGAGACCGGCCGGGTCTTCACGGCCCGTGACGACCCCGAAGACCCCCGCATTCCTTTCCAGCCCTTTCACCTGGCGATGGTCCTGTCCGGCCCTGGAGTGGACGCATTCACCGCCACCGGGCTGGTCGATCTTCTGGCCCGGGTCGCCGACCGCCGGCTGGAACTCCGGCAGGAGTCGTTGCCGGGCCTCCACCCGGGTCGGGGAGCGGTGGTGACGTGTGGCGCAACCGACATAGGGACGGTCGGGGAGCTCCATCCGGCCGCAGTCAGGAAGTTCGGGTTGGAAGGCCGGGTGGCGGTGGCCGAGATGGGTCTCGGTCCGCTCGTGTCCGCCGGTCCCTCCTGGACGCTGGAGGATGTCTCCGCCTACCCGCCCATGGTATTCGACCTGGCGTTCGTGCTGGCCGATACGGTTCCGGCGGGGCGCCTGCTGGAGGTGGTGGAGGGATCCGCAGGCCCGTACCTCGAGAGCCTGGATCTGTTCGACGAGTTCAAGGGTGGCTCGATTCCTGACGCCCACAGAAGCCTGGCGGTGCGGATAACGCTCCGCGCGATGGACCACACCATCTCCGATGAGGAGGCGGCTCCGATCGGGCGGGGCATCGCCGCGGCCGTCGCGGATCGGTTGGGCGGTGTGCTGCGGGGGAACATATGAACGACTTCCTCGGGATTCTCGACGTCGAACGGGGAGTCCTGGAGCGCCTGGTGGAAGCGGCCTCCCGGTTCCGCCACGACCGGAGCTTCGGGTCAGGCGCTCTGGCCGGTTCCCGGATCGGATTGTTCTTCGAGAAGCCCTCCACCCGCACCAGGGTGTCGAGCGAGGTGGCGGCGGTCGACCTGGGTGCTCACCCGGTGGTCCTGGGTCAGAGCGAGGTGGGTATCGGATCGAGGGAAGCCGTCCGCGACGTGGCCCGGGTGCTGGACCGCTACCTGGATCTCGTGGCCATGCGCGTCTTCGACCATCGGGTGCTGGTGGAGATGGCCGAGCACGCCGATGCTCCGGTGGTGAACCTTCTTTCGGACATCGAGCACCCCTGCCAGGCGGTGGCTGACCTCCAGACCATCGCGGAGCATTGCGAGGTTGCCGAAGCCGTGGTGGCCTACGTGGGAGACGGCAACAACGTGTGCCACAGCCTCATGCTGGGGGTGGCCAAGCTGGGGGGCCGGGTGCGGGTGGTGAGCCCGCCCGGGTTCGAGCCGCTGGAGCAACTGGTGGCCGAGGGAGAGGGCCGGATCACGGTCACGCCGGACCTAGAGGCGGTGGACGGGGCCGATGTGGTTTACACGGACGTTTGGGCGTCGATGGGCCAGGAGGGGGAGGCGTCGGAGCGGGCGCTCGCCTTCGCCGGTTACCAGGTGGACGAGAGCTTGTTCGGACGGGCCGGGCCCGATGCGATATTCCTCCATTGCCTGCCCGCCCACCGGGGTGAGGAGGTGACCGACGCCGTGGTCGACCACCCCAGGTCGCGGGTGTTCGATCAGGCCGAGAACCGGCTCCACTCCATGAAGGCCATCCTGCTCGAGATCCTGGCGTAGTGGTCTGTCTGAGCGATAACCCGGTGTGCTCTGGCTGCCATCGCCGTCCCGTCGCTGCGTTCCGCTTCCTCAACGTGCCGCTGCGGGTACGCCTTCGTCAGCGGGCCTAGCGAGGAACACCGTTGCCGATGCCATACCACACCGCCATCACCCAGACAGACCACTAGCCCATGCCGGACCTGTCGGGGCCGGTGGAGGAGGTGGCGCGACGGCTGCTCGGCCACCGGCTGAGCACCGACTTCGGTGGGCGGACCGTCGTGGTCATCCAGGAGGTCGAGGCCTACGGTGGCGCTGACGATCCGGCCTCCCATGCCTATCGGGGTCGTACCGTTCGCAACGCCTCCATGTTCGGTCCGGCCGGCACGCTCTACGTGTACCGGTCCTACGGGGTCCACTGGTGCGCCAACGTGGTGACGGGTCCCGAAGGGACGGGTGAGGCCGTGCTGATCAGGGGCGGTCGGGTGGTCGAGGGCATGGAGATGGTACTGGCCCGGCGCGGACGCCGCGACCACCTGACCGACGGCCCCGGCAAGCTCACCCAGGCGCTGGGGATCACGGGGGATCACGACGGGACATCGGTGTTGACGGGCCCGGTACGCCTGGAGGAAGGACCCGCGCCGAACCCGGCTCCGGTATCCCGCACCCCCCGGATCGGGATCAGCCGGGAAGCAGAACGACCGTGGCGGTTCGTGGTTGACGGTGGCCCATGAGCCGCCCCTGCCGCCACTCGCCGGTCACTCGGGCCGATGACCGGCGGTTGTGTCCTAGACCACTAATCTCGCTCGCGTGACGCCCGGACCCGCCATGACGCCCGAGCAGCAGGCCGATTACCTGCTGCGCGATGTCGACACGTTCCTTCCGACCGCCGAGGAATTGGTCGATCGCATCCGGGACTCCAAGGAGACCGGCCGCCCGCTACGGGTGAAGCTCGGCCTCGACCCCACCGCCAACGTGATCACCCTCGGCTGGGCGGTCGTGCTCTGGAAGCTACGGGAGTTCCAGGATCTGGGGCACAAAGCGGTGCTCATCCTCGGGACCTTCACGGCCCAGGTGGGCGACCCGAGCGGTCAGTCGGAGACGAGGAAGCGCCTGACGGCAAGCCAGGTGGAGTCCTTTGCCGCATCGGTGAAGAGGAACTTCGGGGAGATACTGCTCACACAGGAGGACCTTCTGAAGATCCGTCCCAACGCCGATTGGCTGGCATCCCTGGACATGCGCGAGGTGCTGGAACTCACCGCGTCGACGACCCTGGCCCAGATGCTGGAGCGAGACGACTTCGCCAAGCGGTTCGCCGACCGGCGACCCATCTCGATGATGGAGTTCATGTACCCGCTGCTCCAGGGTTACGACTCGGTGGCCGTAGAGGCCGACGTGGAACTCGGCGGCACCGACCAACTCTTCAACCTGATGATGGGGCGCCAGGTCCAGCGGCGCTACGGCCAGGCGCCGCAGATGGTGCTCACGATGCCGCTGCTGGTGGGCACCGACGGCAAGAAAAAGATGTCGCAGTCGCTGGGGAACTACGTGAACATTTCCCCGCCCTACAGCGAGATGTTCGGCAAGACGATGAGCATCCCCGATTCGGCCATGCCGCAGTGGTACATGCTTGCCTCCGGGTTGCCGATCGAGGAGATAAGAGCCGCACTCGCAGCCTTGGAGGACGGGACCTTGCACCCGGGCCATGCCAAGCGCCGCTTGGCTCGCGCCGTCGTGGACCGCTACCAGCCGGGCCAGGGTGAGATCGAGGAGCAGGCCTTCGACCGCCAGTTCGTGCGCCGAGAGATTCCCGACGACATCCCGACCTACCAACTCCCACCCGGTGAGCCGGAGGGAGAGGTGTACCTTCCCGCACTGCTGGCCGATGCGGGGCTGGTGGCGTCGAGGAGCGAGGGGAGCCGGATGCTGGCTCAGGGGGCGGTCCGTATCAACGGGGAGAAGGTGACTGATGAGCAGGTGTGGAGGTTGCGTCTGCTCTCAACCACCCACGGCACGGTTGTCTCGGTCGGCAAGCGGCGTTTCGTGCGCTTGGGCGACAGCCCGCTTCAACAGCCCAGCGCGTAGGCCACCGCCCGGCACACCGCCCGCATCGTCACGCCGTCCACGGCGCCGATCGGATTGGATAGCGATGACTTGGCAACCGTATGGAGGCCGTCACAGTTGATGACCGAGGCGCGTTCTAGGCCAGCTCTCCGCTGGTCGACGGGCACCTCAGTTGCCAAGCTACGGACCGAAGTGGTGACTTCTGCCACCGTAACGAGGCTACGCACATCGATCACTCCCGGCCGGGTCAGTACCAGCACCGGACGCTTCTTGTTACCCACTTGAGCCAGGCAGACGTCGCCGCGTGTCACTTGTCTCCCCAAGCTTCGGCCTCTCCCCAGAACGGGTCGGGCTGCTCGGGATGGCGCCGGTACGCATCCCGGTCGGCCCGGACCCGAGCGGCGCGGACCGCCTCTCTGACGCCGGAGCGGGCTGCGGCCGACACATTGATCTTCATCTGCCGGGCTTGCTCGAGGAGCTCACTGTCCACGGTGAAGGTCGTTCTCGTGCTAGCCATATCATGATGCTAGCATATAGCGATGATGACTCGGGAGGGACAGTGTCCCGCGATAGACAGGACCCCGAGACCTGCTATAGTTATGCGGCTGGCTGCCCCGTCTCCGCTTTGTATGGTCCGTGTGGCCGGCTCGCTTCCCTCCCTGGTGAGGGGTGAGCTATCGGCGGAGCCGGAGTTCCAGTACCGCAGGAGCTGCGGATCAGGGCTCCTTGACAACTGAACAGCGTGTCAAAAGCCGAAAGAAAGTCATTCCTATGGCCGGGCCCTACGGGTGCCGGTCATCGGGGAATGTACTCCCAAACTGTCGATGCATGGCATCGGCAGATTGGATCGAACCCTCCCGGCGGCCTCACGCCTCGCGCGTACCGGCTGTCGGGACACATGACAGGATTCTGATGCCACCGCCGCCCTAGGGGCGGTCGGCGGGATCGAAGGACTGACGTTGGAGAGTTTGATCC
>JAAXGI010000252.1 GCA_012267505.1 Gemmatimonadota bacterium
CGTCACGACAGTCACCGACCCACGCGAGACCTCGGGCGGGGGCGTGACCGTCCGGATCGAGGAAGGCAGACTTTGCCACCGCTACCTGGCCCTCCGGCTGAGCGGCGTCCGGGTCGGACGCTCCCCGGCGTGGCTCGAGCAGCGGCTCCGTGCCGCTGGGGCGCGCCCGATCAACAACGTGGTCGATGCGACAAACTACGTTCTCCTCGAGCTCGGGCATCCTCTCCACGCCTTCGACCTCGACCTGATCCCCGAGCGGACGGTCGTCATCCGGTGTGCCCGGAGCGGGGAGGGGATCGAGACGCTCGACCGGGTCCGGCGCGACCTCGCACCCAGCATGCTCGCGATCTCGGGTCCCGGAGCGCCGATCGCGATCGCCGGCGTGATCGGCGGGGCGGATACCGAGGTGTCGGATCGGACCACTGAAGTGCTCCTCGAGTGTGCCTTCTTCGACCCGGCGTCAGTCCGCGCGACGAGGAAGGCCCTCGGCCTCTCGACCGACGCCTCCTACCGCTTCGAGCGCGGGGTGGACCCGGAGGGGCTCCGCCGTGCGGTCAGGCGGGCGGCGGAGGTGATCCTCGCGACGGCGGGCGGCGAGGTCGCGGGCCCGCTCCTCGACACCTGCGCGCGGCCCTTCGAACGAGAGCGGATCCGCCTCCGTCCCGCACGCGTCGAGCAGCTTCTCGGCGTGGCGTTCGGCCCCGGCGAGATCGGAACGCTCCTCGGTCCGCTGGGCCTCCCTGTCCGGGAGGGGGATGCCGGGAGCCTGATGGTGGAAGTGCCCGGTTACCGGTGCCATGACCTCACGCGAGAGGCAGATCTCATCGAGGAGGTGGCCCGGACACACGGTTACGACAGCTTCCCGGACCGGCTCGGCGCCTTCAGGCCGGGTACGGTCCCGGACCATCCCCAGTTCGCGCTCGAGGACGCGGTCCGGGACGTGTTGACAGACGCGGGGCTCCTCGAGGCCCAGGTGCCGGCCTTCACGTCCAGTCGCCATGGTACAGTCGAGATCTCGAATCCCGTCTCCGGCGAGGAAGCGTTCCTCCGCAGTGCCCTGCTCCCGGGCCTAATCGCCTGCCTCGAGCGCAACCTCCGGCGCGGAAACCGGGATGTCCGCCTCTTCGAGATCGGCACAGTGTTCCAGCCCGGGGAACCGGGGGCGCTCCCGGTGGAGCGGACCCACGTCGCGGCGATCCTCCACGGGATGCGCGAGCCACCGCACTGGAGCCGGCCGGAGGCGGCCTTGGACCTCTGGGACGTGAAGGGGATCTTCGAGCGGCTGGCCGGGGTCGTCGCGTCCGGCCGCCCCTGGGAGCTCGGCTCTGCTCCCGGGCCGGACGCTGCGGGGCTCTGTTGCCCCGAGGCCGCCTTCACCCTATTCGATGCAGGGGGGACTGGGGCGCCGTGGGGAGTGGGAGGACGGATCCTCGGCGGGCACGTGGACCTTCCGAAATGGGGCGGCGATGTCTGGGGGATCGAGCTCGCGCTCCCCGGGGAGGCGGGCGCGCGGCCGGTGCCGCTCTTCCGCGCGCTCCCGACCCATCCGCCGGTCGAGCGGGATCTTGCGCTCCTCCTCCCTGAGGAGATCCCGGCCGCGGCGGCGCTCGCGGTGATCCGGGCAAAGGGGGGAAGGCATCTCAGGGAGATCGAAGTCTTCGACCTCTACCGCGGGGACGAACTCCCTGCGGGGAGCCGCTCAGTGGCCGTGCGGACGCGATTCCGGGCCGGGGACCGGACACTGAAGGACGACGAGGTGGACGCCTCGATCGGACGCATCACCCACGCTCTCAAGGAGGAACTGGGTGTCCGACGCAGAACAGGCGCAGGCTGACGGAGCGGAGAGGCTGGCGCTCGCGCGCCTCGAGGCAGCTGTGGAGCAGGTCGTGGAGGAACGCCGCCTCCTTGCCGGGGAGCTGCGCGAGGCGAGGGAGCGGCTCGGAGAGCTGGAGGCCGCCCTAGCCCGCCCGGAGGGAGGTGGTGCCGAAGCGGCTCGGGCCGAGGATCAGGCTGCCGAGTCGGCCAGGCTCCGGGAGAGGGTCGTGCGGCTCGAGGGGGAGAACGCGATCCTGCGGCAGAGGGTCTCCGAGGGGCTGGAGACCGTCGAAGGCCTGCTCTCGCACCTGGATTCCGCGTAAGGGTGGCCGGCCGCCGGGGGAGCCCCGCCGGGACGGTCGGCAGAGTGCGGCGTGCTCCGGCCCGGGGTGCCTCCGCATGCGTTAAGGGCCACACCACGGAGGGACCGGGATGCGGGACGCGAGATCATCGGTAACCGTTCGGATCGCGGGCGAGGAGCACGTCCTCAAGTCTGCGGCCGAGCCCGAGTATACGAGCCAGTGTGCGCAGTTCCTGGATGACCAGGTGACCGCGCTCCGGCGTGTGGCCCGCCTCCCCGACACGCATCGAGCCATCGTCCTCGCCGCCCTCTCGGTCGTGGACCAGCATTTTCGGACGGTCGCCGAGCTCGAGGCGCTCAGGGCAGAGGTCGCGGGCCGTGCCACAGCGCTTGCCGAGCGGCTCGAGCAGAAAGCGGGGGGGACGGACCCGACCTCCTGAGCCCCCCGCAGGGTCATTTCCAATACGGAGATGAGGCTGAAGCGGGTGAGGGGTTGTAGCAAGGGTAGTGGCCTCTGAGCTGCTGCCGGTGTTTGATGATGGTGAAATCAGGCCGGGATAGGTGAGTGAATCCGACCTGGTCGGTGCCCTCCGCGAACGCCCGCAGCTGGTCGAGCGACATGTCCACGATCATCCCTCCATGATCGCGACAACTCACCGTTCAGTATCACCTCTCGGTGGCAACCGGCCGCTCGCTCAGCCTCGTGTCCCATTGGACGAGAGTCGGGGTTGCGGGCGCCCGCGCGGGATTCCTATTCTTCCGACACGGTATTGTCGCATTTGAGGGGGGTGGGCTCCCTTGCGGAGCCCGTGAGTTCCCGATCATGCCTTCCTGCGGGTGCCTTCTCGGATCCGCTTTTGGAGTGATAACAAGATGGACTCCGCGCAGGGGATCGTCCTGGTCGCGGTGTTGACCCTGCTTGCGGGCCTGGTCCTCGGCTACATTCTGGGCCGGGGCCGCGAGCTGGCGCGCCAGAACGAGGAGCGGGCTGCTGCCCGCGACGAAGCATCCCAGATTCTTGCCAGGGCCCGCGCCGAGGCGGAGACGATCCAGAAGGACGGAGAGCTTCGCGGGCGCGAAGAGGCCTTCCGGCTCCGTGAGGATTGGAAGCGGGAGGAGGGGCGCCGAAGGGAGGAGATCGAGCGCGCCGAACGCCGCGTCAACGTCCGCTCGGATGCCTTCGACCGGAAGTTCGAAACGCTCAAGGAGCGTGAGACGGCGCTCAATGGGCGGGCCGCTACGCTCGACGGTCGCGAGCGGACGATCGAGGAGACGAGGACGGAGGTCGACCGCACCTTGGGTGCCGTTAGGCGGCGACTCGAGGAGCTCTCCGGTCTGACAGCGGCCGAGGCGAAGGAGGAACTCGTCGCCGGGCTCCGCGGCGAGGCCGAGGCCGAGGCCGCCCAGAAGATCCGGCAGGTGCGCGAGGAGACGCAGCGCACTGCGAGGCGGGAGGCGCGCAAGATCGTCTCGATGGCGATCCAGCGGATGGCGGCCGAAGCAACGCAGCAGGCTACGGTCTCGGTCGTCCAGCTTCCATCCGACGACATGAAGGGCCGGATCATCGGGCGCGAGGGACGCAACATCCGTGCCTTCGAGCAGATGACCGGCATCGACGTGATAATCGACGACACCCCGGAGGCTGTCGTTCTCTCCGGGTTCGATCCGATCCGTCGCGAGATCGCGCGGATCGCGCTCGACCGGCTCGTCGAGGACGGGCGTATTCATCCCGGACGGATCGAGGAAGTCGTCGCGAAGAGCAGGGAAGATGTCGAGGAGGGAATGCTCGAGGCTGCCGAACAGGTGCTCTACGACCTCGGGATCCACAAGATCCATCCGGAGATCGTACGCGTTCTTGGCAACCTCAAGTTCCGGACATCCTACGGCCAGAATCAGCTACAGCACTCCAGGGAAGTCGCGATGCTCGCCGGAGCGATGGCCGCGGAGATGGGGCTGAACGCCGGGCTCGCCAAGCGCGCGGGGCTCCTGCACGATGTAGGCAAGGGGATGACCCACGACCACGAGGGCACCCATGTCGACCTCGGCTACGAGCTGTGCAGGAAGCACCATGAGCCTGATCTCGTCCTGAACGCGATCAAGGCCCACCACGACGAGGAGCCGCACCGCTATCCCGAGACCTTCCTCGTCACGGCCGCGGATGCCATATCCGGCGCCCGCCCGGGGGCGCGCAGGGAGACGCTCGAGACGTATGTGAAGCGGCTCGAACGCCTCGAGGAGATCGCGATGGACTTCCCGGGGGTCGAGCGCTGCTTTGCGGTCCAGGCAGGCCGGGAAGTCCGTGTCATGGTGCAGCCGGAGAAGGTGCCCGATGGGGAGATGGCCGAGCTATCCGGGCGCGTGGCCCGCCGCCTCGAGGACGAGCTGCAGTATCCAGGGCAGATCAAGGTCGTCGTGATCCGCGAGACGCGGGCCATCGACTTCGCGCGGTGACCCGCGGGGCGGTCGCAATGCGTGAGGCCGGCGGGGGAGCGGTGGTCATCTCCGGGACCGGGACGGCGTCGCGGATCCGCCGGGAGGTTAAGGCGAGCGTCCGGGAGAGCCTGGATGCGACGGGGAGGGTGCCGGGTCTCGCAACCGTGCTCGTGGGTGAGGATCCGGCGAGCGCGGCGTACGTCCGGATGAAGAACCGCGACGCCGCGGAAGTGGGGTTCCGCTCGAGACAGATCGATCTGGCCGCAACCACCTCCGAGGACGAACTGCTCGGGTGCATCGCGGGACTGAACGCGGATCCCGAGATCCACGGGATCTTGGTCCAGCTTCCCCTTCCGCCGCAGATCGAGGAGGCAGCCGTTATCGCCGCGGTCGACCCTGGCAAGGATGTCGACGGTCTCCACCCGGTGAATGTGGGAAGGCTCGCCGCGGGCGATCCCGGTGTGGCCGCGCCCTGCACCCCGAGCGGCATCATCGAACTCCTCCTTCGGCACGGCTACGACCCCTCCGGTCGCCATGCGGTGGTCATCGGGCGCTCGAATCTCGTGGGCCGGCCGATGGCCGCCCTCCTCCTTCGCAGCGGACGGGGAGGCAACGCGACCGTGACCGTCGCGCACTCCCGCACAGGGGATCTTGGCCGAGTGACGCGTCTCGGCGAGATCCTCATCGTCGCGGCTGGCCGGCCCGGGCTTGTGACCGGGGAGATGGTGCGCCCGGGCGCCGTCGTGATCGATGTCGGGGTGAACCGCGTGGAGGATCCCGGGCTGGAGCGGGGATACCGCCTCGTCGGGGACGTGGACTTCGAGGGCGTGCGCCGAGTGGCGGGTGCCATCACGCCGGTGCCGGGCGGCGTCGG
>JAAXGI010000130.1 GCA_012267505.1 Gemmatimonadota bacterium
AGCTTGCTCACGATGCCCTGGCCGGCGATGAACTCCCAGTCCGAGTAGACGCTCGAGTCGTACACGTATGCCCCGTCGGGATACAGCAGCAACACGAAGGGCAGCTCCTCGGCGATTATCTCCTGCATGCGAAGCAGGATGGCGATGCGCCCCGCCTCGGTGGACTCGACGGGTAGCGCCGCGGAGAGCGCATCCATCTCGGCGCTGGCGTAACCGGTCAGGTTCAGGAACCCGCCCATCGGAATGCTGGCGACCAGCTGCGGGAGGCGCAGCGGATCCGCCTGCACGGGCGCGGACCAGCCCCACATGGCGATGTCGTAGTTGCGCCCGTTGTTGACGTTGAACTCCGGCCACACGGCTTGCTCCCACGTCCCGGTCTCGACCGCCGCCACAGAGGTCTCGATGCCGATAGCGGCAAGCATCTCCACGGTCAGCTCGGCTATCCGCAGCCGTAGCGAGTCAGGGGCGTTGGTGATGATCTCGAACGACATGGGCTGCCCGTCGAATTCCCGCACGCCGTCGCCGTCGCTGTCGACATAACCGGCCTCGTCGAGCAAGGCGTTGGCCGCGGCCACGTCGTGCACTGGGATCATCGACGGGTTGAAGGACCGGTGCTCGGGATGTATCCAGCCCGGGCTCCCCACCGTCGCCGCGCCGAGGAACACCGTGTCGACGATGTCCTGGCGGTCCATGGCCAGGTTGATGGCCTGGCGGACCGCCACGTCGTCGAAGGGGCGCTTCGAGGCGTCGTAATTGATCATCTGGGTGGTGAACTCGGGTCCCAGGGCGATGTCCAGCGGATCTTGGGCGTCCAGCAGCGGGATCTGCTCCGGAGGTATGCGCTCGAAGATCACGTCGACCTCACCGGTGCGGATGGCGGCCTGGGCGCCGGCATCGTCGGCGTAGACGATGACCACCAACTCCCCGACCGCCGGTGCGCCCCGGAAGTAGTCGGGATTGGCCTCGAAGCCGTAGCTCTGTCCCTCCACGTACTCGACCAGCTTGTACGGACCGGTCCCGATGTTGGTAGCGCCGAAGTCGTGCTCGGACGGCACTTCGACTCCTTCCCACACATGGCGCGGGATGATCGGAATGTCAGCGAGGGCGGCCAACTCGAAGCCGGCCTTCGGGCTACCGAGCACGAAGGTCCCGCTGTAGTCGCCCGTCACCACGAGGTCCTCGACCCCCCTGAGGTCCCGGGCGAACCGGCTGGCCTCCACGTTGTTGATGTAATAGTCGACGCTGAAGTCCACGTCGTGCGCCGTCAGGGGCTGCCCATCGTGCCAGGTGACGCCCTCGACCATCGTGAAGGAGTACTCGGTCAGGTCCGCGTTGACGGAAACGGTGTCCGCCAGCCACGGCTGGGGTATGCCGTCGGCGTCGAGCTGCATGAGCGAGTCGTACTGGAGCATCAGCAGGTTCCACCCGGGGAAGCCGCTGATGTAGGTGTACGGGTTGAGGGTCGCCTCGTCTCCGGTGATCGCCGCCCGCACCGTTACCGGTCCTGCGGCGGCCTCCTGCTCCATCATCGCCTCGTCAAGCATCTGCTCGGCCTCTGCGAGAGCGGATTCCGCGGCGGCCAGCGCCTCCTCGGAGGCTTCAGCCGTCGCCGCAGCCCTTTGCTCGGCTTCCTCGAGGGCTGCCTGCGCGTCGGCCAACGCCGACTGGGAGGCCTCGTCCCCCTCCATGGCTGCTGAGGCTGCAGCCTGGGCTGCTTCCAGATCGGCTTGGGCCTGGGCCAGCGCCGCTGCCGCCGCTTCGGCCTCCGCCTGAGCCGACTCCGCCTCGGACTGGGCGGCCGCGGCTTCGGACTGAGCGGCCGCAGCCTGTGCCTGAGCCGCGCTCACTTCCTCCGAGGACGTGTCCTCGCCGCCACACGCCGCTGCCATCAGACCGAGCACGAAGACGAGAATCAGCGCCTTCGATGATGCAAACCTGCGCATTGTGTCATCCCTTTCTCCCCCACGGCGGGAAGCGCGCCGGACGAACAACTGGCTCATCGGCTCGGCTTCCATCAACCTCCCAAGCGTACCCCAACGGTTGGCCGTAGGGTCGGCCAGAGGGCACGTTGTCCGCGATATGACGCCTGGAAGCTCCCTGCCTAGGGCCGCTGCCTAGGAGGACTCACCAGGTGGCAGGACACCCATCGGCCGGGGGCGGCTTCGGTCAGCGCCGGTTTGATCGTCGAGCACAGGCCTTCCACCGCCACCGGGCATCGGGTGTGGAATCGGCAACCGGCCGGGGGGTCGGCCGGGCTCGGCAGGTCCCCCACGAGCCGGGTGCGTGCGCCCGGGTGGGAGACGCCCGGTTCCGGGGCCGGCACCGCGGCCAGGAGCGCCTTCGTGTAGGGGTGAAGCGGTTCCCGGTAGAGCTGGTCTCTCGGGGCGCGCTCCACGATCTCGCCCAGGTACATGACGGCCACCTCGTGGGAGACGTGACGCACCACCGCCAGGTCATGGGCGATGAAGACCAGCGCCATGCCCGTGGCCGCCTGTATGTCGGCCAGCAGGTTCACCACCTGGGCCTGGACCGAGACGTCCAAGGACGAAACCGGTTCGTCGCAGACGATCACGTCGGGGTCGGCTGCCAGGGCGCGGGCCACGGCGATCCGCTGCCGCTGCCCACCGCTGAACTCGTGCGGGTGCCTCCGGCCGGCGTCGGGCGGAAGCCCGACCTGGGTGAGCAACTCGGAGACCCGTTCCCGGATCCCGTCGGGCGTCCCGAGCCGGTGGATACGCAAGGGCTCGGCAATGACATCCCCCACGCGCATCCCCGGGTTCATGGCCGAGAACGGATCCTGGAAGATCATCTGCACCACCCTCCGATACCTCCCGCTCCGGTGGTCGATCGGCTCTCCGTTGATCTCGATCCTCCCCGCGGTGGGTCGGACCAGCGCCACGAGCGCCCGGCCCAGCGTGGTCTTGCCGCAACCGCTCTCCCCGACCACTCCGATGGTCCGCCCCCGGCGCACGTCCAGGTCGATCCCGTCCACGGCCCGTATGTCGCCCGAGCGGGACCTGCCGAGGCCCCGGACCACCGGGAAGTGCACCTTGAGCCCCCTGACGGAGACGACCACGTCCCCGTCCTGCCCGGACCCCGTGTCCTCCTCCGCCACGAAGCCGTGCGACCACAGATCGAGCGCGTCGCCCATCTCGTGATGGTGTATGCAAGCCGATCCGTGCCGGCCGGGACCCACTTCCTCCAACTCGGGGAGCGTCTCGCTGCACCCCTCCCCCACGAGGGGACACCTGGCATCGAAGGGGCATCCGCGCAGTTGCTCGGCCACGCGGAGAGGCGAACCCGGGATCTCGGCAAGGCGGGTGGTCACGGGCCGGTCCAAGCGCGGGATCGAGCGCAACAACCCGGATGTGTAGGGATGGCGGGTCGACCGGTAGATCTCGTGGGCGGGACCGATCTCGGCTATGCGACCTGCGTACATGACCGCCACCCGGTCGGCTATCTCGGCCACCACGCCCAGGTCATGGGTGATC
>JAAXGI010000217.1 GCA_012267505.1 Gemmatimonadota bacterium
GACGTTCCTGGCCGGGCAGCTGGGGCTCGCAGCCGCGGCCGTCGTGATCGGCACCCCCCTCCTCGCCTTTGTCTACCTCGCCGCGGAGTCTCTCGGCCGGCGCGCCTTCCCGGGCCATCTCCAGCAGTGGAGGTTCTGGTCCCCCGATGTGGCGGCCTCGGTCCCCGCCGTCGGCCGGACCGCCGGGGCCTACCTCCTCGCGGGGCTCCAGGTCGGCTACGTGGTCCTCTTCTACCTCGCCACCTCCCGGCTCGACGGGTGGTGGACTCCCGCCGAAGCCGTCGTCCAGCCTGACCTCCTAGCCACGCCGCAGCCGTGGATCCTGGCGGTGTCGACCTCGCTCTTCGCCGCCTTCTGGGAGGAGAGCGCGTTTCGCGCGATACCGATCGCCTGCGCGGCGCTTCTCGGGGCCCGCTACGGCCGGACGAGCCTCTGGATCTGGAGTGCGGTGGTTCTTCAGGCGGTGGTCTTCGCAGCGGGGCACGCCAACTACCCACAGCAGCCGGCCTATGCCCGGGTCGTCGAGCTGTCGGCTCCCGCCCTCATCTGGGGGGTGACCTATCTCCACTTCGGGCTCGTGCCGACGATCCTCGCCCACTTCACATACAACCTCTCTCTCATCTCGCTTCCCCTCTTCACGTCTGCCGCCCCGGGGATCCTCCTCGACCGTGCGGCCGTGGTGGCGGCCGGACTCGTCCCGGTCCTCGTGGTGGTCCTGGCGCACCGGAGGGTCGGCGCACGGGCCGACGCGCCGGAGTGGGCGTACAACCGCGCGTGGAATCCGCCCCCCCAAGCGGTGGAGGCGGCGGCCCCGGCGTTGCCCGGGCCGCCGCCCCATGCCGGTCTCCACGCGGGGATGCGGCGCCTCCTGGGCCGACGGAGGCTCGTGTACGCGGCGGGAGCGGCCGGCGCCTTCGCTTGGGTTGCCGCGGCGCTCGTGCCCGCCGGTGACGCGCCAGGTCTGGGTGTTTCCAGGGGCGAGGCGATCGCGGGGGCCCTCGGGGCGCTCGAGGCCCGCGGGGACGCAGTGGCGTCCTGGCGGGCGCTTGCCTCGGTGGAGTCGGAGCGGGGAGACGATCACCGGTACGTCTTCGAGGAGGCGGGGGAAGAGGCCTACGGTCGCCTCCTCGGTAGCTACCTGGCAGAGCCCCGCTGGGCGGTGCGCTTCGTGGACTTTGCGGCGGCTCCCGAGGACCGCGTCGAGGAGTTTCGCGTCGAATTGGGTCCGGGGGGAGAGTCCCTCCGCGTCGAGCACACTCTGCCCGAGGCCCGGCCCGGGGCAAGCCTCTCCGAAGAGGACGCGCGGGCCGCCGCGCTCGCCGCCCTCGAAAGCCAGTTCGGTGTGGAAGCCGGCTCCTTCGAGGAGATCGGAGCCGTCCAGACGGTGCGACCGGCGCGCACCGACTGGAGGTTCACCTTCGAGGATCCGTCGGCGCTCGCGGAGATCGCCGGGGAGGCCGAGCTGGCCGTGGCGCTGGCCGGGAACGGGGTGGTCGACATCGTCCGCTCGGTGAGCGTGCCTGAGGAATGGGAGCTGGCCCGGAGGGAGGGCGAGGCGCTTCGGGAGCTGGTCGTGATGGCGGCAGGGTTCGGACTCCTCCTCGCGTTCGGGGCCGCCGCGGTTCTCGGCGTCGTGGCGTGGGCACGGCGCGGGCTCAATACCGGTCTCCTCCTCCGTGCCGGTATCCTCGCGGCGGCTGCGGTCGCTCTCGGGCAGGCGAACGCCTGGCCGGCTACGGAGGCGTTCTTCTCGCCCGAGCAGCCGTGGAGCCTCCAGGCGGGGATCGCGGTGTTCGGGAATGTCATCGTGGTCCTTCTCAGCTCGGCTGCGGTCGCCCTCACCGTCGCGCTCGCGCACCGGTGGCTCGGGGCGGGAGCCGGCAGGGGGGAGACGTCGTCGTGGAGGCTTGCCGTCTCGTTCGGTGCGGCCATCGCCGGTCTGGGCGCCCTTGCCGGCTGGATCCCCGGCGGACTCCCCCCGTGGCCGGAAGTCTCGGGGGCCGTCTCGTTCATTCCGGTGTTCGCGGCCCCGCTGCAGGCGACCTCCCAGTACCTCCTCGCGACCACCGGACTTCTCCTCCTGAGCGGCCTTGCGCTCAAGTCGGCGGCCCGCCCGCGCCTTCTCGTTCCCCTCTGCCTGCTCGCGCTCGCGTCGGGGCTTCTCCTGGCTCCGGCGCCGCTCCAGGCATCGGCCCTCTCCTGGGTCGCCGGTGCCCTCGTTGCCGGGGGCGTCGTCTTTGTCCTGGCCCGTCTCGGCGCCGGGACGCCGGCGCTGATCCCGCCCATCGCCGGGACGGTCCTCTCGGCCGGGCTGCTGGTCGAGGTCTTGACAGGACCGTACCCCGGTGCCGGCCTGGGCGGCGTTCTGGCCATCGGCGCTGTGGCCGCGCTCTCCAGCGTATGGGCACGGGAGCTCGGACGAGCAGCGGCGGGCTGATCCGGGCGAACCGGGCCCGGTACCGGGATGGGGTGTCGGAAATGGCGAATGCCCGTCGTCCGGCTTCGCTGGCGCGGGTCCTGGTGTGCACCGTCCCGAGAGGTCCCGGGGTGGTCGGGCGGGATCGTCAGATGGAAATCGCCTGGTGCCCGGAGTGTACAAGGCTTGGAGGAAGCCGCACGGGGGGGCATACCCGAACCCGGGAACCGTGCGGCATGCATGTCGGCAGCCAGTCTGGTGCGCATCTATGTCGAAGCATCGTGCCACGATCGAATGGGAGCGCGGGCCCGCGGAGTTCAGGTATGCGTCGTATTCGCGCGATCACACCTGGACGTTCGAGGGCGGGATCCGCGTCGATGCGTCTGCGGCGCCCGGCTACCTGGGTAACGCGGACTTCGTGGATCCCGAGGAGGCGTACGTCGCGGCACTCGCGAGCTGTCACATGCTGACCTTTCTCGCGATCGCGGCCCGCGAGGGGATCGTTGTGGACCGGTACCGCGATGCCGCCGTCGGCTTCATGGGGAGGAACGAGGAGGGAAGGATGGCCGTTGTCCGCGTGGTCCTCCGTCCCGAGCTCTCCCTCCGGTCCCCGGTCCCGTCCCGCGAAACACTCGACCGATTGCACAGGGCCGCTCACCGGCAGTGCTTCATCGCGAACTCGGTCCGCACCACGATCGCAGTCGAGGCAGGGATGATCTCGCCGGAGGAGGGGGAAGGCGGGCGCGCAGTGGGGACCGCTGGCGCTGCGGGGGCAGCATGAGCCGGCGCATGCCTGCAGCGAGAAGGTGCGTGGTGGCATTCCCGCACCCTTCCCGTAAACTTGGAGATGGATTTACCGGAACATACAGCGCTCTCGCCTGGTCCTTCGGATCGGAGTCCCGGCCGGGCGCAGGCGCAGATCCAGAGGGAGGGGAGGTCCGATGCGAAGCCGCTTGACCCCGTTGCTGCTGGCCGTTCTCATCGCGCTCGCCGCCTCGGCGCCGGCCGATGCACAGCGCTACCCGCTCGCGCCCCGGGTAAACGCCGGGGAATCCATGCACCCGTTCTTCGAGGGGTGGTACGAGCTCGAGGACGGGCGGAAGGTACTCTCGTACGGGTACTTCAACCGGAATCTCGGAGACAATCCCACCTACATCCCACGCGGCGAGGACAATTTCATCGAGCCGGCCGAGTTCGACGGGATGCAGCCGGACTGGTTTCCGATCCGGCGGGAACGCGGCGTCTTCGTCGTGACCGTGCCGGCCGACTGGCCGATCGACAGGGAGGTGATCTGGTCCTTCCGGAGCGCGGGAGAGCTCTACTCCGTGCCTGGCTCGTTTCGGACCGACGCCATGCAGCTCACGACCGGACCTGCGGCGATGGGGAGCCACCGGCCGTACCTCCGCATGGACGAGGATGGGGAGGAGGGGTACGGGATCATTGATCCGGTCTGGGGGGAGCCCCGTTCTGCCCGCGTCGGCGAACCGCTCGAGATCACAATCTGGGCCCGGGACAACATGGTCGAGGACATAGCACGGGACGAGTTCGTTGCCGTGCGCGCGACGATGTGGGTGCACCAGGGTCCGTCGATGGGATCGATCGTTGCGGAGCAGCCGGAGGGAGCGGAACCCGAGGCTCCCCGGCGCGGGGGGAACCGCGACGACCCCGGACCGATCGCGAACCGCGTTGAGATTCCGGTCGAGTCGGACGGGGCGGCCACCTTCAACGTGACATTCGACGAGCCGGGCGACTACGTCCTTCGGGTGATGGTGGACAACCACAACGCGGTCGACAGCTCGCAGGGGAACCAGTGCTGCTGGACGAACGGGTACGTGGAGGTGGACGTTCGTCCCTGAGCGGGGCTCCATACTGCCGGCCGCCGTCGGCCGCTACCCTTGCCGGGGTCGTCAGAGCGTCTGAAATCCTGCGGGCCGGGGGACGGGCGGACTTCCCGTCCCTCAGCCGTCCTCCGAAGTTCCACGCCAGAGGGATGACAGCGCAGGCGGTAAGGGGCCGGCGGGCCATCCCACGGCACGCCCACCTGCCTGGGCACGGGCGATGTCCGTCCGGGCAATCTGCCTCGTGCGCGGGTGAGTATGTACGCCCGCCACCCTCGACGACCCGAAACGCACCCGACCCGAGAATGAGACGCACCTGGCTCGCATTCGCCGCAGCCGTCGTGCTGGCGGCGTGCGGGGACGACAGTACCCCGTCTCCCGTCACCGCGGATGATGGCCCTGTCCGGATCGGGCATCTCGTCTCCGGGGACCGCATCTCGTACCGGAACGGCGCCGCGCTGGCCGTCGATGAGGTGAACGCCGGCGGGGGACTCCTCGGTCGGCCCGTCGAACTCGTGAGCGAGGTGGGGATCGAGGAGGCGGCGGTCGCGGCGCAGGTTGCGGAGAGGATGATCGTCACCGACGGGGTCGTGGCCATTATCGGTCCGAACCGCTCCACTCACGCAGTAGAGGTCGGCCCCGTGGCGCA
>JAAXGI010000072.1 GCA_012267505.1 Gemmatimonadota bacterium
GTGTTGCGTCGGCTTCGTTTTCACCTCGGCGGCCGCGGCGATGAAGGGCACCAGAGTGAGGTGAATGTAGAGAACGTTCTCCCGCCCATAATCCCAGCGGAACTGCCGGATGGCCTCCAGGAAGGGCAAGCTCTCGATGTCGCCCACCGTGCCGCCGACCTCGCCGATGAGAACGTCGTTCCCTTCCGCGGCCGCGAGGATGCGGCCCTTGATCTCGTCGGTGATGTGCGGGATCACCTGTACGGTGCTCCCGAGATAGTCCCCCCGGCGTTCCTTCTGGATCACGGACTGGTAGATCCGGCCCGTCGTGACGTTGTTCGCCTGCGAAAGCGACTCGTCGATGAACCGCTCATAGTGGCCGAGATCGAGATCCGTCTCCGCGCCGTCGTCGGTGACGAACACCTCCCCATGTTGGAAGGGCGACATCGTGCCCGGGTCCACGTTGATGTAGGGGTCGAACTTCTGGATCGTCACCCGGAGCCCACGGAGCTTGAGAAGGCTGCCGAGCGAGGCGGCCGCGATTCCCTTGCCGAGCGACGAGACGACGCCTCCGGTGACGAAGATGTACTTGGTCTGGTGAGGCTCGGCAGGCATCAGAACTCCCTCACGGACTTTGTCCACGGCTGCTTCCCGAGAGGATCCCTTCCATATGGAGCACGTCCCCTGGGGTATCCACTCCCGGGCCGGCCTGCTCCACGACGGCCACGCCGATGGAGATCCCATCCTCCAGCGCCCGGAGCTGCTCGAGCCTCTCGAGCCTCTCGAGGGGCGAGGGTTCCAAGCCCACCCACCGTGCGAGCGCATCCCTCCGGTACGCATATACTCCGAGGTGCCGGAGGAACGGCGGGCGGGCGAGCTCCTCCTCCTCCGGTTCCCGGTCCCGCTTGGCGGGGATGGGTGACCTGGAGAAGTAGAGCGCCCGCCCGCCGGCCGCTCTCGCGACCTTGACGACCGACGGGTCCTCGCGTGCCGTGACGGTCCGCAGCGGCGCCGCGCATGTACCGACTCCCCAGCCGTGCTCCCGGACGAGCCGCACGGCCTCCTCCAGGTGGTTCTCCTCCACGAGCGGCTCGTCGCCCTGCACGTTCACGATGACCGGAAACGCCCTGAATTCCCTCTGCCGCGCGACCTCCCAGACGCGATCCGTACCCGAGGGGAGGCCCGGGTCCGTCATCACCACTGGCGCGCCGATCGACTTGCAGAGCCTCCGGACCGCCGGGGCATCCGCGGCGACGAGAAGGCGATCGAATACCCGCATCTGTGAGACCCGCCTCCAGACCCACTCGAGAAGCGGGCGCCCCAGGATCGGATGGAGAGGCTTCTCCGGGAGTCGGCTCGAGTGGAGTCGAGCGGGGATCACTCCCAGAACGGGCCCACTCACCACCCTCGCCGTGAACCCCGGACGATGGATCGCGGGACTAGGACAGCAAGATTCACGCCAAGAAAGATAGACACGGGCGCGACCGAGATCAAGCGGGCGATCGTCGCCACGCGGACCGCCCGGCGGGGGGGTGATCCTCCATCCGGGAGCGCCCCCCGGCGGCCCTCAGAGCTCGAGAAAATTCTCGAGGAGCTGCATCCCGCCCCGGGAGAAGATGGACTCGGGGTGGAACTGGACGCCCCAGATCGGGAGCTCGCGGTGGCGGACCGCCTGGATTTCCTCCTCGTTCTCCCCTGCTCCCGGTGACCAGGCCACCGGTTCCAGTACAGTGGGGAGCGCCGCGGGGTCGGTGACGAGGGAGTGGTAGCGGGTCACCTCGAGCGGCATCGCGAGACCGCGGAAGATCCCCTCTCCGGTGTGCCGGATCTCGGTGGTCTTTCCGTGCATGACCCGGGCGGCCCGGATCGTCCTCCCCCCGAAGGCCTCTCCGATCGCCTGATGACCCAGGCACACCCCGAGGAGGGGCACCTTCTCCCCCAGACGGCGCACGGCCCCGATACTCACCCCGGCCTCTTGCGGGGTGCAGGGGCCCGGCGAAATCACAACCCGGGAGGGCTGCATCGCCTCGAGTTCGGGGATACTCGCCTCGTCGTTTCGGACGACGGTCGGCTCGGCCCCCAGCTCCCCGAGGAACTGGACGAGGTTGAAGGTGAAGGAATCGTAGTTGTCGATGACTAGGAGCATGGCCGGTCGTGATCGATAAGGTGGCACTGCCCGGGCGTGGTGTGCCGGATCCGCACGTCAGTAGTCGACGGGACGAAGATAGAATTCCCCGATCGAGCTCGTGGTGAGCATCGCCACGGTCGGGAGTTCCCGCTTCCAGTGGGTGCCCTCGAGCCGGGCGCGCACGAGTTCGACGGATGCGGGATCGAATCCGGCCTCCGCGAGCTCGTCGGCCCGGTACCCCGAGAGGAGCCAGTGGAGGGTCCGGTCCGCGAGGGGGTAGCTCACGCCGATCTCGTCCTCGTCGTGGACGCCTGGGATGAGGTCGGCGCTCGGCGCCTTCTCCACTATGGCCCGCGGCACGCCCAGGTGGCGGGCAAGTGCCCAGACCTGCGTCTTGAAGAGGTCGCCGAGCGGATTGACCGGCGGCGAGTCGTCGGCGTGCCAGGTGAAGTAGCCCAACAGCCGTTCGCTCTTGTTCCCGGTGCCGAGAAGCAGTGCGTTGTGCCTAGCGGCCTGGTCCCAGAGGACGATGGCGCGGACGCGCGCGAGGAGGTTCGCGCGCCTGGGTTCGGAGATCTCCGGCTCCTCCCCGCCGGCGTACGCCTCGACGATGCGCGTAATGTCGATCGTGCGGCCGGCGACCCCCGTCGCCTCGAGGACGGACGCACCGTCGGCGAGGCTCTCCGGGCTCGAGGTCGCGTAGGGGAGGAGGACGGCGTGCACGTGCTCCGGCCCGAGGGCCCGAGCCGCGAGAAAGACGGATACCGCCGAGTCGACGCCTCCCGAGATGCCGACCACGACGTCCCGGAAGCCGCGGCGCTCGACGATCTCGTCCCGGAGGAATGAGAGCACCGCACGCTCGACGAGAGGGAGGTCCAGATCGAGGACCGAGGAGTCGGCCGGATCGGGAAGCCCGCCTTGGCGGCGGATCTCCCGCCGGGGCGAGGGGGGCGCGCCGGTGTGTGCGTTCCCCTCCCGGTCGCGGGCGTCCTCGCCGCCCGGGCGCCGGCTCACGCGCTCGAACGAGCGGAGGAGGTGGGGCAGGCGGCTCCGGAAATCCGCGAGCAGCGGTGTGCGCGCACGCTCCCGGTGCACGCGCGAGTGGTCCAGATAGAGCGGCACGCGGCCCGGCTCGAAGAGGGGACCCCGCGCCCCGGTCCCCCCCCCCGGAAGATAGAGGGTGCTCCCGCCCGGAAAGAGCTTTCCGCCCTCGCTCCCGACGAGATGGCAGGTTGCAACGAAGACTCCATGTTCGACGGCGGCGGCGCGGCCCACCAGGTCCCAGAGCTCGAGGTTTCCGGGGCGGCCGCTCTTCGGCCGGAAGTCCCGTGCCGGCGAGGCGGCGACCACCACCAGGACCTCTGCTCCGTCGAGGGCGAGGAGGGCGGGCGCGGCCGAGTGGAACATCTCCTCGCAGATCAGCATCCCGACGCGGCCCAGCCGTGTATCGAAAGCGCGGAACTCGTCCCCCGCTGCGACGAAGCGTGCCTCGTCGAAGACCCCGTACGTCGGGAGAAAGACCTTCCGGTGGCAGTGGACGACCCGGTACGCGCCCCCGGCGGGAGAAAACCACGCCACGGCGTTGTAGACCGGTCCGCCGTCCTCCTCGTAGAACCCGAGGACGACGTCCGGGCCCTCGGGTGCGGGTGTGCCGAGTGCGGCCGCCACAGCCCCGGGGGAGCGGGCGACCTCCTTCACGCCGCCCTCGACGAAGTATCCGGAGAGCGCGGTTTCGGGAAACACGACGACGTCGGCCCGTCCGGCCGCATCGCTCACCGCCTCGCGCACGGCCTGCAGGTTCGCCTCCACCCGTCCCTTGGTGGGCCGGAGCTGGACGAGCTCCATGCGGGTCCCTGCGGCTGGTCTCGGCATCGACGCGCACCGGCGTGATCAGGCCTCGTGTGGTGCGTAACGCAGAGGGGGAAGATAACATCCCTGGAACGACACGCACCGCTCCGGTTATCCTTACGGATGCCCGGTCGGCCGCCGGCCCCGACCGCCTCCCCCAGCGGAGTTGAGCCTTCATGTATCGACGCTGCCTGACAGCCCTGCTGGTCGTCGGCCTGCTGGCTCCCTGGGGTCTCGAGGGGCAGCGTGGTGGCCGGGGCCCGCGCGACGGCGGCCCGGAGTCGGAGGTCTTCGAGCGCGCGCTTGAGGTGATCCGCGACTACGCGCTCGAGGTCAGGGCGGACTCCGCCCTCTGGGAGATGGCGATCGAGGGGCTCGTCAAGGAGCTGGGCGACCCCTACGCGACCGTGCTCTCGCCCGACGAGGTGGCCCGCTTCGAGGAACAGAGCACGGGTAACTACGCGGGAATCGGAATCGAGATCAGCGAGCTGAACGGCGCGGTGACGGTAACGACGGTCTTCAACGGGACCCCGGCCGAGGACGCCGGGCTCATGGTGGGCGACCGGATCGTGGGCGTGAATTCCGACGAGGGGGACGACTGGGGCGTCGAAGACGCCTCAAGCCGGATCCGCGGGGAGCCCGGCACCCGTGTGATCGTCTATATCGACCGCGACGGCGTCGCCGAGCCGATCCCCTTTCAGATCCGCCGCGAGGAGGTCCACATCCCGGCGGTCCGTGCCGAGCGGGTCTTCGATGACATCTGGTATGTGGCGCTCGGCCGCGTCACGAGGAATTCGGCGGCGGAAGTCGATTCCGTGCTGACCGAGCGGGGCGATGCCCGGGGGGTGATCTTCGATCTCCGGCAGAACCCGGGCGGCTACCTGGACGAGTCGCTCAAGCTCGCCGACCTCTTTCTGGACCGGGGCGATGTGCTCGTCACGACACGCTCGCGCATGCGTGCCAGCACCGGGGAGCTGCGGGAGGAGTCGGCGCGGGCGCGGATGACGCCGCGCATCGAGGAGGAGCTTCCCATCATCGTGCTCGTGGACCGCCAATCGGCCTCCGCCTCGGAGATCGTCGCAGGTGCACTTCAGGACCACGACCGTGCACTCGTGATCGGGGAGCGGACCTTCGGAAAGGGAACGGTGCAGAGTGTGATCCCTCTTCCGGAGGGACGACTGATCCGGCTCACCTCAGGGGAGTGGTTCACCCCGCAGGGCCGGTCCCTCAACCGGCCGCGTGACCTTGAGGGCCGCGTCATCGAGCCCGATTCCATCCCCGAGTTCACCTCGATCGGCGGCCGGAGGCTCCTCGGCGGGGGCGGCGTGTTTCCCGATCTCGAGATCCCGGGCGACACGCTCTCCACGGCGGAGCAGGCGTTCGTGAACGCGGCCGCCGAGTTGGAGTTTCCCCTCCAGATGCGGATCCAGGAGATCGCCTTCGAGGCCTCGCAGGCGGCCCGTGACCAGGGCGACGGGGACGGGCTCGCCGACTTCCCCGCGGATGCGGTGGACGGATTGTTCAGCGCCCTCGCCGAGGCCGGCCTCGCCGAGGACGGCCTGACCGACGAGGTCCGCTCGTATCTCCGGTGGCGGGCCGAGATCGTGTTCCACCGGCGGCTCATGCAGAACGCGCGCGGGCTCGAGGTCCAGACCGAGCGTGACTCCGTTCTGGATACCGCGGTCCGCCTCCTCCGCGGGGCTACGGACCAGGAGAGCCTCTTCGAGCTGGCGCTTGCGGAGGGCGCGTTGGTCGAGGCAGGGTCCGCTGCGGACGGGGGTCCGCCGCCGGGCGGGTAGCCGGAGCCTACCGCGCGCGCGGGTGGCAGCGGCGGTGCACCTGCGTGAGGTACTCGCGATCCACGTGCGTGTAGATCTGGGTCGTCGAGATGTCCGCGTGGCCGAGCAGTTTCTGCACCACCTCGAGGTCGGCCCCCCCCTGGAGGAGGTGTGTCGCGAAGGTGTGCCTCAGCACGTGGGGCGAGACCTTCGGCCGGATCCCGCATTTCTCGGCCGCGCCCCGGACAAGGCTCCAGATGGCCATCCGGGACAGCGGCCGCCCCCTCCGGTTCAGAAAGAGGATCCCGCCCCCGAATCCACGGTCTAGGGTCGGGCGGACCTCCGTCAGGTAGCGCTCGATGACGTCGGCGGCGGTACGGCCCATGGGGACGATCCGCTGGCGCGATCCCTTCCCGAAGACCCGGATGAGTCCCTCCTCCATATCTAGGCTCGAGATCCTCGTCGTGATCAGCTCGGAGACGCGGATCCCGGTGGCATAGAGGAGCTCGAGGATCGCGCGGTCGCGCCAGTACGCCGGATCGCCGATGGACGGGGATTCGATGACGCACACGACCTCGTCATGCGCCAGAAAGACGGGCAGCTTCCGGCCGGTCTTCGGCGGCTCGATCCGCTCGGTGGGATCCTCATCCAGCTGCCCCTCCTCGTGGAGGAAGAGGAAGTAGGTTCTCGCCGCGGAGATGAACCTCCGAATCGAGGTGGCCTTGAGTCCGGTCTCTTGCAGCCCGTAAACGTAGTCGCGGATGTCCAGGTGTGAGACCGCGCGCGGGTGCGCGCGGCCGCGCTCCTCGAGGAAGCGCACGAGACGCCGCACGTCCCGGTCGTATGCCTCGACGGTCCGGTCCGAGAGGCCGCGCTCAAAAGTCAGGTGGTCGCGGAAATGCTCGATGCGGTAGGTGCTCCCCCCGGCCATGACTACGGAGCGAGGAGGAGGGCGACTGCGTAAACCGCGATGCCTTCACGGCGCCCCTCCCACCCCATCCCCTCATTGCTCTTCCCCTTCACGGATACGGATCCGGGATCGATTCCGAGCCGCTGGCCGAGGCTCTCCCGGATCGCGTCCGCCACCGGGGCGATCTTGGGTGACTCGCAGACGACGGTGATGTCTACGTTGCCGACCCGGTGGCCGGCTCTCCTGACGCGGGCGACGGCTCTCCGGAGGAGATCCATCGAGTCGGCATCACGCCACCGTTCATCTCCGGGAGGAAAGTGCGAGCCGATGTCTCCGAGCGCCGCGGCGCCGAGGAGGGCGTCGATCACCGCGTGCGCTACTGCGTCACCGTCGGAAAACCCGCTTGGACCGGGCACGCCGGGGATCAGGACACCGCCCAGGATGCAGGGGCGGTCTTCCTCGAGGCGGTGGCTGTCGTAGCCGAACCCGATCCTCACTCCGCTCCCCGGGGGTCGCCGACTAGGGCCGGAAGGCGAGGCACACGTTGTGCCCCCCGAACCCGAAGGAGTTCGAGAGCGCGAGCCCGACGGGCTTCTCCCGGCTGACGAGGGGCGCGTAGTCGAGGTCGCAATCGGGGTCCGGCCGCTCGAGGTTGATCGTCGGCGGAATACGACCTTCGCGGCATGCCATGACGGAGATCACGGCCTCGACGGCGCCGGCGGCGCCGAGGAGGTGTCCTGTCATCGATTTCGTCGACCCGACGACGGCAGCGTCGGCGGCCTCGCCGAGGACCGCGCGGATCGCGCTGGTCTCCGACTTGTCGTTCTGCGGCGTCGACGTCCCGTGCGCGTTGATGTAGTCGACCTCCTGGGGATCCGCATCCGCATCCGCGAGTGCGAGCCGCATTGCGGCTTGGGCACCGGCACCCCCCGGCTCCGGGGCGGTGATGTGATAGGCGTCCGCCGACATCCCGAACCCAGCGACGCGCCCGAGGATCTCGGCGCCGCGCGCCTCGGCAACCTCGCGCGCTTCGAGGATGAGGATCCCCGCGCCCTCCCCCATCACGAATCCGTCCCTTGTCCGGTCGAAGGGCCGGCTTGCCGTGCCGGGCTCGTCGTTTCTCGTCGACATCGCCTTCATCGAGCCGAAGCCCGCCATCGAGAGTGGCGTCACCGCAGCCTCGCTCCCTCCGGCGATGATGACGTCCGCATCCCCGCGCTGGATGATCCGGAGCGCGTCGCCGATGGCATGGGCCGAGGAGGCGCAGGCGGAGACCGTCGTGTAGTTCGGCCCCTTGGCCCCGTAGCGGATCGCGATGATCCCGGGCGCGATGTCCGGGATGAACATCGGCACGAAGAACGGACTCACCCGGCCGGGTCCGCGCGCGAGGAGCTGGCGGCACTGCTTCTCGAAGGTCGCGATCCCGCCGATCCCGGCTCCGAGGACGACGCCGAACCGCTCGGGCTGGATGCCCCTGGGAGGCCCCTCGAGGTCCGCATGCGCCATCGCCTCGCTGGCCGCGACGATGGCGAATTGGGCGAAACGGTCGTAGCGGCGGATTTCCTTCCGGTCGAGGACGCCGGAGGGATCGAAGTCCTGTACCTCGCAGGCGATCTGCGAGGGAAACTCCGGTGTGATCCTGAACTGGGAGACGCGTGTCCCGCCGGAAGCGCCCGCCAGCAGGGCCGGCCAAGCGGCATCGAGGCCGATGCCCACGGGCGTGACGAGCCCGAGGCCCGTCACGACCACCTTCCTTTCCCTACGTGGCGTCACGCGTTCCGTTCCCGCCCCCCGCACGCGGCGGGTCGAGGTTCCGCGCGGTGTCCGACGCGGGGATCATGAACCGGAGTGACTCTCGAGATACCGGATCGCTTCTCCGACCGTTGCCATCTGCTCGGCGTCCTCATCCGGGATATCGATGCCGAACTCTTCCTCGAACGCCATGACGAGCTCGACCGTGTCGAGCGAATCGGCGCCCAGGTCCTCGACGAAGGACGCCTCGGGCGTGACTTTCTCCGGCTCGACTCCGAGCTCGTTGCCGACAATTTCCCTCACGCGCTGGCCGATGCTCTCCGACATTCCTTGCCTCGTTGGTTGGAGTGGGTCCTCCGGTACGTCTTCTCGCCGGGCTCGGGCTCACATCGTCATCCCCCCGTCCACGACGACGACCTGCCCGGTAATGTAGCGTGCGGCGGGGCCCGCGAGAAATCGGGCGAGGCTGGCCACATCATCCGGCACGCCGAGCCGGCCCAACGGGATGCGCGTCAGGAGCGTCTGGGTCTGGCTCTCGGTGAGAGCCGCTGTCATCTCGGTCTCGATGTAGCCGGGCGCGATCGCGTTGCAGCGGATTCCGCGGAAGGCGACCTCCCGGGCAAGGCTCTTGGTAAGCCCAAGGATGCCGGCCTTCGAGGCCGCGTAGTTGACCTGCCCCGGGTTGCCCACAAGCCCCACGACCGAGGAGATATTCAGGATCACCCCGTCGCGGCGCTTGAGCATACCCCGAATGACGGCCCTTGCCATGTTGAACGCTCCCTTGAGGTTCACATCGATGACTTCATCCCACGTCTCGTCCTTCATGCGAAGGAGGATAGTGTCGCGGGTGATCCCGGCGTTGTTGACGAGGATCGTTGGGCTGCCGAGTTCCCCGGTTACGTGTCGGACCGCCTCACCCACGGCAGCCGTGTCCGCCACGTCACAGGAGCACCCGAGGTGGCCGCCACCCGGCAGGCCGCCGGCGGCCTCCATGGCCCGGACTCCATCGCGGGCGAGGAGGGCCACTTTCGCGCCGCCCCTGGCAAGCTCGGTGGCCACCGCGAGACCGATCCCCCGCGAGCCGCCCGTAACGACTGCAATTCCGTGTTCCAGTTCCATCTCCTTCCTCCTCCATGCGTGCCCGGCGCCTACACAGCGGCGCCAAGGCGGCGCAGGTCGTCGGGCCCACCGGCCGAGTGGCAGGCCACTCCCCTCGCGTTCCTCCGGTTGAGCCCGGCGAGTACGCGTCCCGGTCCGAGTTCCACGAAACGCCCGGCCCCGGCGGCCACCATGGCCCGGACCGATTCGGACCACCGGACGGGCCGGGTGAGCTGGCGGACGAGCGCGTTCCTCGCGGTTTGCGCGTCGCAGACTGGTTCCGCGTCGACATTTGCATACACGGGGAAGCGGGGTCGACCGAGCTCGGCCGATTCAAGCTCCGCCCGAAGTCCCTCCTCGGCCTCCTGCATCAGCGGCGAGTGGAAGGCTCCCGACACGACAAGGCGGACCACCCGCCTCGCGCCCCGCTCCCTGGCAAGCGACTCGGCGCGGGCGACCCCGTCGACATCTCCCGAGATGGCAACCTGTCCGGGAGCGTTGAGATTGGCCGGGACGACCACAGCACCGCTCTCGGCTGCGGCATCCTCGCAGATCCCCTGCACCTCCCCGTCATCGAGGCCCAGGACGGCGGACATCGTACCGGGTCTCGACCGTCCGGCCTCTCCCATGAGCTCTCCCCGGAGACGAACGGTCCTGAGCGCCTCGGCGAATCCGAGTGTTCCCGCTGCGACATGCGCCGAATACTCGCCGAGCGAGTGGCCCGCAGCCATCGAGGCGGGACCGAGGCGTCGCTCCGCGAGCCGGAGAACGGCGATCGAGTGGGTGAGGATGGCGGGCTGAGCGTTCATCGTGAGGACGAGCTCGTCCTCCGGGCCCTCCCACATGAGCCGCGTGAGTCGCACGCCCAGAGTATCGTCAGCTTCCTCGAAGGTCTGCCTTGCGGGGCGGAACTCTGTCGCGAGAGCGCGTCCCATCCCCACATGCTGGGCTCCCTGCCCCGGGAAGAGGAGCGCGAGCGACACAGCTACGGCGGGCCGGGAAACCCAGGGTCCACCTCGCCCCTCAGGTCCCGGGCGATGTGGCCGACCATGTCCGTCCGGACTGCCTGCGCCGCTACCCGGATTGCGTTGTGGATAGCCCGCGGAATCGAGTGGCCGTGGCAGATGATGGAGACTCCGTTCACCCCGAGGAGCGGCGCGCCCCCGTATTCGGCGTAGTCGAGTACGCGCAGCACTTCCTCGAGATCCATCCTCGCGCCCTCCCGTTCGGTTTCGCGGGTGAGCAGCTTGATCGTAAAGGCCGCCACGGACTCGTAGAACTTTAGGAGGACATTGCCGACGAAGCCGTCGCAGACGAGTACGTCGCATACCCCCCGGATGATGTCACGGCCCTCGACGTTGCCGACGAAGTGGAGGTTGCTCTGCTTGAGGAGGGCGAACGCCTCGAGCGAGAGCTCGTCTCCCTTCGTCGGTTCCTCTCCGATATTGAGAAGCCCGACCCTAGGCGCGTCGACTCCCATGAGGTCTTGCGCGTAGATGGCACCGAGGGAAGCGAACTGAAGGAGATGATGGGGCTTGCAGTCCACGTTGGCGCCCGCGTCGAGCATGAGTGTCGGGGCGGCGGCCGTGGGTAGAAGTGTGCCGATCGCCGGTCTCGCCACGCCCGGCAACGGCCTGAGGAGGATGAGCGAGGTGGCCATGACCGCGCCGGTCGAACCGGCGCTGACGAAGGCGTCGACTTCACCTTCCTTCTGCAGGCGAATCCCGGTGACGATCGAGGAGTTGGGCCGGCGACGGACGGTCTGGGCCGGCGGGTCCTCGGGGAGGACGCGCTCCGGCGCGTGGACCACCTCGACCGCTCCCTGCCTCCAGCTGCCTGCCGCCCGTAGTGCTTCCTCGATCGGTACCCGGTCCCCGACGAGGACGAACGTGAGGTCGTCGGCCTGCTCCTGGAGCGTGAGGAATGCCCCGGCGATCTCGCTGGCGGGCGCTCCGTCCGTGCCCATGCAGTCTAGGGCGATACGCACGGGGGCGGCTCCCTCAGCGGACCGCTACGGCGGCGGGAAGGGCCGGATCAGCCGGGGTAGGCAGGTGGATGGACGATGGCGGGAAGCTCGAGCGCCTCTCGGCGGGCATGCTAGTCGATCTCCACCTCGATCACCACTTCATCCCTGTAGAACCCGCACATCCGGCACACGCGGTGCGATTCCTTCGGGTCTCCGCAACGCGGGCACGGATGTGTTGCCACCGGCCGGGCCTTGTAATGGGTGCGCCGCTTGCGCTGCCGCTGTTTCGATGTCCGCTTCTTAGGGACTGCCATCGCAGGTGCCTCTCGTCATTTCCGGTTGAGCGCCCTCAGGACGTCCCAGCGGGGGTCGGGCTCATGGGGCGCGCAGTTACACATCGCTTCGTTCAGGTCCGTTCCGCAGTGGGGGCAGAGCCCGCGACACCCTTCGCCGCAGACCATGTACGAGGGGGCGGCCAGGACCAGTTCCTCCCGAAGCGCCTCTCCCACGTCGATCTCGGTGGCGCCCGGCTCGAGAATCCGGACATCGCCGTCTGCCTGTTCCCCAGGGTCTCCGGTCGCCGCAGTGCAGGGCCACCACAAGACTTCGAGCGGCTGCTCCAGCGCGGCCTCCAGGGGAGCCAGGCACCGGCGGCATTCGTGGCTGAACCGGGCCGACGCCCGACCGCTGAGTGCCACCTGCCCGGAGGCTGAGCCGGTTACGGTGGCCACGAGTCGCACGGGAGCGCCCAAGGCGAGCCCGGTGCCCCTCCAGAGCGGCGCGTCCACCGGCACGGACGCATCCAGCTCAAGCCTTCCCGAGCGCCTCAGATCCCTAAGATCCACCGTTGGCATATAAGCCAAGTAGACTATTGGCGAAAGGGCATGGTGTCAATGCAATTGACGGCCGCAATACGTCCTTCTGGCCGGGGCCGGAAACGGGGCGCCGGGGGGCGCCTCTCAGAGCGCGAGCCGCCCGCTTCCGGAGAAGAAGAAGGCGATCTCGGCCGCTGCATTGGCGTCCGAGTCTGAACCGTGAATCGCGTTGCGCTCCCTCGATTCGGCGTAGAGCGCGCGAACGGTCCCCGCAGCGGCTTCCGCCGGGTCGGTTGCACCGATCGCCTTGCGGAACCGCGGGACAGCGTCGTCGGCCTCGAGGACGATGGGGATGATCGGCCCGGACGTCATGAAGGACACGAGCGAGCGGAAGAAGTGGCGTTTCCGGTGGACTGCGTAGAAGGCCTCCGCCTGTGCCCGGTTCAGCCGTGTCATCCGGAGTGCGCGGATCCGGAACCCCGCGCCTTCCAGATGGGCCAGGATCGCGCCCGTCCGCCCCGAAGCCACGGCGTCCGGCTTGATGATCGCGAGTGTCTCGGACATCCGTACCCCGTCCCTCTGTCGTTCGGGCTGCCTGTGCCGTCGTCCCGCGGCCGGGCCCCCGCGTCCCGCCCTTGCCCCCGCCCGATGGCTAGGGTCCGAGTGCCTCCCTGATGAGATCGGTGATCTCAACCGGTCTGTTCGCCACGCGGATGCCGTTTTCCTCAAACGCCCGGACCTTTTCCCGCGCAGTGCCGGCCGATCCCGACACGATCGCGCCGGCGTGCCCCATTCTGCGCCCTGGAGGTGCGGTCCGGCCGGCGATGAAGCCGACGACCGGCTTCGAGAGGTGCTCCCGGACCCAGCGGGCCGCCTCTTGCTCGTCGGTCCCTCCGATCTCGCCGAGCATGACGACGGCCTCGGTCTCGGGATCGCTCCGGAAGGCCGAGAGGCAGTCGATGAAGTTTGTGCCGATGATCGGGTCGCCCCCGATCCCGATACACGTGGTCTGGCCGATGCCGGCGCGCGTGAGCTGGCTCACGGCCTCGTACGTCAGTGTGCCGGAACGGGATACGACGCCGACCGGGCCGGGTGCGGTGACCTGCGCGGGGATGATCCCCACCTTCGTTCTGCTCGCGGGCGAGATCAGCCCCGGACAGTTCGGCCCGACGAGCCGGCTTCCCCTGTCCTGGACGAGCGCAACAGCCCTGGTCATGTCCTGAACAGGGATCCCCTCCGTGATGGCGACGATGAGGCCGATGCCGGCGTCGGCCGCCTCCATGATGGCGCCCGCCGCAAAGGGAGGGGGGACGTATATGACCGAAGTGTTAGCGCCCGTCTCTTCCACGGCCCGGTCAACCGTGTTGAAGATGGGGATCCTTGTGCCGCCGGTGTCGAGGTTCCCGCCGCCCTTGCCCGGCGTCACGCCCGCGACAATCCGCGTGCCGTATTCCGCCATCTGCCGGGTGTGGAAGGAGCCGTCGCGGCCGGTGATCCCCTGCACCACCAAGCGTGTCTGGTCGTCGACGAAGACTGCCATGCGTCCTGCTAGCCCCGTTGGTTTGCCGGTCAGGCCGAGCCCGCCATCCGTACGGCGCGCTCGACCACCTGATCCATCGAAGAGTAGGCGGCGAGCCCGGCCTCGCCCAGGATCTCGATGGCTTCCGCTTCGTTGGTGCCGCTCAGGCGGATCACGATCGGGGGGGCGATGGCGGTCCTGGAACGGGCCTCAACGATGCCCTTGGCGACGTCGTCGCAACGGGTGATCCCGCCGAAGATATTGAAGAGAATCACCTTCACATGAGGATCGGAGGCGATGATCTCGAGTGCCGCCACCACCTTGTCGGGATTCGAGGAGCCGCCGATATCGAGGAAGTTCGCCGGGCGGCCCCCGTAGTACTTGACGAGATCCATCGTGGCCATCGCAAGCCCCGCGCCATTCACGCAGCAGCCCACGTCCCCGTCCAGCTTGACGAAGGAGAGTCCGGCCTGCCGCGCCCGTGTCTCCGAGGCCGGCTCCGACGAAGTGTCGCGGAGCGCCTCCAGCTCCGGAAGCCGCTTCATCCCGCTGTCGTCAAGGCTGACCTTGGCATCAATGGCCCGAACCTGGCCCGCTACAGTGACGATGAGAGGGTTGATTTCCGCGAGCGAGCAGGAGTTGCTCGTGAAGACCCGGTAGAGCCGGTCCATGATCCGGGCGGCCTGCCTTGCATGGCCTGCCTCCGCGTAGAGGAAGTCGGCCAGCCGGAACGCCTGGTGGGGCAGCAGCCCGTACCTC
This sequence comes from Gemmatimonadota bacterium, assembly GCA_012267505.1. Lineage (GTDB taxonomy): Bacteria > Gemmatimonadota > Gemmatimonadetes > Longimicrobiales > Gaopeijiaceae > JAAXGI01. The sequence goes on from JAAXGI010000072.1 coordinate 14,553, forward strand.
GGGTCGACCGGGAGCCTCAGGATTGCCTCGGGGCGCTCAGCCGCGACCTCCTCGATGTCCACCCCGCCCTCCGGGGAGACTATGAAGACCGGTGACTGCCGCCGCCGGTCGATCAGGACCGCCACATAGGCTTCGGACGCGATATCCTCCGCCCGGGTTACGAGGACCTTGCCCACCGTGAGGCCCCTGATGTCCATGCCGAGGATGTCGGAAGCGTGGGATTCCGCTTCCGTGGCGGACGAGGCCAGCCTGACGCCGCCGGCCTTTCCGCGCCCGCCGATGTGCACCTGCGCCTTGACGACGACTCTGCCGCCAAGCTCTTCCGCGATCCGCCGCGCCTCCGCCGGGGTGCGGGCGACCTCCCCCGGTGGCACAGGAATGCCGGCGCTCCGAAACAGCTCCTTGGCCTGATACTCGTGAATGTCCATACGGTCCAAGGAGGGCGCCGCAGCATATGTCCCGCTCCTGAGCGGGCTGCTCGCACGGGCGGGTTCGCCTGGGAAAAGCGAATCCCCAAGAGAGGCGAGGGCACCAACCCCGGGGGGAGAGGCCGCAAGAACCTAAAGTCGGGACTGCGGGCGATCAACCCGCAGTCGTCTCCAGTGACGCATGAGGCCGAAGCGGCGGTCGGCCTCTGCCGGGAGATGTGCCTGAACGCCTCCGCGGAGGGGTCACTAAGAGTGTGTTCGCGGTGGAAACGAAAATGAACCCGGTGCCGATTTGGACCGGGGGGGTGACGGTAGCGGCGTGGCGCTGTCGTCCACGACGAGTCGCCGCGCTCCGGCAGACGGGTTCTTGTCCGGGTCGGGCGCGCCATCCGCGGCCGTCCCGGCATCCGCCTCGGCCGGGTCTCGGCATGGCCCGGCTGCGCCACCGGCTGCAGGCTCCGCTCCGTGCAGCTGCCCCAACCGGGCCGCAGTCCAGCTCACCGATCGCCCATGCACTCTACGGTGATGCCGATACAATGACGGTTGGCCGACTGGATTCTCGTCCTCCTCCGTGACCGACCGCTTGCCTCAGCCATGGGAGAACTCTCGTGCGCGGTCGCATCGACGCTGCACATGGCACATGCATGGGGCGTCCGATACATTCGCACGCACCCCGTCTTCCGTCGGCAGCCACTTCCGGGGCATCCCGATAGCACCACACCCACGATGCCTACCTGTGCGCGGGTCGATTCGCCGCGCCCTCCACGCCCTGAGCGCGACGGCGACCCGAAGTTGGCTTGGCGCGGACATCGCCGTGAAGCCGAGGACGACACCGGACCTCTGATGCTCCCTCTCGGCGCGTGTCTGCCTGGGCGAGCCGCCGCCTGGCGGCGCTGGCCCCTTCCTCGGGCGGGTTCATGACCCGTGACCCGGGCAGGGCGGACCAGCCGACCGGAGCCGCCAATGGTCCGATCGCGTTCATGGTGCAAAACCGGCTGGCGGCCAATGTACTCATGCTCTTCCTGGTCCTCGCGGGCCTGGCGGCAGCGACCAACCTCGTCCAGGAGGTCCTTCCGGACCTCTCTCTGGACCGCGTCCAGGTCCTGATCACCTATCCCGGCGCGACCCCCGGGGAAATCGAGGAGTCGGTCGTCAGACCGATCGAGGAGCAGATCCGGGGCGTCGAGGGTCTCGACGAACTGGAAGCAGCCGCATCGGAGAGCTTCGGATCCGTCGTCGCGCAGTTCCGGGCGGGCACCGACATCAACCGGGCGCTCAGTGAAGTCAAGGCCGAGGTCGATCGCATCGTCACCTTCCCTGAGGGGGCGGAGCGACCTCAGGTGCGCGAGGTCACGAGCCGCCAGAACGTCATCCGGCTTCTGGTTCACGGGAACGTCCCGGAGCGCAGTCTCAAGGAGCTGGCCTACGGGATCGAGGAAGGGATCTCTTCTCTTCCGGAGGTGTCGCTGGCCGAAGTCAGCGGTGCGCGGCCGTACGAGATCTCCATTGAGGTCCCGGTACAGCGTCTCAGAGCTCTCGGTTTAACGCTCGAGGATGTCGCACTGGCGGTACGGCAGGGCTCGACGGAGTTGTCGGCGGGAACGATATCCGCGGGCGAAGAGGAGATCCTCGTCCGTGCGCTCGGGCGGAATTACGAACAGGGCGATTTCGAGGACATCATCGTCCTGACGCGGCTGAACGGCACCGCGGTCCGTCTGCGCGATATCGCAACCGTGCGGGACGAGTTCGCGGACTCCGACCTGAGCCTGCGCTACAACGGGCGGCGGGCGGTGGCCGTCGATGTCTTCCGCTCCTCGAACGAGAAGGTCCTGGAGATCGCCACCGCCGTCAGGGAACATCTCCAGGCCGAGGTTCTGCCCAGCCTTCCGCCCGGTGTCGATGTCGAAATCTGGAAGGACGACTCCGTGGAAGTTGCGGGACGACTCGGCCTGATGATCGAGAACGCCCTCCTCGGGCTAGCGCTCGTGCTGGCGGCCCTCACCCTGTTTCTCGAACTCCGGCTTGCGCTCTGGGTGGCCGTAGGGCTGGCTATCTCGTTCATCGGCACCTTCCTCTTCATGGGGCTCCTGGGTGTCTCGGTGAATATGTTTTCGCTGATGGCGCTCGTCCTCGCGTTGGGGATCGTCGTGGACGACGCGATCGTCGTCGGTGAGAGCGTCTACTCGGAACGAGAGCGCGGCGAGCGCGGAATCGCAGCGGCGATTCAGGGGACCCGGCGGGTGAGCGCGCCGGTGGTCTTCGCAGTCCTCACCACGGCCACGGCATTTGCCGCGCTCCTGCCCGCGCCAGGTCCGCAGGGCAGACTCGGGCGTGCCATACCGATCGTGGTGATTACGGTCCTCCTGATTTCACTGGTCGAGTCGCTCTTCGTACTCCCGAATCACCTGGCCCACCTGCCCGCGCCGGATGCCTCGCGCCGGGAGAGCTGGCCGTCCCGGCAGCTCGACCGCATCCGGGGAGGTGTGGACCGGCTCCTGAAGCGGGTCGTGGCCGGCCCCCTCGACCGAGGATTGCGCCTGTCGGTCGACCAGCCTGCCATCGTGCTCGCCTCGGCTGCCGGCCTCCTCGTGCTGACGATGGGCATTGTCGGGGCTGGCGTCGTTCCCAATCAGTTCCTCACTCCGATCGCGGGTGAAGTCGTTTCCGCGAATCTGGAGCTGCCGGTCGGAACGGCGGGAGAACGAACATCTGCCGTCGCGGCGCAGCTGGAGGCTGCCGGGCATCGTGCACTCGCACGGATCGCCCTCGAGCGCGACCGGGATGCCGACCCGCTGGAGGTCGGTGTCGCCGTAACGGTGGGACAGCCGGCGGCACTCTTCGACCCCCTGGGGGGCAACGCCGTCGAAGCGGCCCGCGGCCACCTCGGGGCCGTCCAGTTCAAGCTCATCGACTGGCAGCGCCACGGCATCCCCGCATCCACCTTCGAGCAGCTCTGGCGGGAAGAGGTCGGGACCCTTCCGGACGTGAGGTCCCTGTCGATTTCCTCGAACCTGATCACGCTCGGACTCCCGGTTCACTTCAATCTGTCGCATCCGGACCCCGCCCGGCTGGCCGTGATCGAGAATGAGTTCGTCGCTGAGCTGTCGGGTATCGCGGGCGTTTTCGACATTCGAAGCAACCTCGATGAGGGGTTCCGGGAACTGCAGCTCGAACTGAAGCCCGCGGCCCGCACACTGAATCTGACAGTCGGCGACTTCGCATCGCAGGTTCGGTCGGCCTTTTTCGGAGCCGAGGCACTCAGGGTGCAGCGGGGGCGCGAGGATATGGGGGTCTATGTGCGCCTGCCCGAAGAGGAGCGGAACTCCGCGGAGGACGTAGAGAACTACCTGGTGCGCACACCCGGGGGCGAGGTCCCCCTGGGCCAGGTGGCGTCAGCCAGCTTCGCGAGGTCTGCGGCCACGATCCATCGGTTGGATGGACGCCGGGCGGTTACGGTCACGGCCGACGTCGACCCGGTGGTCGTGACCGGCCAGGAAGTCAACCGAAGCCTCGAGGACGGCATTCTGGAGCGTCTGTCGACCGAGGACCGCCTCTTCGGATACACATTTGGCGGGCAGCGCGAGCAGCAAGAGCACGCCAATGCCGCCCTCGGCCAGTCGCTCTTCCTGGCCCTGATCGTCATGTATGCGCTCATGGCGATCCCTTTCGGTTCCTATTCGCAGCCACTCATCATTCTGGCCGCGGTTCCGCTGGGCCTGATCGGCGCAGTGGCCGGGCACATGCTTCTGGGCCTGAGCTTGGGTATCTGGTCGATGTACGGGTTGATCGGCGTGAGCGGCGTGGTCGTCAACGATTCGCTGATGATGATCAAGTTCATCAACGACCTCAAAGACTCCGGACTCCCGGCCAGGGAAGCGATCATCGTCGGAGCGAAGCACCGGTTTCGTGCCATCCTGCTGACGTCGATCACGACGTTTGTGGGTGTCGCTCCGCTGGTATTCGAAACCAGCACCCACGCCCAGCACCTGGTGCCGTTGGCCGCCTCGGTCGGATTCGGCGTCCTGATTGCCACCGCCCTGCTCATGCTGGTGATACCGGCGCTCGTCATGGTGCAATCCACGGTCACGGAGTGGAGGCACGTCCGGGCCTGATCGCTTCGGGGTCCGCCACTCCCGGTTCCGTGCCTGCGAACCGGAGTAGCAGTGCTTTGCCTCTGCCGCACCGACGTTCGAAATCCATCGACGAGAAGGCCGTCGAACGGCTCCGGCGACTCGCGAATAGCATCCTCAGGCGATGTTCTCTGGAGGAGCTTGCCGGGAGCGATCCCGGGGTCCGCGTTCTCAACGCCTCGACCTACGGCGACATCTACGTGCTTGAGCAGCTCTGGGAGAGGTCCCGGCTCGCCGAGGTGTTGGGGAAGTTGGCCGAAGCGCGAGAACGGGTTCCCGCTCGGCCGTGCCCTCTTTGCGCTGGTGGCCCACCGGACGTTGGCACCGGCCTCGAAGCGCCAGTGCCATGAGCGGTAGTCGACCGAGGAGGTGCACATCTAGGGCTGCGATGCGCTTGAGCTGCACCACCTCCACCGGGCGATGGATGTTCTCGCGGAGGAGAAGGAGGAGATCGAGAAGGCGGTCTACCTATGGACGATGCCGGGATGGTCTCCAAGGAGAACCCGCGGACGCTCTCGCGTGGAGGCGACCGCTACATCGTCTGCGTGCCGGTGCAGCCGGGGGCAAGATTGACAAGAGGGTCCTGAGCTCTAACGGCCGCAAACGGGAGGCGGGGCCGAATCTCCTGGTCAAGGAGGTGGTGCTCGTAGGTGGTGAGCGGCGGGAACGCTGTGCCGTGTGGCACGACCCGGGAGACGCCAGGAGGGGGTGCCGGCATCACGCCGGGTGTTGTCGGCGTTGGAGGCGAAGCTGGCGGCGCTCTCGTCAGCGGGTGGGAGTGGGCACTGCAAGAAAGGTGCGCGAACGGCGCAGCGCTCGTCGCTACGGCCGATAGCTGAGCCTGACGCGTGGCGGGAGGCTCCGGATCAGCCGGGCCGGAGCGAAGGCGGCCGCGCGGCGGGACAGGAAGTTCGTGGTGCACACCAACGACGACACGCTGGGTGCCGATGACATGGCTGTCGGGTACCGTCAGCTGCAGCGGGGTCGAGCAGGCGTGGCGGCATATGAAGAGCGGACTCGGGCTCCGCCCGATCCATCGCCATGTCGAGCGCCGGATCCGGGTCCACATCGCGCTGACGGTCCTTGCGCTCCTCCTCGCGCGGATGGCCGTGCAGATGGTCGGCGACAGATGGCGCGACATCCACCATGAACTCGGAGGGATCAAATTTGTCAAATTGTTGGGGCCCACCGGGACGCTCCGGCAGGTCACCGAACCGTGTCCGGACGCGGCTAAGCGTCTGAAGGCACTCGAGATAGCACCCTCACCGCCTATTTTCCGGGTGGACTGATCCTGCCGAGACCCCCAGTTACATGGGTGTCTTGCGCGTGTCCTCGTAAGTATCTGGCATAAAAGTAGTTACCGAAACCCATGTATCCATGGGTGTCAAACTCGGCATCTGGATTGGGGCATAGTCGGGCGGGAACCGCTACGGAAAAACAGCTGCTGCCGGGGGCCTCGGCCGCGATCCTCGGCCCCAGCCGCACCGACGCCTGGAGGGCTGGCGAACGTCGTCATTGGTCGAGGTCAGCGGGTCGCTTCTATCGGTGGGAAAACCCGCGAACTCCCTCTTCGCACGGCAGAAGAACGGCTACCATCTGCTCGACGCATCGGACCGGACATGGTCCGGCAGACGGTACGAGATCCCCGCTTCGCCAAGATCGGTGAGGCCGAGCAGATGCGTAAAGGACCGCCGCCTGCGCGTCGTCCGCATCAGAGGGAGGAACTTCCCCAACCTGCGCTTGAGATGTTCCTGCGCGCGCAACCATGGCAGTGTCGGGAACCGGTTCCCGGGCGGGAAGTTCAGCTGATCAGCTCTCTCATCTCCTATCAGTTCCCTAGAGATGCGATAGGCGTAACGGGCATAATCCGCGCGCTCCCTCGGCTCTGTCATGCCGATGACGACCGGTGCGCTGTTGATGATACAGTTGGCAAGGGCTATAGCGTCGATGTCGGGCGGAGGCTCACACATGCTGCCGACCTCGTACAGCCGGAGCCACTCCGCCTGGCTATGACGAATGAGTTCGTCCGGAACTCCCATCACCCAGCCATCGTACGTCCAGACGGCCATGAACGCCTCACGGTCTTCGTCGCTATTGATTCTGGCACCGAGCATTTCCGCGAACTGTAACAGCCGAGCCGAAAAGGCGGCCGTAGCGAGCGCCACATGCGCGGCGCTGACCGGCGAACCCCATGCGTCATGGTCCCATTCGTCCGACCCGCCGATTAGCGCGCGCGCGTGCGTGCACTAGCCGGATGCGAAGTGTGAGCTTCCAGCCGTCCCCTGATGGCTCCACGCCGCGCGGAAGGAAGATATCCAGGAGGTGCCGCAGGTTCTGCTTCAGCCGCCGGACGCCATCGTCGATCATCCGCCCCGTGATGGCGAAGGACTTGCTGATCCTCGTGGAAAAGCCCTCCACGATGGAACCTGCAGCGAATGCGGCCAGGAACTGTTCCGAGTTCCGGAGAAAGACTCGACAACCGTGAGTGGCCGTAGCGCGGTCGTACCACGGGGGCACGGTAGCCACCTCGTGGATGAAGTCCTGCAGGCTCCGGGGCGCGTCGCGCAGGACATTATCCCGCTGTTCGAAAGCTGCTTGAATCAGCCTCGTGCTCTCCCGGCGATCCAGACTCCTCAGGTCGGCGTCGACCGCGTCGACCAGCGGATCGCCGGCCCACATCTGGGTCACATACTCGGCTGCGAGTTCGGGGTCGATGGTCCGGGCCTTCTCGTAGCCGGGAGCGTAGAGAGAGGGGACCTTCATCGATTGCGTCAGGTGTTCAGCGCTCGCGTAACACGACCGCGCCTGCGGCTTCCCTTCACACGCTGCCTGAGATCATAGCGATCAAGAAAGCGCTCGGCGTCGAAGTGGATGAGATGGCTCGGTGCGTCGTTGCGCGACCCTTCGATTTCCGGGATATATCGCTCACCCGGCGACATCGCCGTTCGATCCGGAAAGGCGGCGATTGTAGACGATTCCAGTGTGCGCCCCACCGAACTGATCGGTCAGCTTACCGTGGCGGTTGCCGTAATTCAACATCACGTCCGGCACTTTCTCGTGCCTCTCGACCCTGACCCCCGGGGTCCGCCACTCCTCCGCGTCTAAGAACTTCACTTTCTCTCCGGTTTCGCCAACATAATCGTGAACTTGTCCCATTTCAATTGATCGACGGCGGCGCTGCTCGGTCCGGTAGCGCGGATAGTCGGGTTTCTCGCCCGCCGTCACTCGCCGAAAGATGGCCCCGAACGCATCGTCCAGACCCTTCAGGGTGCTGCCCTGCACCCCCCACCGCAAACTGGCTCCACTCCCCTGATGGTCAGATCCCAGTATTCATCGTAGAGTGGAACCGACGTGCCGCCGCGGTCCCGCGCCTGACGACGCTTGCCCAGCGCACAATTCCACAACCACGTCAACTGCCGGAAGCAATCGTCAAGGTTGCGGTGCCCGGTAGCACTCAGTTCCGCCAAGTGAACGATCGGGTCCGAACCATTGGACCTGACCCGCTTTCACGGACGGTCAATTATTGCGAATTGTGAGCGGTTTGGGTTTTCAGATGCCCTTTATGGTGTCTGTGAAGCGGCACTGAATGGCATCACCATGCCCATTTGACCTGCTATCGTGTGTTTGCCGTGACCATTTGACCGAGGGAGGGTAGACAATCCCTCGCAAATTGCGGCGTACACACCGAGCATCGAGCGTCCCGCTCTAGCGGAGACTACTTCGTTCGGGTCGGCGTGCACGTTGAACGCCCAATTCGACCGAAAGGATCAGGCGGGCTGGATCCGCGCGGAGGGAACTGCAGCTCCAGAGCTGCCCCGGGGCGATCTACGGGATGTCCAGGTTCACCTCTTCGCTCAGGATTGCGCGAACGGAGTCGAGTCCACTTCCGAAGCCGATCCAGTCCCCCTCCCGCAGGCGCTCCTCGGCCGCCTCGAGGGCTCGAAGGGCCGCCTCCGCAGCCGACCCTTGGCGGCCCAGTTCCGGCGGGGACGGGACAGCCGCCATGGGAAGCGCTTCCGCGAGGGCATCCGGGGTGGGTAGCGGCACCCGCTCGGCCGTGCCGAGCGCCGCCACTGCACCGTCCAGTGTGGGGTCCATAACGACCCTCTGACCGTCGCTCACGACGAACCGCCGGATCTCGGGAATGGCGTTCTCGTCCGCAGCGAGGAAGATCGGCTCCATGTACACGAGGGTGTTCCCGACCGGCACGAGGTGGAGATGGCCGGTCCATACCTGGCTTCCGCCCTGCCGCCAGAGGGAAAATTGCTGGGAGATCTCGGGATCCTGCTCGACCATCGCCTCGATCTGGCTGGGCCCCCGGATCTGTTCCTCGACGGGCGCATCCCAGAGGCGGAGCTCGGGACCATCCTCGGGGCTCCATGTGGCGGCGAGGAAGGACGCGAGGTTTTCCCGGCCCTGGGGCACGAAGAGGGTGGAGAGCGCGTACGACTCCTGACTCTCCCCCGGGAGCGTCAGGAGCGCATACTCGGGCCGGTATGGGACCCCTTGGAAGCCGCCTGCTCCTCCTGCCGGTGACTGGGCGGTCACGGAGAACTCGCGTGCCAGGGCCCAGCGGTCCTGCTGGCCATGGAAGACCGGTGGATCGTCCTGGTGGAAGCGGGTCAGGACCGCGGTCTGGGCCTCGAGGAGGTAGCGCGAGTAGCGGAGATGGTCCCCGACAGGCTCCGGTAGCTCGGTCAGGTCGCGGAACAGCGACGGGAATCCGCGCCGGTAGGCCGCCAGGATCGGATCGTCCGGATCCGCGGCGTAGAGACGCACCTCTCCCGACACGGCATCCACCGTCGCCTTGACAGAGTTTCTCAGATAGTTGACCGAGCGCTGTCCAGGGATCTGGTGGCTGAGCGAGAGCGGCAGGAAGTTCGACAGGGTGAACGCTTCGAGCACCCAGTAGATCCTCCCCTCCGCGATGATCGGATAGGGAGCTTCGGGGAGGTAGAGGAAGGGTGCCAGCGCCTGGACCCGTTCTCCCACCTGGCGACGGAATACGAGGCGGCTGTCCGCATCCACCTCGGAGGAAAAGAGGAGGTTCGCGTCCTGGAAGCGCCATGCGAGCGCGATCGTCCGGAAGATCGAGCCCATCTCGATCCCGGCGGGATAGTCGATGCCGGCTACACCGGGTGACCCGTCCGGCGCGACGAAGGTCTCTTCGGTCGGGTTGACGACGGCCCAGAGTTGGGGGCTGCTCCCCACGAAGACGGACGGACGGGTCAGCTCGAGATCGTCGGGAACCCCAGGGCCCGGCCGGTACTCGGGCGGGATCGCCGTGAGGAACATGGGGAGGCGGCCTTCCGTGCTGCGGCGGTGAAGCTGCCCCGCGACGGCTCCCATCCCGGAGATGTAGCGCTCCCGGATGTGGAGGTTCTGCCAGTTGGGATCGGGGATTCCCGTCGGGTCGACCTCCCTGACCGACACCGCCACCGGCTCGAAGCTTTCGGCGTCGGCGTAGCGGTCGAAGGCGACCTGATGGAAGTCGTAGTACTGGAAGCGCGCCTCGAGCTGGCGGAAGGTTGCAAGGAGGGTCGCCTCGGTCCAGACCGGGAGGCGTTCCAGCCGTTCGGCGACCCGTTCCCAGTCTTCCTCGGCCGGGGACTCGTAGTCGAGGGAGGTCCGCCGCATCGCATCGAGACCGAAGCCGGCGCGCGTGCTCTCGACCGCATAGTCGATGTAGGGCGCTTCACGCTCGAGCTCGTTGGGCTGAACCTGGAATCGCTGGATGAGCGACGGATAGACCTGGACCAGCCCGAGGGACCCTAGGATCAGGACCGCTCCACCTGCGGCCGCCGGGAGGAGCCGCTCGCGGTACAGGCTCCAGAAGACGGCGCCGGCCGTGACCATCGCGAGAAAGCCCATGATCTGGAGGGCGGGGATCCTCGCCTGGTGGTCTGCGAAACCGAAGATCCCCTGCACACCCGATCTCCCGTCCAGCAGGAGGCCGTAGGGTGCGAGGTAGAACCGGAGCCCGACGAGGACGATGAACACGCCCACAAGTACGCCGAGGTGCAGCCTGGGAGTGCGCGCGACCGAGAGTCGGTTGCCGGCCCAGTGGATCGAGCCCGTCGCTGCATAGCCCGCCGTCGAGATGACGCCAAGGAAAACTGCAAGGATCATGGCGAGGGTGCTCGCGCCCTGGAGCACCGGGAGCGCGAACATGTAGAACGCGATGTCCCGCCCGAGGATCGGATCCGCCGTCCCCCACGGCTCCGCGTGGACGAGGAGCATCGCGCCCAATCCCGTGCCCTCCGGCACGGAGGTCGCGAACCAGAATCCGGAAAAGAGGCAGCCGAACAGGATCGTGGCGCGGACGTAGCTCTGAGGAAGCTTCTCCTGGATCACGAGATCGCCGAACCGGCGCTTGAGCTGGAGACCCGAGAACGTTCGGGCGACCACCCGGAGGTTGATCCAGACAAGAAGCGCCGTCAGCGTCCCGACGATCGCCCGCGCCCCCCACTCCCAGAGAAGCTGCCGGAGGTAGACTTCGGTGAGCGACTGGCCCGAGAACCAGAGGAAATCCACATACAGGGCGACGCCCCACCGGCCGATCAGCAGGAGGAGAAGGAGGGCCAGGAAGCCGGCGAGAACGAGGCGTCCGCCCCTAAGCGATCGGAAGAGCCGGTCAGACATTGATCCCCTCCCCCCTGAGCCACCCCTCCACCTCGTCCCTGATCTCTAGGAGACGTTCCCGGCTCCTAGCCTCGAAGCGGGCGACGAGAACGGGCTGGGTGTTCGATGCGCGCAGAAGCGCCCACCCGTCCCCGAAGAGGATCCGGACGCCGTCTACACCCACCACCTCCCGCCGGCCTCGAAAGTACGCCGCGGCCCTGTCCACGACCCTGTTCTTGGCCTCTTCGGTCACCGCAAGTCGGATCTCCGGCGTCGACGCGTAGCGCGGGAAACTCGCCGTCAGCTCGGAGAGGGGCCGATCCGAGTCGGCGAGGAGTGAGGTCAGACGGCACGCGGCATAGAGTGCGTCGTCGGTCCCGATGTAGTCGTCCGCAAAGCAGATGTGTCCCGAGAGCTCACCTCCGATCGCAGCACCTGTCTCCCGCATCTTCTCCTTGATGTAGGAGTGGCCCGTCTTCCACATGAGAGCCCGTCCCCCACCCGCCTCGAACGCCTCGGGCAGGGCCTGCGAACACTTCACGTCGTGGACGAGCAGCGCACCCGGGCCCTGTCTCGCCAGGACATCGAGCCCGAGGAGGAGGAGGAGGAGGTCTCCCGCAAGGATCCGGCCCGTTTCGTCGACGATGCCGATCCGGTCCGCGTCCCCGTCGAATGCGATCCCCACATCGGCTTCCTCCTCCCGCACTGCACGCACCAGATCGGCGAGGTTCTCCTCAACGGCGGGATCGGGGTGGTGATTGGGGAAGGTGCCGTCCGAGTCGCAGTAGAGGGGGATGACGTCGGCGCCGATCCCCCGGAGGAGCCGCTCGGCTACAAGGGAGCCCGTTCCGTTCCCCGCGTCCACGACGGTTCGCACGGGCCGGGAGGTCCGGAATCGCCGCGAGATGTCCTCGACATAGCCGTCGAGCACGTCGGCCGGCGTGCGCCTGCCCTTCCCCCGGGCAAGCGTGTCCGTGACAATCCGCTCCCGCAGGACGGCGATGTCTTCCCCGAAGTATGGCCGTCTGCTCATGGTCATTTTGATCCCGTTCCACTCAGGGGGATTGTGCGATCCGGTAATCTGGATCGCGCCGTCCGCCCCAAGTCGGTATTCCGCCCAATAGGTGACGGGTGTCGGAACCGTTCCGAGGTCGAGGACGTCCACACCGGCCTCCGTGAGCCCGGTCGCCAGGGCGTCGCAGAGTCCGGGCGAGGAGGGCCGGTTATCGGCACCGACCGCTACCGGTCCCGGCCGCTTCCCCCCCCCGCCGTCGCGCACCTCCCGGAGAGCTGTCCCGTAGGCCCGCCCGACGGCACGGGCGGTAGCAGGCAGGAGATCCTCTCCGACAATACCGCGGATGTCGTACTGCCGGAAGATCTGGATCGGCGGCTCCATCGGCCTACGGCGCGAGACCGAGCAGTCCGTCGGCGCTGAAGAGGCCGAGCGCGTCAGCGGCCGCCATCGCGCCATCCAGGAGCGGACCGGGAAAGATCCCGAGGACGAGCACGAGGGCGGTTGCTCCGATGAGGGTGGCCCTGAGGGCCAGCGCCGCCGCAGGCTGCTCCGTTGCTTCCGCTCTCCCGGGAGGCTTCATCCACATATACCAAGCTACCCGAAGGTAGTAGTAGTACGAGATGACCGTTCCGAGAGCCAAGAGGAGGGCGAGCGTCCAGAGGCGGCTGGCGACTGCTCCCTGGAGGAGGAAGATCTTGGCCATGAAGCCTCCCGTGCCCGGGAAACCGGCGAGCGAGAGGAGGAAGATCGTGAACATGACCCCGAGAAGTGGCCGGCTCCAGCCGGCTCCGGCGAAGTCGTCGAGCTCGACCCGGTTCTCAGCGTGTCCTCCGACCGTCATCACGATCCCGAACGCGCCGGCGTTCATCAGGGTGTAGATGAGGAGGTAGGAGAGGATCGCGGCTGTGGAGATCTCGTTCGCCGCCGCGAGCCCGACGAGGAGGTAGCCGCCGTGGGCGACAGATGAGTAAGCGAGCATCCGCTTCACGCTCGTCTGGGAGAGGGCGATCAGGTTCCCGACGATGATTGTGAGCGCTGCGAGCCACCACGCGACCGGATACCACGCGTCGTAGAGGAGCCAGAAAGCCTCGAGGAAGACCCGCACGAATGCCAGCACGGAAGCGGACTTGACGGCCACCGCCATGAAGGCGGTCGAAGGGGTGGGTGCTCCGTCGTAGACGTCCGGGGCCCACATGTGGAAGGGGACCGCGGCCACCTTGAACGCGAATCCGATGCCGATCAGCCCCATCCCCGCGAGGAGGAGCCCTGCAAAGCCGGCCCCGGTCTCGATGGTCTCGGCAACCTCCGGGAGCGTGACGCTCCCCGTGGCGCCCCATACGAGCGCGATCCCGTAGAGGAGGAAGGCGGAGGAGAAGGCCCCGAGGATGAAATACTTGAGGCTCGCCTCCGCCGAACGCCTGTCCCGGCGGTTGCACCCCGTGAGGACGTAGGCGGCGATCGACATCGTCTCGAGCGCGAGGAAGAGGACGATCAGGTTCCTCGTCCCGACCATGACCATCATCCCGGCGGTGGCCAGCAGAACGAGGCTGTAGAACTCTCCCGCCTGCAGCCGTTGCTCGGAGATATACGGGATGGAGATAAGGAGCGTGAGCGCCGCACCGAGAAGGAGGATCCAGTTGCCGTAGAGCCGGAACGGGTCGACGGCGATCATCCCGGAGTCACCCACGACGTTCACGCCGTGGAGCCAGGCGTTGGCCGCCGCGGCCCCGATGATGCCCGAGAGCGCAAGCCGCATGAGAGAATCGGCGCGGTCGCCGGAGGCCTCGCGCGTCTTCCCGCCGGGCACGCCGGCGAGGAGGACGGCCATCGCACAGATCGAGAGGAGGATCTCCGGCAGGAGGGCCCAGACAATGCCGCCGCCGGCGGTCAGGTCGAGTGTCATGGGGCCGGCTCGACCCGGAGCGCCCTGTCGGCGGGCGGTGAAGCGAGGGCCGAGCCCCCGTCGTCCACATGCTCGAGGACGGCCTCTACAGCAGGTTCCATCCGTTCCAGGACGGGCCCCGGGTAGACGCCGAGCAGGATCATGAGGAGGACGAGCGGCGCGAGAATCCCGGCCTCGCGCCGGCTCAGGTCAGGCATCGCCCGGTTCTCGGGATCGTCGAGCCGGTTGAAGAGGATGCGCTGGACCATCGGCAGCATGTAGTAGGCGGCAAAGATCACTCCCGTCGTCGCGAGCGCGCCGGCGCCAGGATGCCGCTCGAAGGTGCCGAGGAGCGCGAGGAACTCCCCTACGAACCCGCTTGTTCCCGGGAGCCCGATCGAGGTGAGGGCGGTAATGACGAACGCCGTCGCAAGCAGCGGCGCAACGCGCGCGAGACCGCCGAAGTCGCTGATCGTCCGGGTGTGGCGCCGCTCATACAGCATCCCGACGAGGAGGAACAGCGCGCCGGTCGAGATGCCGTGGGAGATCATCACCATGAGTCCCCCCTGGAGACCGGTCGCCGTGAGGGCGAAGATCCCGATGATCACAAATCCCATATGGGCGACCGAGGTGTACGCCACGAGCTTCTTCGCGTCGGGCTGTACTGCGGCGACCCAAGCGGCGTAGACGATCCCGACGACGCCGAGGGTCAGCATGATCCCGGTCACCCAGGAATGCGACGCCGCGTCCGGGAAGAGGGGCAGCGCGAATCGGATGAATCCATACGTGCCTATCTTGAGCAGCACGGCGGCGAGCACGACGGATCCAGGGGTCGGAGCCTCCACGTGCGCATCCGGGAGCCATGTGTGGAGCGGGAAGAGGGGCACCTTGATGGCGAATGCAGTGCCGAACGCCCCGAAGAGGAGGAGCTGCTCGGTGAGGCTGAGCGGGGTTCCGAGGAGTTCGGGGAGGAAGAAGGTCGGAGCCCCGAGGAAGCTGCGCGCGCGTGCGTACAGGTAGAGGATCCCCACCAGCATCAGGAGGGACCCGAAGGCCGTGTACAGGAAGAATTTGATCGCCGCGTACACCCGCCGCTCACCGCCCCAGATGCCGATGATGAAATACATCGGCACGAGAGTCAGCTCGAAGAAGACGTAGAAGAGAAGCAGGTCCATCGACACGAAGACGCCGACGATCCCCGTCTGGAGGAGGAGCATCAGCGAGTAGAAGCTCTTCTCGCGCTGGCGGATGTAGCGGAACGAGGCGAGGATCGCGAGCGGCATCGTGAGGGTGGAGAGGAGCACCATGAAGAGCGCGATCCCGTCGATCCCGAGGGCATAGTCCACGCCCCACGGCTCGATCCAGACCGCCCGGCTCGCGAGCTGGAAGAGCTCGCCGGCAGGATCGAAGCTCCACCAGAGTCCGAGGCTCAGGACGAGGAGGAAGGCGCTCCATCCGAAGGCGACGTGCCCTGCGCGCGCCCGCGGCGCCAGGAGGATCCCTCCGATGCCAGCCAGCGGAAGCCAGGTTAGCGCGTGCAGCGCCCAGCTCGGGTACCCGACCGCCTGCAGGAATGCGCTCATCGTGGCCGGCTCAGAGGATCAGGGCGCCGAGGATCGTGAGTGCCCCGAGGGCGAGGATGACGGCGTACGTGGTCACCTGTCCGGTCTGTAGGAGGGAGCCGGCCCAACCGAGTCCCCGCACGAGCGCGCCGATCCCATCCACGGCTCCGTCGATGACGAACTGGTCGATCCAGCGCCACGCGAACCGCGAGGCTCCGACGACCGGTCTCACGATCACGCGGTCGTAGGCCTCGTCCACGTACCACTTGTCGTGGAGGACCCTTGCGAGTCCCCCCTCGGGCGGGCTCGACTCGTCCGCCGGCCGCACCTCGCGGCCGGCGAGGGCACGCATGGTCAGGAGGATGGCCGCGGCGGCCGCCGTCGTGGCGACCGCGGCCCAGAGCACCTCGCCGCCCCCGAGAGGGGCCGACTCGCTGTAGGGGCCGGCCCCCGCGGCGCGGATGCCGTCAGCTGCCGCTGTCACGGGCTCGAGCCAGTAGTGGAGCCACTCGGACATGGGAAGCAGCCCGAAGCCCCCGAAGAAGGAGTCGTGGACCGCCGGCGGGACGTTGATCCAGCCACCGAAGACCGCGAGGAGCGCGAGGACCGCGAGGGGGACGGTCATCGTGACCGGCTCCTCGTGGAGGTTGCGTGCCTCGCTCTCCCCGAAGCGCTGGTTTCCGTGGAAGGTGAGCACCATCAGACGCGTCATGTAGACGGCGGTGAGAACGGCTGCCACGAGGGCGATGGCCCAGAGGGCGGCGTAGAGAACCGCGAATTCGCCCTCGGCCCGCGCCCCCGTATACCAGATGATCTCGTCCTTGGAGAAGAATCCGGCGAAGGGCCAGATCCCGGCGATCGCAAGCGTCGCCGTTCCCATCGTGATCCAGGTCATCGGGAGGTAGCGGCGCAGGTCGCCCATATTCCGCATGTCCTGGGCGTCCCACTCGCGGTGGGTCGCGTGCAGGGCGTGATGCATAGAGTGGATGACCGCGCCGGCGCCGAGGAAGAGGAGCGCCTTGAAGAAGGCGTGTGTCATCAGGTGAAAGATCCCTGCGACGTAGGCTCCCGCCCCGACAGCCATGAACATGAAGCCGAGCTGTGACACCGTCGAGTACGCCAGGACCTTCTTGATGTCGTACTGCTTGAGCGCGATCGTGGCCGAGAAGAGCGCGGTCACCGCGCCGATGGTGGCCGCGGCCGCCGATCCCACCGGCGCGAGCGCGAAGAGCACGCCGGCCCTCGCGATCAGATAGACGCCTGCGGTGACCATCGTGGCGGCGTGTATGAGGGCGGAGACCGGGGTCGGCCCGGCCATCGCGTCCGGAAGCCAGACGTAGAGCGGCACCTGCGCGCTCTTCCCGATCGCGCCCAGGAGGAGAAGGAGCGCCACGGCGGTGACGACCGGGTCCCCGTAGGAAAATGCCTCGGGAGCGGCCGCGAACACTCCGACGTAGTCGACCGCTCCGAGGTGTCGGAAGAGGAGGAAGATCCCGAGCAGGAAGCCGAAGTCGCCGATCCGGTTGACGATGAACGCCTTCTTGCCCGCGTCGGCCTTCTCGCGGTCCTCGAACCAGAACCCGATCAGGAGATACGAGCAGAGTCCGACGCCCTCCCACCCGACGAACATGAGCGGGAAGCCCGCCCCCATCACGAGGACGAGCATGAAGAAGACGAAGAGGTTCAGGTAGCAGAAATAGCGGGCGTAGCCCGGGTCCTCCCGCATGTACCCCACGCTGAAGAGGTGGATGAGCGACCCGACGCCGGTGATGATCAGGTTCATGATCACCGAAAGCTGGTCAAGCTGCAGCGCCACCTCGGCCGTGAACGGTCCGGTCGCCATCCAGCTCCAGTAGTGGCGGATCACGGGGTCGTGGAGCTCGACGCCCGCCATCCGCGCGAAGTTGAGCGCGCTTAGCACGAAGGCCAGGGCGACCGAGCCGGGTCCAAGCCAGGTAGGGAGGGCGTGGACGAGGCGCCGCTCAGGCTCCCCTCCCGCCCCTGCCTCGCCGCTCCGCAGCCGCGCCGCGCCTCCTCTCGCCGCGGCGAGGGCGAGGATGCCGTTGCCCGCGAAGCCGAGCAGCGGGAGGAGGAGGATGAGCCCGGGGAGGAGAGGCTCGAACGCCTCTCCCCCCCCGGGCGCCACCGCCTGCGCGGCGGGGCCCGCAGCGAATCCGGACGCCGTCACCGCGTCACCACCGGAGGAGGCTGAAGTTTTCCACGTTCACCGACTCGTAGTGGCGGAAGATCGATATGATGATCGCGAGGCCGACGGCGGCTTCGGCGGCGGCCACCGTCATGATGAAGAAGACAAACAGCTGTCCCTCGATTCCGAGGTAGCGGGAGAGGGCCACGAAGGAGAGGTTCACCGCGTTCAGCTGAAGCTCGATCGAGAGGAACACGATGATCGCGTTCCTGCGCACGAGCACCCCGAGCATCCCGATCACGAAGAGGAGCGCACCGAGGACCAGCGCTTCGGTGAGCACGGCCTCAGACCCTCCGCTTCGCCAGCGCGACCGCGCCTACGAGCGCCACGAGGAGGAGGAGCCCGACGAGTTCGAACGCGATCACGTAGTCGGTGAAGAGCGGTCTCGCGATGGCTCCGACGATGCCCTCCTCGGCGAGCAGGCGATCCATTCCCTCCGGGCCCGGAAAAAACTGGTAGACCGGGTTGTCCTCCGCTCCCCGCAGCTGGCGGGCGAGGAGCCCCGCAATCGTGCCGACGACCCCGAATGCCAGAAATTGCCCGATGCCCCGCCTGAGGTCCGGCTCGTAGTCGTGACCGAGATTGAGCAGCATGATCACGAAGAGGAAGAGGACCATGATCGCGCCCGCGTAGACCATGACCTGGATTGCCGCGAGGAAGTGAGCCTCCAGCAGAACGAAGATCCCCGCCATGCTGGCGAGTGTGCCGACCATGGAGAGGAGGCTTGCGACGGGATTGCTCTTGAGCACAACGCCGATCGCGCCGCCGAGCGCCATCGCGGCGAGGGCGTAGAAGACGATCTCCGTCACGGGAAGTCCCGGATCGCGTCCGTCTGCCGCATGCGCGTCACTGAGAGGCCTCGTCGGAGGGATCCCAGAGGAGCGTCGGGGGATGGTCCTGCTCCATCAGGCGGTCCAGATCATAGACGAACCGGTCCCTGTTGTACTCCGCATTCTCGAAGTGGACGCCCACATGGATCGCCTCCACCGGGCATACCTCCTGGCACATCCCGCAGAAGATGCAGCGGAACTCGTCGATCTCGTAGACGATCGGGTAGCGGTTTCCCATGTCGTCCTCGCCCCCGACGAGCCGGATGCAGTTTGCCGGACACACGGTGGGGCAGAGGCCGCAGGCGACGCACTTCGGCCGGCCGTCGGCGTGCGTTTCCATGACGTGGGTTCCGCGCCAGCGCGGGGACAGCTCCGGACGCTCCTCGGGGTACTCGAGGGTGACCTTCCCGGGCCTGATCATATGCTTGAATGTGATCGACATACCCTTAAGTGCCGCCCTGAGATACGATGTCTGCCCCGGCTCGGGGCGCCGCATCACCTTTACCGAAATCGCCATCCGATCATCCTCCCTCAAGGCCAGTGTGGGGCGAGGCGGCCGCGACGCGCCGGGGCGCGCGGCCAGCCTGGGGACGCAGGACGTTGCCGCCCCGGCCCCTCCTCCGCGCGCTCAGGGGGGCAGCCGCGCCGGTGATGATCCGGTCCCTGTCGATCAGGAAGACGAACGCAAGCGTTGCTAGCCCGCTTACCGCCGTGAGGACCGCTCCGAAGGCGAATCCGCCGATGGCCAGGGTGTCGAGGAGGAGGACGGTGGCCGCTACCAGGACGACGTAGGCGAGCGCCACGGGCAGGAGCACCTTCCAGCCGAGATGCATGACCTGGTCGTAGCGGAATCTCGGGAGCGTCCACCGGATCCAGATGAACAGGAGCACGAAGAACGATGTCTTGAGCGCGAACGCCGCGAAGGTCAGCGCCGTCTTCCACCACGCCGGCGAAGCCGGGAGCGGAGTTCCTGCGTCGGTGAAGCCCGCGATCAGCTGCCCCTCGTACCAGAACATCCGGTCGCCTTCCCAGAAGGGGATGCTCCATCCGCCGAGAAAGAGTGTTGCCATCAGGGCCGAGGCGGTGAGGATGTGCGCGTATTCCGCGATGAAGAACATCGAGAACTTCATCGCCGAGTATTCCGTGTGATACCCGGTGATGAGCTCCGATTCCGCCTCCGGAAGATCGAAGGGCAGCCGGTTCGTCTCGGCAAAGGCGGAGATGACGAAGAGGATGAATGCCAGCGAGAGGGGGAAGACGAACCAGAATCCCGTCCGCTGCTGCTCCGAGACGATCTCGGTAAGGGTGACGTTCCCCGCCAGGATCAGGACCGGGATGAGCGAGAGGCCGAGCGCGACCTCGTAGCTGATCATCTGTGCCGAGGACCGCACTCCGCCGAGCAGAGCGTACTTGTTGTTCGACGACCAACCGGCGAGAAAGAGTCCGTACACCCCGAGCGAGGCGAGGGCGAGGATGTAGAGGATCCCGATCGGCACGTCCGCGACGATCATGTCGACCGCGCCCCACGGGGTGGGAAGCGGGGCGGCGAAGGGGATGACGGCGAAGGTCGCGAGTGCGGGAACGATCGAGAGCGCGGGGGCGAGGATGAAGTAGAATCGGTCCGCGCTCGCCGGAAGCGTCTCCTCCTTGAGCACGTTCTTGATACCGTCGGCGATCGGCTGGAGGAGTCCGAAAGGCCCCACGCGGTTCGGGCCGAGACGGTCCTGGATGAAGGCGGATATCCGGCGCTCCGCAAGTGTCATGTAGGCCACGACGAGGAGGATGACGGTGAAGACGGCGACGACCTTGATCAGCGCGAAGACGAGGGCGGCGAGGGGAGCGGGCGCCTGCACGGCGTCAGCGCTCCCTCGCCGACGGAGCGCCTGCCCCGCCGTCCGCTCCGGCCGCCGCCCCCGCTTCCGGCGGTCCGGACATGTCGACCCCGTTCCCGTCCAGTGCGGCGATGAGAGTCCCGAGCACGCGAGAAGCCGGGCGCGCGGAGCCGGGAGCCTCGAGCGCGGCCCGGAAATGCTGGACCCGCCCCTCGTGGTTCGTGAATGAGCCCTCCGTCTCCGCGGAGGTCGCGATGGGGAGGATCGCGTCGGCCAGGGCGCCGCCGTCCGGTGGGTGCCACCCGAGGTAGACGTAGAGCGACGCCTGCGCGCCGAAGTCTCCCGCCACGTCGCCGAGTTCGTCGCCCAGGACGATCAGGGTCCCCCGGTGGCCCGCGAGTTCCTCGAGCCCCCCTTCCCCGGCGGATGATCCCACGCGGCGCATCCCGAGGCGTTCTGCGCCGGTCCGGTTCGGCGTCAGGTCACGCCGCCGGACGAGCTTCGGAAATCCCGGAAGCGGGATCTCCCTCTCCGCCTCGGGAGAGCGGAAGAGGATCTCACCGCCACCGAGACCGGCGAGGAGGGCATGGAGCGCAGCGAGCTCCTCATTCGAGGCGTAGGGTGAGGCGACCGCCGCAGCCGGCTCCCCTGACCTCGCGGCGCCGCGGAGGCGCGACCCGAGGAGGGCCGTCACCTCCTCCCACCCGCGGACCGCCGCTTCCGCGCCGGGAGCCCAGACCGGCTCCTCGATGCGGTCCACCCGGTTCATCCAGCCGTAGCGGCCGCGGCCGTAGTCGCACATCCAGAAGCCGTTGACCTCCATGTTCTCGCGCGGCCTCAGGCGATGCACGGCGTTGTCGCGCGTATGGATCTCGATGTTGCAGCCCTGCGAGCAGCTTGCGCAGATCGAGGGGGTGTGCTCGAGGTCCCATGCCCGGACCCGGTGTAGAAAGTCCTTCGAGACGAGCGCGCCGACGGGGCAGATGTCGATGATGTTGCCGCTATAGGGTGAGCCGTCGAGTCCCTCGTCGAAGAAAGTGTCGATGACGGAGCGGTTCCCCCGCTCGACGACCGTGAGGCGGGGATCGCCGGCAACTTCGTCCATGAAGCGCACGCACCGGGTGCACATGACGCAGCGGTCCCCGTAGAAGAGGACATCCCCGCCGAAATCGTCGCGTCCGAAGACGCGCTTGGGCTCCCGGCTGCGGCCGCGGGCGCGCCCCTCCGCGAATACGTAGTCCTGCAACTTGCACTCGCCGGACTGGTCGCAGATGGGGCAGTCGAGCGGGTGGTTGGCCAGGTAGAACTCGAGCACGCCCTCCCGCATCCGGAGCGCCGGCTCGCTGGCCGTGTGCACCACCTGTCCCTCCTGGACCTCCGTCACGCAGGAGGGAACCAGCTTCGGAGCCCCCTCGAGCTCGACGAGACAGAGTCTGCACTGCGCCGGGGAGGAGAGGCCCGGATGGTAGCAGTAGTGCGGCACGAGGGTTCCGACGGACCGGGCCGCCTCGAGGATCATCGTCCCGCGCGGGACGGAGAGCTCGACGCCGTCGATGCTGAGCCGGACGTGCTCCGGAGCGGGTGTTCGGGCGGCCACGGCTCAGGAGGCTCCCGCCAACGCGGCCCCGGGCATCAGGGCCAGGTAGTCTTCCCGGAACTTCTCGATCGAGGAGATCACGGGCGCGGCGGCCGAGTCGGAGAGGACGCAGATCGTCGTGCCGGTCATCTGCTCGCTCAGTTCCACCAGAGTATCCAGATCCCCCACCCTGCCCCGCCCCTCCTCGATCCGCCGGAGCGTCCGTGCCATCCACGTCGTGCCCTCGCGGCACGGCGTGCACTGGCCGCACGACTCGTGGGCGAAGAAGTCGACCATCCGCCGCACCTGCTTGACGATGTTCGTCGTCTCGTCCATCACGATGACCGACGCGCAGCCGAGCATCGATCCCTTCTCCTGGACGCCCTCGTAGCAGAGTGTGCAGCCCTCGCATTCGCTGGCGTCCATGACGGGAACCGAGGCGCCGCCGGGGATCACGGCCTTCAGCCGACGCCCCTCGGGGATGCCGCCGCAGACGTCCTCGATGAGCTCCTCCATGGGGAAGCCCATGGGAAGCTCGAAATTGCCGGGCCGGTTCACATGCCCGCTCACGCAGAAGAGTTTCGTGCCGGGACTCTTGTCGGTTCCCCATTGCCGGTACCACGCTGCCCCGTTGCGGACGATGTGGGGCACGGCGGCGAGGGTCTCCACATTGTTGATCGTTGTGGGCCTCCCGAACACACCCGAGGCTGCCGGGAACGGCGGCTTCATTCTCGGCAGTCCCCTGTCGCCCTCGAGGGAAGTCATCAGCGCCGTCTCTTCCCCGCAGATGTAGGCGCCTGCGCCCTGGTGGACGGTGAGGTCGATCGTCGTGCCGGATCCGAGGATGTCCGTGCCCGCGAGTCCTGCCCCGTAGGCCTCCTCCACTGCGCGGGCGAGGATGAGGTTCGTCTCGAAGAACTCGCCCCGGCAGTAGATGTAGACGTGGTCAGCGCGGATCGCGTACGCGGCGATCAGGCAGCCCTCGATCAGCTGATGGGGCGACCAGCGGAGGATCTCCCTGTCCTTGAAGGTGCCGGGTTCCGACTCGTCCGCGTTGCAGCAGAGGTAATGGGGCCCGGCCTTCTCCTTCGGCATGAACGACCACTTGAGGCCGGTCGGAAAGCCCGCCCCGCCCCGCCCCCTGAGGCCCGCATCGCTCACGGCCCCGATAACGCCCTCGCGGCCGAGTTCGAATGCGCGCGCCAGCCCCTCGTAGCCGCCGAGCGCGCGCCAGCCGGCGAGGGAGCGCGACGCGGGGTCGCCCCACCCCCGGCTGAGCATGCGCACTTCCCTCTCGTGTGTGTAGGGGTACGCCATGTTACCCCGCTTTCCCCTTCAGATGCTCGAGGATCGGGGCCACGTCCTCGACGGTGACGTTCTCGAAGTACTGGGAGTTGATCTGTACCGCCGCGGGAAATCCGCATGCCGCAAGGCACTCGACCTCGGTGACGGTGAAGAGGTTGTCGGGCGAGGTCTCGCCGAGTTCGGTTCCGGTCTCCGCGAGAAAGGCTGCGAGCACCTCCTCCCCCCCGCAGAGGTTGCACGAGATGTTCGTGCACACCTGGATCAGGAAGCGCCCGACCGGACGCCTGTTGTACATCGTGTAGAAGGAGGTGACGCCCCGGACGTACGCGTGCGGGAGGCCGAGAGTGTCGGCGACGGTCGCCATCGTCTCGTCGGAGATGTGCCCGCGGAGCTCGTGTGCCATGTTGAGCACGGGGATGAGAGCGGCCTGTGCCGTGGGATAGCGCGAGAGGATCTTCTCGATGCGCTTGCGGTAGGGCCCCTCGAAGAGCGGAGCGTCGGGATCCTTGTCCGCGAGGATGTAGGGCAGCGCGGGCGCGGCCCCGGGATGGCCTCCGTCGGGGAGGAGGGTCCCCACGTACTCGTCCCCCCTGACGTCCGCCTCGGTCAGCTCGAACTCCCCGGTGTTTCCTGCCCAGCCCGGGTTCCGGAAGGGTGCCTCGCCCTCCCGCACCTCCAGATGCGGGTCGTTCACCGGTCGATCTCGCCGAGCACGATGTCGAGGCTCGCGTTCACCACGATGACGTCGGCGAGCAGGCTCCCCTCGACGAGCTTCGGGATCACCGACAGGTTGATGAAGGAGGGGGGGCGGATCCGCCAGCGGACCGGTTTCGGACCCCCGTCGCTCACCACGTACATCCCGAGCTCCCCCTTCGAGCCCTCGACGGCGAAATACGATTCGCCGGGGGGCGCCTTGACACCCTCGATCACGAGCTTGAAGTGGTGGATCATCGACTCCATGTCGTTCATGCAGTCAGTCTTGTCCGGAAGGATGATCCTGGGGTCGTCCACGTTGATCGGACCGTCCGGAAGCCGTTCGAGCGCCTGCACGAGGATCCGGCAGCTCTGGCGCATCTCCTCCATCCGCACCATGTAGCGGTCGTAGCAGTCGCCGTGCTCGCCGACCGGGATCTCGAAGTCGTATGTCTCGTAGTCGTAGTAAGGGCGGTCCTTGCGGAGGTCGTAGGGCACTCCGGAGGCCCGCAGGTTCGGGCCGGAAAGCCCGGCGTTGACCGCCTCCCCACCCGAGATGACGCCCACGCCCTGGGTGCGCCCGAGGTGAATCCCGTTCGTGGCGAGCAGCGCCTCGATCTCGTCGAGCGTGTTCGGCAGCGCGGCGACGAATTCCCCCACCCCCTCGGCCCATCCCGGGGGTAGATCGGCCATCATCCCGCCCACGCGGGTGGCCGAGGTCGTGATCCGGGCTCCTGTCAGCGCGTCGTGTAGCTCATAGACCTTCTCGCGCTCCTGGAAGGCGTAGAGAAAGGGCGTGAACGCGCCCACGTCGATGGCCCAGGTGCCGAGCCAGAGGAGGTGGGAGAAGATCCGGTCGAGCTCCATGCAGATGACGCGAACGACCTGGCAGCGCTCCGTCACTTCGACACCCATCATCTTCTCGACGGCCATCACATAGGCGCAGTTGTAGATGAGGGGTGCGAGGTAGTCCATGCGGTCGGTGAGCGGAACGATCTGGTTCCAGTCGCGGTACTCGCCGAGCTTCTCGAAGGAGGAGTGGAGGTAGCCGATGTGGGGGATGCAGCGCACGACGGTCTCGCCGTCGAGTTCGAGGACGAGCC
Organism: Gemmatimonadota bacterium; assembly: GCA_012267505.1. Lineage (GTDB taxonomy): Bacteria > Gemmatimonadota > Gemmatimonadetes > Longimicrobiales > Gaopeijiaceae > JAAXGI01. The sequence continues at coordinate 39,736 of JAAXGI010000072.1, forward strand.
GGAGCACCCCGTGAGTAGCCGGGTGCTGGGGCCCGATATTGATGAGCATCCCCTCCGAGTCGAAGTCCGGCTCCGGGAGGTCGGCGGGCCCGAGCACGCCCGGGCTCGGGCGCATGTCGAACCCGAGCTCCGGGTTGCGCGAGACCTCGAATTCCACGGTGCGATGCGTCACTGCCGGGGATCTCCTCCGGCGGGTGGCCCGCTCTCCTCCCCCGTCTCCTGCCAGGGGACGGGCCTCGCCTTCCCGGCGATCTCGATCTCCGCCGGGATGTAGTAGTCGCCGGGTTCCTGGGAGAGGGCCCGACGGGTCTGTTCCTCCCTGGAGAAGCGACCGCGTAGCGGAAAGTCCTTCCGGAGCGGATGGCCTTCCGCGTAGTCGTCGGGCATCAGGATGCGCCTGAGGTCCGGGTGTCCGCGGAAGGTGATGCCGAACATGTCGTAGACCTCGCGCTCGAGCCAGTTGGCGGCGTCCCAGAGCGGGACGGCGGAATCGATGACGAGGTCCGACAGCGGGAGCTCGGCCTTGACCCTGAGCGCTTGGCGATGCGGAATCGAGAAGAGCTGGTAGACGACCTGGAGGGGCCGGTCACCGCCGAAATCGACCGCGGTGAGGTCCGAGAGGTAGTCGTAGTGGTGATCCGGGTCCCGTTTGAGCCAGCCGAGAACCTCGAGGATCCGCGAAGGATCCACGTAGACGACGTGCTCGTCGCCGGCCGCCACCTCGTGGCGAAGGAACGCACCCGGGAACCGTTCGGCGAGCGGCCGGACGGCGGCGTGCTCCGGGACCTCGAGCGCGGCTCCGACGGATGTCCCCTTCACCTGTCTGCCCTCAGTCAGCCGGGTGATGCGCTACGTCCGGGACGAGACCTCCGCTGCTCTCCTGCAGGGTCGAGTTGCCGAAGGGGCCGGAGAGGGCCATGACCTCGGCATCGCCGGCCCGGGGGCGCCCGACCTCTTCGGGATCCTCGCGGCGGTGCTCCGCGTGGTGCGCCAGCGACTCGCCGCGCACTTTTTCCTGAATCATCATGAGGCCGTAGATGAGCCCCTCCGGCCTCGGCGGACACCCGGGCACGTAGACGTCCACCGGGATGATGGTGTCGATCCCCTGCACCATGGAGTAGACGTCGAAGACGCCGCCCGAGGAGGCGCACGCTCCCATGGAGACGCACCACTTGGGCTGCGGCATCTGGTCCCAGATCCGGCGGAGTACCGGGGCCAGCTTGTAGGGTACGCGCCCGGCACAGATCAGGACGTCGGCCTGGCGGGGCGAGAAGGCCATCCGCTCCATCCCGAACCGCGCCAGGTCCTGGTTGGATGCGGCCGAGGCCATCATCTCGATCGCACAGCATGCGGTGCCGAAGGGCATCGGCCAGAGCGAGTTGCGCCGCGCCCAGTTCACGACGTAGTCGACCTTCGTGGTGAGGAAGGTCGGCGTGCCGGCCCCGAGGAGTCCGCCCGATACCTGCGGGAGCGCACGTGTCTTCTTGCTCATTCCCAGTCGAGTCCGCCCTTTCGCCACTCGTAGACCAGCCCGACGACGAGGACCAGGGTGAAGATGAGTACGGCGACGAATCCCCCCCATCCGAGGGCCCGCATCTCGACCGCCCACGGAATAAGGAAGATAGCCTCTAGGTCGAAGATGATGAAGCTGATCGCGACCATGTAGAAGTGCACAGAGAAACGCCCCCTCGTATCAGTGAGGGGTATGATGCCCGACTCGTACGGGATCTCCTTCTCGGGGGTGGCCCGCCTCGGGTTCAGCACGTGGGAGACCGCGAGCATTCCGACGGCGTTGAGCACCGACACGGCCAGCAGGATCAGGATCGGCAGGTAGCTGGACGCCATGTCGACGCGTCGGCGGACTTTGTGAAATCGTTCACTTGCGGCACGCGGAATCTACCCGGCCGCGGGAAGAAGTTCAACCCGGCCGCGGGGTGCGGGGCCCCGTCCGCGGCAGGCCGCGACTTTCCCGCATCACCGGATCGGCCTATACTCCCGCCGCCCGGCCACGAGTCCGCCGAGTGTGCTCGATCCAGGCCGGGAATTCGCCCAACAGGCTGCCCCTTGGCTCCGGTTCCTGGATGCGATGACGATCCGAAACGACCGATGGATCCGGCGTATGGCCGAGGAGCGCGGGATGATCACGCCCTTCGAGACGAGCCAGGTCCGGAGCGGCACGATCTCCTACGGCGTCTCCTCCTACGGTTACGACATCCGGGTCGCGTCGGAATTCAAGGTCTTCACGAATGTGTACAACGTCGTTGTCGACCCGAAGGACTTCGACGGGCGGTCCTTCGTAGACGTTGTCGGGGAGGACTGCATCATCCCGCCGAATTCCTTCGCGCTCGCGAGAACGGTCGAATACTTCCGGATCCCGCGCGACACGATGGTCCTCTGCGTGGGCAAGAGCACCTACGCGCGGTGTGGCATCATCGTGAACGTCACACCGCTCGAGCCGACCTGGGAGGGGTTCCTCACCCTCGAGATTTCCAACACCACTCCGCTTCCGGCCAAGATCTACGCGGATGAGGGGATCGCGCAGCTGCTCTTCTTCCAGAGTGACGAGGAGCCGGAAGTCGCCTACGCGGACCGGAGCGGGAAGTACCAGAAACAGACGGGCGTGACGCTCCCGAAGATCTAGCGCCGCCGGCGCCCGTCCACGGGTTGGGAAGCGGTGGTCGGTGTCCCCCGGATCGTCAGTGGAGCGCGGCCATCGTTTCGCGCACGGCGTCGGCGCTCTTCGCGAGCGCGCCCTTCTCCAGGTCGGAGAGTTCCACCTCGATGATGGACTGGAGGCCGCCCGCTCCGAGCTTGCACGGCACGCCGAGGAAGATCCCGGCCTGACTGTATTCACCGCGGAGGTAGGCCGCGCAGGGGAGGATCCTCTTCTTGTCCTTGACGATGGCCTCGACCATCTGCGCCGCGGCGGAGGACGGGGCATAGTAGGCGCTCCCCGTCTTGAGGTAGCCGACGATCTCCGCGCCGCCATTGCGGGTCCGGTCGATGACCGCCTCGATCCTGTCCCTCGGCATCAGCTGCGCCAGGGGGATGCCGCTCACGGTCGCGTAGCTGACGAGCGGCACCATTGTGTCCCCATGGCCCCCGAGCACGAGCGCCTGGATGTCCTCGACGCTCACATCGAGTTCCAGTGCGATGAAGGACCTGAATCTCGCGGTGTCGAGGACCCCCGCCATGCCGATCACCCGCTCGCGCGGAAAGCCCGACGCCTCCATGGCCACATAGCACATGACGTCGAGCGGGTTCGAGACCATGACAATGATGGCGTCCGGCGCGACGCGGGCGATCTCGGCCGAGACGGACCGGACGATGCCGGCATTCGTGTTGAGGAGGTCGTCGCGGCTCATCCCCGGCTTCCTGGCGATGCCCGCCGTCACCACGAAGATCTCCGATCCTTCGCTCGCGTCGTAGCCTGTCGACCCGGTGACACGGGTGTCGAAGCCCTCTACCGGCGCGCTCTCCCACTGGTCGAGGCCCTTCCCCTGCGGGATCCCGTCCACGACGTCGACTAGGACGACCTCTCTGGCGAGCTCCATCTCGGCAAGCCGCTGGGCGGCGGTCGCCCCGACGTGACCGGCGCCGACGACAGTGATTTTCCTCATCCAGCCCCTCCAGCCGGTGGCTCCCCAGTGCAAGGCCGCCGCAAGCTATCCGGGCCCTTCCGGGGTGTCAACGGCGGACGGGACCGCTTCGGGAGCATCCTGAAAACAGCCGGCCTCGGGGTGTGGAGGCGCCTCGACCAGCCGCCGGGAGACGGCGTCATCTGCATACCGGTCACGCCGGCAGGAAAGGGGTCAACCCCGTATCGGGGATGCCCGGAGCGTCGCCGTCGGAAGGGATCCGGCGGCCTGATGCCACCCGCTGTCCGGTCGCTGCTGCCGTCAGCGGCGAGTGCCCGCGCCTGGCCGTGGCCCGCGGAACGGCCTGTCTCCCGGGATTCCCGGGCTGGAGTCACCGCGCAGCCGCCGGATCTGGCGGCCGAACTGGTCCCGCAGGGCCTGGAGGCGAAGGACTTGGGAGGGCGTGAGCACCTCGAGCAGCCGGTCCTCCTCTTCCCTGAGCAACTCTGCTTCGCGCTCCCTGAGTGCGCGCATCTCCTCGAGCAGGCCGAGAGCGTCTTCGTCCGCCCCGTCCGGCCCGGCGAGGTGGTCGCTGATCCGCCTCTCGATCTCACGCCGCTGGGGGAGGAGTTCCGCGCGGGAGCGGGCGAAGACCGAGAACACCTCGCCGAGGACCTCCCGCTGTTCCTCGTCGAGCCGAAGCTCCCTCGCCATCCGGTTCTCGAAGCGCTCCCGGATACGCTCCACGAGTTCCTGGCGGGTGGGCGACGGGCCGCGGTCGCGAGCCTGTGCAGAGGCGACGATGGGGGAGAGGGCGGCCGATACCGCGAGCGCCATGGTCACCGCGATACGCCAGATCATGGGTCCATCTCCTCCAGGAGGGCCATCAGGAGCTCGTCGGCGAGAGCGTCGGGAACGGGGCCTCCCGCAACGACCCACTCGTCGCCGTACCAGATCGCAGGTTCCGGATCAAGGGCGATCCGCCAGACCGGATCGGCGCCGCGGTCCGAGAGGAACCCGATCCCGAGCGCGAGGCCAGCCGCAGCGGCAGCTGCCAGCGTCCACGCCAGAGCGCGCGGCGGTCGTCGGTGCCACCGCGGCGTGCCGCCGGCCGCCGCCTCGTCCCGGGCCCGTTCGAGGACGCCGGTCAGGATCGCGGCCGGGGGCTCGGGGCGGAGCGCACGCATCCAGTACACGAACCGGGCCTCGGCCGCGCATTCCGGGCACCCACCGAGGTGCTCCTCGAGTCCGGCGTATCCGGCGTCCGCCGGATCGCGCAACGGGAGGAGATCCCTGACCTCCGCGCACGAGATCGACGGCTCGCCGGGCACGGGCACCAGGGAGCTGCCGTTCCCCTCTTCCGGGGTCCCTCTACCGTTTGACATGCTCATCTAGCCACTCCCGCAACCTGCCGATCCCGTAGTGGTAGTTGACACGCGCGGCTCCTTCGGTGGAGTTCGTGAGCGCGCCGATCTCCCGGAAGCTCAACTGGTCGAAGAGCCGGAGCGACACGCTCAGCCGCTGCTTCTCGGGGAGCCGCGCGAGCGCCTCCTGGACGCGTCGCACCTCGTCGGACCGGATCGCAACTTCGTCCGGGGCGTCGGCCGGCCCCGAAACCAGATCGCCCTCGACGAGCCGTTCCTCACGGCGCCGCCGCCGGGTACGCGACAGGCTGAGAGCCTCATTCCTCGCTATCGAGACGAGCCAGGTCCGGAAGGATGAATCACCGCGAAAGCCGTCCAGTCGCCGGAGTGCCCGGAGGAAGGTGTTCTGCGCCGCATCCGCTGCCTGGTCCTCATCACGGAGGAAGTTGAGCAGGAACCGGTAGACGCCCCCCTGATGCCGCCGAACGAGGAGGTTGAGGGCCCGCTCGTCGCCCCGCTGCGCGTGTGCGAGAAGTTCGGCGTCGTCGGGTCCGTCCGGACTCTGTCCTGTCGTCACCTAGGGTTGGACGCCAGGGAGAGGGTGCCCGTTAAACGGAAGTGCGGTGACTGGCCTGGGCGAAGTGGCCTGCGTGCGCTAGCCTGCCGCGGCGTCGCCGCCGCTCCTTCGGGCCGCGACGCGGTTGCGGAGCTTCTTGGACGGCTTGAATACCGGTACGTCGCGGGCCGGTACAGTGACGGCCTCGCCCGTACGGGGATTTCTTGCCTGCCGCGGCCCGCGCTGGCGGACCTTCAGGGTGCCGAACCCGCGGATCTCGATATGTTCGCCCCGCGCGAGCGCATCCTTGACCGCCTCCAGGAATCCATTGACGACCATGGCGCAGTCGCGCTTCGTCAGTTTGGGACGGATCTGCTTTGCCACTTGGTCCACAAGCTGAGCCTTCGTCATTCCTCCCTCCCGCTCAAGGGCCAGGCCGCCGGGCCAGGTTCTCCAGGCAACCCGGGAGAACCGATCTGCTTCGGGCATCCCGTAAGTTGCTAGGGTAACGTAGCTTGAATCGGGTCGCAACCCCGCCTTGCCAGGGGGCGCCCTGCGGACGGGCGACGTGTGGTGCGCTGGCGTCACCCCCGGTTGGCGCGCGCTTCCATGAGGGACACAAAGTGCTCGAAGAGATACCGGGAATCGTGCGGACCGGGCGCGGCCTCGGGGTGGTACTGGACCGAGAATACGTGCCCGTTCGCGTGCTCGAATCCCTCGAGCGTCCCGTCGTACAGGTTCACATGAGTGGCGCGGAGCTCGGGAGCTCCGGGAATCGTGCCGTCGGCGGCCATCTCCACGGCGAATCCGTGGTTCTGCGACGTGATCTCCACATGATCGTGGTCGAGCGCCCGGACGGGATGGTTCACACCGTGGTGCCCGAAAGGCAGTTTGAAGGTCCTAGCGCCGAACGCCCGTGCGATCAGCTGGTGGCCGAGGCAGATTCCGAACACCGGAACGCCCTCGCCCGAGAGTGCCAGGATGGCATCGGCCGCCTGCTCGACGGCCGCGGGGTCACCCGGACCGTTCGAGACGAAGAGGCCGTCGGGCGCCGCTGCAAGGATCTCCGACCGGGTCGTGCTCGCGGGGATGACTGTGACCCGGCAGCCGTTCTGGGCAAGGATCCGGGGGGAATTGGCCTTGACCCCGAAGTCGTACGAAAGGACACGAAACCGCTCCTCCCCCTCGGCCGGGACGACGTAGCTGCTGTTTGTGGAGACACCCGTAGCGAGGTCGAGCCCCTCCATTAGCGGCTGGGCCCGCACCCGGGCCAGAAGGCCCGCCTCGACGACCGATACGGGGGCGATCGCCCCCCGCATCGACCCTAGGTCGCGGATGTGCCGCGTGAGCGCTCGCGTATCCACGCCGGTGATCGCGACGATCCCGTGCCTGGCCAGGTATTCCGGAAGTCCACCCGTCGCCCGCCACGACGAATAGGAGCGTGCTGCCTCCCGCACGATGAAGCCGGCCACCTGCGGGGTCGGTGACTCGAGGTCTTCCCCATTCACCCCGTAATTGCCGATCAGCGGATACGTCATCGCGACGAGCTGACCGGTGTAGGAGGGGTCGGTAAGGATCTCCTGATATCCGGTCATGCCGGTGTTGAACACGACTTCGCCGTAGGCAGTGCCCACCGCGCCAAGGGCGGTCCCGTCGAAGCGCCGGCCGTCCTCGAGCAGGAGGTACGCGCCTGGACCCATGGTTCTCCCCTACCGGAGGATGCGCTGTGCCCCGAGCCGTGGGCCCGGCAGCCGGCCCGGAATGTAGATCCGCCCGGGGGGCGGTCAAGGCAGGCGGGGGCCCTGAACGACTGCCCTACCCTCCTGGGCGCCGGACCTCTACCTTCGCTCGCCGTACCCCCGTTCCGGCTCCGCGGCCCTGAGCTGCAGTCCCGTCCGTGATGGCCCGATCCTCCTCCCCGCCGGCTTCAGAGGCCGTCTCCCGGTCCCAGGTCCTCGTGCACGCGGACGAGTCGTGTCTCGGCAACCAGTTCATCGGGCGTGCCAACCCCGGGGGCGCGGCAGCCCTCGTGGAATTCTGGACCGGGGACAGCTGGCGCCGGCGCGACTACTGGACATCGGATCCTGACACGACAAACAACAGGATGGCGCTCTCGAGCGCGATCGGGCCGCTCGGCGCCCTCGCGCGTCCCTGCAGGGTCCGGTTCGTCTCCGACTCCCAGTACCTGACCCGGGGCATGACCGAGTGGCTTCCCGGCTGGAAGGCGCGCGGGTGGAGGCGGAAGGGCCCCCCGATCAAGAACCTCGAGCTCTGGAAGGAGCTGGATCGGGCGGCCCGTCGACACGAGATCGAGTGGGTCTGGGTGCGCGGGCACGCAGGCCATGTCCGGAACGAGTACGCGAACCACCTTGCGGTGCGGGCCGCCGGGAAGCTGGACCGATCAGGAGGGTTCGCGGCCTCCCGATTCGATGAATGGCTTGCCGGGGAGAGAGCGGAGGCGGGGCGTTACCTGGACTTCGACGAACACGCTGCGCCCCGCCCGTTCGGGTAAACGCGGACGCCCCCCGGTCGCAGCCGGTTCGCCGGCATCTCCGTCAGGCCGGACCCGTGCCCGCCTCTCTCCGGGGAGGTTCCGTCTTGCGGCGGGGTGCCCTGCGGTCCGCGTCGGGTACAGCAGGCGCGCCGGCCCACCGGAGCGCGGCGCCGAACACGGTGGCGAACGCTTCGGCGGTGTTCTGCACGACATCCGGCATCGAGACGATCTCGCCGGTCAGCCGCTCGAGAGATGTGACGCGTTCGGCCGCGAGCCCGCAGGGAACGATCCTGTCAAAGTAGCTCAGGTCCGTCGTGACGTTGAGCGCGAATCCGTGGGAGGTGATCCATCCGGACGAGACGCGGACTCCGATCGCCCCCAGCTTCCCCGTATCCGTCCAGACGCCGGTGGCGCCCGGGATGCGCCGCCCAGCGATGCCGTAGATGCGGGCCACCCGGATAAGCACCTCCTCGAGGTCCCGCAGGTAGCGGTGGATGTCCTTGCGGTCCGGCTTCAGGTCGAGGATCGGATATCCGACCAGCTGACCGGGACCATGGTAGGTGACGTCGCCCCCGCGGCCGCACTCGATGAGATCGAGGCCGAGTTCGAGTCTCTCGGCCGCATCGACGAGTACATGAGAACGGTCGGAGGCGGAGCCGAGTGTGATGACATGCGGGTGCTCGAGCAGGAGAAGCTGGTCGGGGATCCCGCCGGACCTGCGCGCGTGGACGAGACCGGACTGCAGCCTCTCAGCCGAGGCGTAGGGGAGAACGCCGGCCCAGCGTGCCTCGAGCACCCGTGCCGTATCGGCGGCCCTTCGAGCCACCCTGCCCGCAGGGTGCGGCGCGGCTCCGGTCCTCTTCGCAGCCGAACCCGTCACGCTCATGAGCGGCCCCGCTATGCGTCGTCCGGAAACTCCTCCAGGCGCTCCCTCAGGTGCGCCAGGAAGCGGGCGGCGTCAGCGCCGTCCACGATCCGGTGGTCGTAGCCCAGGGCGAAGATCGCGCGCCTGCGGATCCCGACCGTGTCGGCTCCCGTCCCCGGATCCGCCACCACCACCACGCGCCTCTCGATGGACCCGGTGCCCAGGATCCCGGACGTGCCCTTGGGAATGATGGGCATGCCGGCGAGCGTTCCGAGGACGCCGGGATTCGTGATCGTGAAGGTGGCTCCCTGGACCTCGTGCGGTTCGAGGCGCCGGTCCCGCGCGCGCCGGGCGAGGTCCACGATTCTCTTGGCGGTCCCGGCCAGCGAGAGATCGTCCGCGTCGCGGATCACCGGCACGATGAGACCCGGGTCGAGGTCGACGGCGATCCCGAGATTCACGTTCGCCCGGTAGATCACGTTGTTGCCCGACGCAACCGCGTTGAGCACCGGAAACTCCCTGAGGGCCCGCGAGACAGCCCAGGCGACGAAAGCGGTGAAGCTGACCCTGAGACCCTGGTCCGTCCACCGTTCCCGCTTCTCCCGCCGGAGCTGGTCCACGCGCGAGAAGTCGACTTCGATGAAGGAGTGGACGTGGGACGCGACCCGCTTGGCCAGGACCATGTGCTCGGCTGTCAGGCGCCGGACCTTGCCCATCGGTTCGACCCTATCGCCTTCGCGCACGGGGAACTCGGGGTGCTCGACCTGCTCGTAGAAGGCTCTCCAGACTTCCGGGAGCCCGGACCCTGGGATCGGGGCGATCTCGACGGGGTCCTCGCGTGTCACCTGGAGCTCCCGTGACGGCACCGGCGCCGGAGTCACCGCCGTCGCCCGGTCGCGGGTGCGCTCCAGATGGCGCAGGAGATCGTCCTTCGTGACGCGCCCTCCCTGGCCGGTGCCCTGTCCTTCCAGGGCAGAGAGGTCGATTCCGTGCTCTCTCGCCATCCGGCGAACGAGGGGCGTCGAGCGGCGTCGGGCGCGGGTCTCGGTCGTTGCCCGGCCGTCGCGCTCCGGCTCAGGTGCGCCTCCATCGTCCGGGCGGGCAGTGTCGCGCGCGGCCAGCGCGTCGGGGGCGTCCTCCGGCTCGCGGCGTTCCGCCGCGGCCGGTGGTGCAAGGTCCTGCGGGAGGGCAGGTTCGGTCGCCGCGCCGAGCGCGATAGCCGAGCCGTTGCTCTCGATGTAGGCGATGACCGTGCCGACCTCGACGGTCTCGCCCTCGGCTACGAGGATCTGTGAGAGAACGCCCGCCTTCGGCGCGGGGATCTCGGCGTCGACCTTGTCGGT
>JAAXGI010000042.1:0-20178 GCA_012267505.1 Gemmatimonadota bacterium
TGGACGTTCGTGAAGAAGTGGAGGACCGGCACCCCTTGGGCGTAGAACGACGTGTGATCGCTCGGACCGTAGCCGCTCGGTGAGCGCGCGAACGGCACCCCGAACTCGACCCGAGCCCAATCGAGAATCTCGCCCCACTCCTCTGCCGTTCCGGTTCCGTTGACGATCAGGGGGTCGTCCTCGAGCCGCCCGACCATGTCGAGGTTGAGCATGGCGACGGTCCGGTCGAGCGGCACAGCTGGGTTGCGCGCGTAGTGCGCCGATCCGAGCAGGCCGAACTCTTCGCCCGAGAATGTGACGAAGACGACGGAACGCGCCGGTGGGGCGCCCGCGAGGGCTTCAGCGGCGGCAATCAGGACCCCGACGCCGGACGCATTGTCGTCCGCCCCGTTGTGGATATCGTCGTCCCCATCCTCGGGACTGGCTAGGGAGCCGAACACCTCTCCGCGTCCGAGATGGTCATGATGGGCCCCCAGAACGATCGCCTGCGACCGGAGAACGGGATCGCTTCCCTCGAGCACCCCGATCACGTTGCTTCCAATCCCGACGGGCACGTGGGCCGTGACGGCGCTCTGAAGCTCGATCGGCTGGAAGTATTCCTCATCGTCCCCACCGGGTTCGAGTCCGATCCGCGCGAACTCGGCCGCGATGTACTCTGCGGCGCACCGCTCTCCGTCGCTACCGGACAGGCGCCCTTCGAGCGCGTCGTCGGCGAGGTAGCGGACGGCCGCCATCGGTTGCTCGAACTCCCCGACGATCCCTGCGGGAGACGGACAGTCGGCGGGCGGCTCTGGCGCCGCCGGCTGCTGGCCAGCGACCGGTGCCGCCCACACGACCCCGGCGAGGAGCGTGACGACGCGAGCCGGACTCATTCTCCGCCCCCCACCCCGCCCCACTCGGCCAGGAAGACATTGATCTCGCCTGGGCCAGGCGCGCCCCGGTCGGAGGCGAAGGCCAGCAGGCTCCCGTCCGGGCTGAACATCGGGAAGCTATTGAAGAATCCGTCCGTGGTGATTCTCTCGAGGCCCGTACCGTCGACATTGATCACGTACAGGTGAAACGCCCTCCCCGTGGGATCGTCCATGTTTGAGCTGAAGATGATCTGCTCGCCGTTCGGGTGGAAGAACGGCGCAAAGTTCGATGCCCCGTTCCGCGTGATCTGCCGGCGGTTCGAGCCGTCGGCATCCATCACGAAGAGTTCCATCCGCCCGCCCCGGACTAGGTTCTGGGCGAGAAGCGCCCGGTAGTCCGCAACCTCCTCCTCCGTCTCGGGGTGAAAGGCCCGGTAGACGAGCTTCGTGCCGTCCGCCGAGAAGAAAGCCCCGCCCTCGTAGCCGAGTTCACTCGTCAATTGCCGGGGATCGCTGCCATCGGCCGCCATCGTCCAGATCTCGAGATCGCCGCTTCTCACGGAGGTGAAGACGATCGTGCTCCCGTCGGTCGAGATCGTGGCCTCGGCGTCGTAGCCGGGTGCATCGGTCAGCTGCCGGATCTCCCCGCTCCCGAGCTCCCGCGTGAAGACATCGTACTCGAACAGACCCCAGACGTACCCGCGGCTCCGGTCGGGGGCGGGTGGGCACTGCTCTCCGGCCAGATGCGTTGAACTGAAGAGAATGCGGTCCGCACCGGGGAAGTGGTAGCCGCACGTGGTGCGGCCCGTCCCGGTCGAGACAAGCTGGAGGTCCGAGCCGTCCAGGTTCATGGTGTACATCTGGTCGCATTCGCTGACCCCCGGCCAGGTGGACTGGAATATCAGCCGGTCGCCCTCCGGCGAGAAATACGCCTCTGCGTTCGTGCCCCCGTGGGTCAGCTTCGTCAGGGCCGCGAAGCGTCCCTCATCCGGGAGGGGCGCCACATCGACCGCACCGGTCCATTCGCCGGGGGGCGTCGGCCCCCTCCACGCCTCGAGCCGGTCCGCGCCTTCGCCACCTCCCCCCGCCTGACCCGCGTCCCCGGCCGGCGTGCATCCGCCGATGCCCAATACGAGGGCCGCACCAGCCAGCGCTCGTGCCATGATCCGTGCGATGACACGCCACCCGTGATCGGTCGTTCCTTGAATCATCTGGCACTCCGCTCCCGTTGGTCCGCCCCCGGACACGCCCGGGGACCGGCAGTAAAGCTGCCGCAAAGCTACCGCGAGCCCAGGGTGGTCGGTACCCCGGAGTCCATCCACGGTTTGCCCGGGCCCGGTTCCGGCAGGGCTCGCCGGAGCGGTGGCGCGAAGTCGGCCATCTTGCCGGCCCGACCCCGGCGGCGCGACCTTGTGTGTGACACCCTCCATCGGTGCCGCACACCCGCTCTCTCAAGTGAATCAGGAGGCTTCGAGATGGAAACAAGGACCAGGGCTGCTCTGCTCGTCCCGTCGGTTGCCCTCACCGCCGCGCTCTTCGCCGCTCCCGCCGTGGCACTCCAGGAGAGTCCCGCCCACACGCACATCGGCCATGTGGCCACGGCGTTCGGCCGCACGCCGGATGGATCCGGGCTTCTCGCGACCGCATCGGGCGACGCCGACGTCGCGCTCCAGCACATCGACCTGGCGTCGCGTGACACCTCGAATCTCGAGTGGATGCAGACGCACGCGGCTCATGTCCTCCACGCGGTCGATCCGGGCCAGCTGGAGGGGGGGCCGGGCTCGGGATTCGGCCTCATCGCGGCCGCAGAGGGCATCGCCCAGCACATCGAGCTCGCCGCCGGATCCGACGGGGCCTCGGACGCCGTCGGGCGGCACGCCGTTCACGTGGCCGCCGCGGCACGCGCCGTGGCGGAGCGGGCGAGGGAGATCGCCGGGCTCGCAGCGGACGTCGACTCCGCACCCGAGTACAGCACGGCGGAAGGGCTGACCGGACGCATCCGGACGCTCGCGAACCAGCTCCGCGAAGGTGCGGACCTGAACGGCGACGGACAGATCGGGTGGGGCGACGGCGAGGGCGGCCTCGCGCATGTGGAACAGCATCTCGGCTTCATCCTCGAGGCCGAGGGACTCTAGGCGCTGCTCCGGCGGCCTGCAGCTGGTGAAACAGCGCCGCTTCGCGGGCGTGAGGGCGCGCATGCATCTGGTTCTCACCCTCCTTGCCGCCTGCAGCGCCGGGGATGAAGGACGCGACGCGGACGCATCCAGCGGCGGGCCGGGCCAGGCGGCGGCACCCGCTGAAGCTGCCGTCTTCGGAGACATCGGGAGTCTGACAAGACTTCCGGACAGCCCGCGGCAGACCGCCTCGCCGGGGTTCTGGGACCACTGGGGCGACGGGCGTGCGGAGCTGTCGGGATACCGCATCACCCTCGACCGGTACGGGGAGACGCGCGATGCCGAGTTGTCGCTCATCTACGTCACCGAGCCGCATGACCGACGGACGTGGGTGAAGGACGACAGTGCAGAGGCACCGGACCGGGTCGAGGTACTCAAGCTGATCCGGAGCATGCACTTCTTCACCGGCATCTACCCCTACAACGTGATGGCGAGCGCGTTCTCGCCCGTAGATGCGTGGACGGACGACCGCTTCCAGCCCGTGCGCCTGAACCTCGACGTGCAGGAGTGGTGCGGGAGCGTGACCCACCGCGTCCTTCCAGGCGCAGGACGGCTGCGTTCGATCAGGCTCTCGTACTTCGCCGACGAGGGAGAGACCCGGCGCGAGATCGGGGTCCCCGAGAACACGCTCTATGAGGATGCCCTTCTCATCCAGCTGCGGGAGCTCGATGGACCCTTCCACGATGGTGAGCCGTGGGAGGGGTTCCTCGTGCGGGAACTCTGGAGCCTGCGAACGGGCCACCGGTCCATCAAGCCGATCCCGGCGCGGATAGACCGCATCGACGCCACGAGAGACGGCGAGCCCGTGACCCGATTCCGGCTCGAGACCGGGGACTACTGGCGGACCTATGATGTTGAGACGGTTCCCCCCCGCCGCGTGCTCGCCTGGGAGACCTCTACGGGGGAGAGGGCGGAGATCCTCGGCACGGAACGCCTCGCTTACTGGACGCTGAACGCTCGTGGGGACGAGCAGCACCGGAGTGCGCTGGGACTCGAGACCCGATGAGCGGCGGGCGCGGCCTGGAGGCGGGCAGCCACACGCGCGGCTACGACTCGGCCTCCCTCGAGTACCGCGAGGCGGCACAGCGGTACTGGAAGTTCCTCTCACTCAGGACAGTCGAGCAGCTCGAACTCGGGGCGGGCGGGAGCGTCCTTGACATCGCCTGCGGGCCAGGGGTATCGACAGCCGCCGCGGCCGCGGCAGTCGGCCCCGGCGGCCGGGTCGTCGCACTGGATTCCTCGGCGGAGATGCTCCGGATGACGCTCGAGCGGGCGGTCACTCTCGGGATCGGCAATGTCGAAGCCGTGCTGGGAGACATGGCGCACGCCGACTTCCCCGTAGCGAGCTTCGACGCGGTCATCTCGGTCCTCGGCGTCTTCTACGTGCCGGACATGCCCGCGCTCGTCTCGGGCCTCTGGCAACTCGTCAGGCCGGGCGGGCGGCTTGCGATCACAACGCTCGGCGAAGGCGCATTTCAGCCTGCGTTCGGCATCTGGAAGGAAGCCGTCCGGGCCGAACGGCCCGACGCCCGCCTCACGTTCTCCTGGGAACGCACCGACAACCCAGGCTACGTGCGGGCGCTCCTGCGCGGGGCCGGCGTCCCGAGCCCAGAGGTCCGTCTCGAACCGCGGGAGCTCGCGATCTCGGGAGCCGAGGACTGGTGGCTCGCGGTGATGGGGAGCGGGATGCGGCGGATTGCCCTCGAACTTGATGACGATACCGGCGACCGCGTGCGGGCGGACTTCGACCGGAGGCTCAGGGAGGCTCGGGTCCGGGCAATCCAGATGCCTGGCATCTACGCCACGGCGAAAAAGCCGGTTCTGGGCGGAAGCGGATAGGGGCCGACCGGACTAGATTTCGCCCTCGCGGATGCATGCGGCGCGGTGTTCGGCTCGCAACGAGGAGCCGGCTCCCTGCGACGGCGACGCGCCACCAACCAGATCCAAGACGGGCGCAGTCTCGCTGCACGCCGGGATCGCGAAGGGGCACCGCGGGTGAAAGCGACACCCGGGGGGCGGACTCATCGGGCTCGGCGCTTCCCCCTCGAGCGGCAGCGCCGCGCGCCGCCTCGCTGGAGTCGGCTCCGGGATTGCCTCGATCAGCGCCCGCGTGTATGGGTGCGCCGGACGTCCGAAGATCGCCGCCGAGGGTCCGATTTCCACGATCCGGCCGAGATACATGATCGCGATCGTGTCGCTGATGTACTCGACGACCGAGAGATCGTGGCTGATGAAGAGGTAGGTTAGCCGCCGCTCGCGCTGGAGCCGGACCATCAGGTTGAGCACCTGGCTCTGCACGGAGACATCCAGCGCGGAAACGGGCTCGTCCGCAATGACGAGTTTCGGCTCCAGCGCCAGCGCGCGGGCAAGACCGACCCGTTGCCGCTGGCCCCCCGAGAACTCATGGGGATAGCGTCCGAGAAGATCCCCGGTGAGTCCGACGACCTCGAGAAGTTCGCGCACCGTCTCGAGTTGCTCGGCCTTCGTCCCCACACGATGCACCAGCAAGGGCTCGCGCACGATCTCTCCGACCGTCATCCTGGGGTTCAGGGAGGAGTACGGGTCCTGGAAGATCATCTGGATGTCACGCCGGAGCGCGTGGAGATCCTTCCCGGCGGCGCGCGCGATGTCCCTACCCTCGAAGGTGACGCGCCCCGACGTCGGCTTCTCGAGCCTGTTGAGCGTCCGGCCTAGTGTCGACTTCCCGCAGCCGGACTCGCCGACGAGCCCGAGCGTCTCGCCGCGGCGGACCGAGAACGTGACCCCGTCGACCGCGCGCACGACGCCGACCCTGCCCCCGAAGACGCCGCCGCGGACGGGGAAGTACTTCTTCACGCCCTCGGCGGCGATAAGCGGCGCCGAACCGCCGTTGGCTTGCATCCGGCTACTCATGGGACCCCGGCTCCGGAGGACGCGCCCATCCCGCCGAGCGGGACGAGCGGGAAATGGCAGGCGACGAGCCCACCCTCCACATCGCGCAATTCGGGATCCTCGTCGATGCATCGCCGCCGCTCCGCCTCTCCGAGCCCCGCGCGCCTGAGGCAACGGTCGGCGAATCGGCATCCGGGCGGAGGGGCGAGGAGGGAGGGCACAAGCCCCTCGATCGTCGGAAGCTCCCCCTTCCTTTCAACCCCCTTCCGTGGAATGCTGTCCAGCAGCCCACGCGTGTAGGGGTGGCGGCTCCGTGCGAAGATCTCGACGACGTCCGCCTGCTCGACGACCCGTCCCGCGTACATGACCGCGACCTCGTCGCAGACCTCGGCGATCACGCCCATGTCGTGCGTGATGAAGATCACCGCAGCCCCGGTCCGTTCCTGGAGTTCCCGGATAAGGTGGAGGATCTGCGCCTGGATCGTGACGTCGAGCGCCGTCGTGGGCTCGTCCGCGATCAGGAGTGCCGGTTCACAGAGCAGGGCCATCGCGATCATGACCCGCTGCTTCATCCCACCCGAGAGTTCGTGCGGATAGGACGAGATGCGCGACTCGGGTTCGGCGATACCGACCATCCCGAGCATCTCGACGGCCTTGGCGCGGGCCTCGTCCCCATCCACCCCGAACCGGAGTTTCAGCACCTCGCCCATCTGCTTCTCGACGCTGAAGACCGGATTGAGCGAGGTCATGGGGTCTTGGAAGACCATCGAGATCTCGTTGCCGCGGATGCCTCGCAGCTGCCCGATCGGGAGTTTCAGCATGTCGGTGCCGCGAAAAAGGACCTCGCCGCCCAAGATCCTTCCGGGTGGGCTTGGCACGAGCCTCAGGATAGCTGCGGCGCTGACGCTCTTGCCGCAGCCGGACTCACCGACGAGGCCAAGCGTCCGGCCCGCGGCGACCTGGAACGAGACCCCGTCGACCGCATGAAGCAACCCGTCCTCGGTCTCGAACGCCACCTCGAGGTCCTGCACGCAGAGGAGTGGCGCTTCTGCGGGTTCCGCGCCAGAAACACGGTTCGCGCGGGCCATCGCGCCCACTGCCGTTCCAGACACACCGCCGCGTCCGGTCCGCGGCGCGTCCGTCCCTCTACCGCGGCTCCTCCGCGAGCCTGGCCGCCTCACAGACCCAAGCGCTCGCGAATGCCGTAGTAGTCCTTGTCGATGTCCTCATCCCGCTCGAGCGCTTCCCCCCGCCCCATCGCCTCCTCCAGTCGTGCCCGCCGCTCGGGATCGATCCAGTACACCATCCAGTCGGTGATAGTCTGCGTGCGGCGCGGGAGGTAGAACTCGGGGAACACCAGGTAGTCCCAGTGGACGACCCGCACGTAGGGCGCCATCCAGAAGGGAATGTAGAAGGCCTCTTCGTGTACGATGTCGTCGATCCGGCGCACCGCGGCGAGCCGGTCCTCGAAGTCCAGATCCTCCTCGTAGACTCGGATGAGCTCGTCCACCTCCGCTGTCCCGAATCCCCAGATGTTGTTGTTGTTCGTCGCGGCCTGGAACTCGGTGTGCAGATACTGCCTCGGCACGGGGTAAAAGCTGGCCGTCCGCGCGGTCACCGTCATCTCGTATTTTCGCTCGAGACCCCGCTCGAATGCCGTGCCCGGCTCCAAGAGCTGAAGCCTCATATCGATCCCCGCCCGCCGGTATTCCTGCTGCATGACAGTCAGGTGGCGGCTGAGCCCGGGCGATCCGTAGACCACCGTGAAGCTGGCCTTTTCTCCCCTCTCGTTCACGAGGATGTCGTCGGTGTCGGACCGCGTCGCAACCAGTCCTTTCGCAGTGCTCCAGAGGCTTCCGAGGAAGCTCTGACTCCGGATCTCGTCCGGACGGTGGTAGCCTGCCCGCTCGAGGTATTCGCGTGCGATGATCGGATCGAACCCGTAGGGCTCAAGGTTCGTGTTGGCATACTCGGTGCCCTCGAAGAACGAGATCTGCCGGAAGTACTCGTTGAACATCAGGTTCCGGTTGAGGCGCTCGAAGTTGAAGAGGTGCTGCATCGCCTTGCGGAAATCCCTGTTCCGGAAGATCGGGGCCTCCAGGTTCATGTGGAGCCCGTACACCCCCGAAGGCATGTCCACGAAGACCCTGGCCCGGCGGAGCCACCCGTTGCGCACGGCCTCGAATGTGTACTCCTCGTTCCAAGTACGTGCGGTGTTCTCGAGGATCATGTCCAGCTCCCCAAGCCGCAGGTAGTCCAAGGCCCGCTCGATCGGGATCACGCGGAGATGGATCCGGTCGAAGTTGTACTGGCCGATGAAGTACCGTTTCCCCTCCCCCCACCAGTCGTCGATCCGCTCGAATGTGACGGATTCGCCCCGGACCACCTCCGACACGACGTAGGGTCCAACCGCGATCTGGTACTCGTTCGTGGTCCGTGACACCCAGTCCTCGTCGAGCACGACAGCGTGCGAGGGGGTCGGCCAGAGGCCAGCGTAGTCAGGGATCGCTCGCCAGCTGGGACGCGTGCCGACGATCCTGAGGGTGTAGTCGTCGATCCTGTCCACGGACTCGTAGTACTGCAGGGCATAGCTATTGTAGAAGGGATCCACGATGTGCTCGGACTGCATCATCCTCCATGTGAAGACGTAGTCGTCCGCGGTGATGGGTTCGCCATCGCTGAAACGCGCATCCGGATCCAGCCGGAAATAGATCGTCCGCTGGTCCTCCTGGACCGACCAGTGGGTCGCCATCACGGGGATGTAGTTGTCCGTGACGGGGTGACGACCCACCAACCCGAAAGCCATGGTGAAGGCCCGGTTCCAGCCGGCGAAGGCGTCGTTGGAGTTGGGACCCATGAGCCGGAAGGTGAGCGGATAGGCCCCCATGTAGAAGTTGAAGGTTCCACCACGGATCGCCTCAGTGGAACCGATGAGGGGGTCCTCGTCGTTGGTCTCCCAGACGATCCCCTCCGGGAGGACGACGGCTCCTTCGGCGGGGCCGGTATCCTGGGCGGCGCCCTGACCACCCTGCTGCGCACCGGCCCCGGGGGCTACCGGGACCCAGACCGCCGCGGCTAGCGCTGCTGCGGACACGAAGCGAAACCAACCGTCTCCTTGCATCCGAGTCTCCTTCCCGGTCTATCGTGTCGGTGTGGACGGCCCGGCATCCTCACCCGCGCGACGCCGGGGGTGTGCTGCGCGGCGCACGGGCTCCGGGTCCCCCCGGGTCCTATTCGTATCGTGCATACTGCTTCGGGTCGAATGCCTCCCGAACGGACTCGCCGATGAAGACGACGAGCACCAGCGTGGCCGTCAGCGCCGCGAACGGCGCGAGGATCAGCCAGAGCTTGTCCCGGTTCTCCAGTTGAAGCGCCTGGTCGATCATCTCACCCCAGCTCGGCGTGGGAGCGGGAAGCCCGTAGCCCAGGTAGTCCAGCCCCGTCAGCGCAAAGATCGCCCCGACGACCGCGAACGGGGTGAAGGTCACAAGTGGGGTCAGGCAGTTCGGCAACAGGTGCCTGAAGATGATCCTGAGGTGCGAGGCTCCGTAAGAGCGGGCGGCCAGACAATACTCCCGGGTCTTCTCCCGATACATCTCGGTGCGCATGAAGAAGGTGATCGCGATCCACTGCCACAACGCCATGATCCCGAGAAGCATCCAGAAGGTCGGCGCGAAGAGCGCAGCCATGATGATGACCACGTAGAGGAACGGAACGGCGACCAGCACTTCGATTAGCCGCTGGCTCAGGATGTCAAAGCGGCCTCCGAGATAGCCCTGGAGGCTTCCGATGGTCGTCCCGATTGCTTGGCCGATCAGGACGAGGAAGAGCGCGAAGAAGACCGAGATCCGGAATCCGTAGAGTAACCTCGACGCCACATCCCTCCCCTGGGAATCGGTTCCCAGATAGTGCCTCCGCATGAAGTCGGGCGGTGTGGGCGGCACGACACCGAGGCCGGCGAGCGAAGGCATCGCTCCAGTCCGGGTCAGCCCGAGGAGGTCCCCGGTAGGGGAGAGCTCAGGGTTCATCATCATCAGCTTGATACCGCCGCTCTCGATCGCGTCGGCGAGCTGGACAAGCCGGTCGCGCCGCGCGAGCTGCGCCGCACCGAGCATGTCTCCCGCATCCATCAGATCCTGTATCTCATTCAGGATCTCATTGTACCAGAAGTCGTTCTGGAACGGATTCCAGGGTATCGGCGGCATGATGACGTAGTGGCCCCGGTTTGGATACCTCTCGTCGAGCACCGCCAGCGCGCCCGGATCGCCGCCGGCACCAGGGATCTCGCGTTCGTAGAGCTCCCGCTCGAGCCTCCATTCGCGCTGCAGCCGGAAATACTCGGTTTCCACGTCCGCCATTCCCCATGCCGGCGGCGGCTCCTGGCTGAAGGTCTCCATGGGGAGGTATTCGAAGGTGGGGAAATAAAGGCGGCCCTCATACCAGACGAGGAGCGCGCGACTCTCGGCCAAGTAGGGCAAGAAGACCGAGAGGACGACCGCGACGACCAGCACGATGAACGAGTAGTAGCCGCGCTTGATCCTGCGGAACCGCTCGAAGCGTTTTCGCGTGATCGGGTCGAGCCTGATCCACTTCATGGAGTCAGCCTTCCGGCACGGCGCGGTCTACTCGAACCTGACCCGGGGGTCGACGAACGCAACCGCTAGGTCGGAGATGAGATTGCCGGCCATGAGGAGCACGCTTGAGATCACGAGGAATCCCAGCACGACTGGGAAATCCCGGGCTTGGATCGCTTCGAAGGAGAGGAGCCCCACGCCCTGGATGTTGAACACGCGCTCGATAAGGAAGCTTCCCGTGAGAAAGATGCCGAGAAGCGACCCCACACTCGTCGCCATCGGGATCAGCGAGTTGCGGAGCGCATGGACGAAGACCGTCCGCCGCCAGCTGAGCCCCTTGGCAAGAGCGGTCTTCACGTAGTCGGCACTCATGTTCTCGATGAGGCTGTTCTTCATGAGCATGGTCATGATCGCAAACGACCCGACGAGGTAAGCGATCAGGGGAAGGACCGAGTGCCACACGATGTCGCCGAGCTGCGCCACGACACCGAGTTCCTCGGAACCCACCGAGCGGAACCCGCCGAGCGGAAAGATGCCGTAGCGGACTGCAAAAAGGTTGCTGAGCACGGCGCCGAGTGCAAAACCGGGAATCGCGTAGCCGATGAAGATCACGACCGAAGTCATGTTGTCGACCCTGGTACGGTGCCTGATGGCCTTGAGGATCCCCAGCGGAATACAGATCCCGTAGGTGAAGAACGCGGTGATGAGTCCGTAGTAGATCGAGACGGGGAGCCGGTCCGCAATCACCCGGAGCACCGGCTCGCTGTAACGGAAGGACTCACCAAAGTCCAGACGGATGACATCCCAGAGCCACGAGGCGTAGGCCACCGGAAGCGGGTCGTCGAAGCCGTAGTACTCGGAGAGGCGGGCCAGCTGCTCTTCGGGAATGTCGAGCTGCACTGGAGCGCCAGCGCCGCCGCCGAGCTCACCTCCCGCCGCTGCACCCGCCAGCTGCATCCTGAGCTGATCGATCTGGCCCCCGGGCACGAACTGGCAGAGCGTGAAGGTGACGAAGGTGATACCGAGGAATGTCGGTACCATGAGGAGGAGGCGCCGAACGATGTAGTCGCGAAGCGCTTCCCCTCTGGATTTCACCTAGGAGCCCTCCCCGGATAGGTGACTTCCGACGTTCGCCGCCGCCCGGGGTCCCCCCGGTTTCGCGACACGGCCGGAACTGCCCGGTGCCCGGCTTGGCCGCGCGCTGACGCCACGCGAGCGCCGTGCCAGCAGGCACTCGCGTGAATCTACCGTGACGCCGGGCACCCAGAAAGGGAGATCATCCCGGTCCGGAGCCGCGAGGCAAGGGCACTAGCCCACCACGCCCGCAGCCGCTTTGGGCGAGCTGGCGGGGCCGGGGAGCGCCGGAGGGACCAAGGCCGGACCCGAAGGGCAGTGCTCCGGCCCGTGCGCCGGCTGACGGGCGACCCGGACCAAGGCCCGGCCGCCCCCGACGCGGGGATTGCTAGAAGAAGCCGCCTCCGCCTCCGCCTCCCCCCGGGAAGCGGTTGTTCACGACGTTGTTGAAGATCGAACCGAACTGGTAGGTGAAACCGAACCGCAGAGATGCCTCGTAGTCCGTGGCCTGCTGCTGCAGTTCGAGGAGCCTTTCCTCGTCTGACAGTCCGGCCCCGGAGAGGAAGATCTGGTCACGCACTCTCGAATAGGAGGCCCCGACATCGAGTTCCAGCCCCCTGGCGATCCGAAAACCGAGGTTTCCGCGGGTCGAGATGTTGTTGAGCCCAGTGTCGTGGAGATAGGTGGATCCCTGGACCCGGATCGACGCATCACCCCAAGTCTGCCGTTGCGAGAACTCGAAGGTAATCTGCTGTTCGAAGCGAATCTCCTCGGTCTCGTTGAACACCGTTTCCTCGAAATAGTCCCGATATACGGGTCCCACCTGGTAGAAGGCCGTCAGGGCACGTCGGGTCGCCTCCTCGTAGGGAAAGAAGCTGTACTCGATCGCGGGGTTCCACTGTCCCCACGCCCTCTGGTTACGGCTCGTGTTGCGGCCGAAATTCCCCGTGAATCCGATCGACCAGCTCTCGGCGAGGGCGTAGACGACGCGCGAGGATACGTTCCAATCGAACCGGTCGTCCTGGAAGGTGGAGCCATCGGAAAGATCGAATCTGCGCTCGCGGAACGTGTAGTTGAAGTTGTAGCGCTGATTCCAGATCGGCGTGACGCGAGAGGCGCGCATCCCGGCCCGCAGCCGTATGCTCTGCTGCGCCGACTCACTGTCCATGTTCCCGTTCGCGTTGATCCGGAAGACCCACAGGTTCCAGGGATCTTGGACCTCGTCGGGCGACAGCAGTCCTTCGGGTGGCGCATCCAGATTCGCGCTTACCTCGTCCACGCGGGCAAGACCGGTCAGACCGACGAGATCCCGGAAACCGGCCTGCGTCGCGAACTGGGCGAGCCCGAGGCCCAGCGCGAGCGCAACGCCGTCGAGTTCCTCCCGTTCGGTATCCGTGGGAAGGGCTTGGTAGAGACTCCGGACCTCGTAATCCTGGTAGGTCCCGTTTCCGATGAAGTCGAGAACGAACTCGCGGCCGCCGACGCCAGTCTGCTGGCTTGTCATGATCACGTGGACGTGTGCATCCCGCGGCTCGCGGATCCACGCGACCCAGTCGATCTCCGTCCGGTAGTAGGTGCTATTGCAGCGGGGGCCACGGCAATCGAAGAAGACCCGCGGCACGGGAGTCAGTGGAGCCGGGATCGGATCCTGGGTGGCTTCGGAGGCCTCCGAGGGGTCCTGGGAGACTCCGGCAGCGGGGAGGAGGGCGAGCAGAAGGAGCCCAATTCCGAACGCCCACAGGCGCGGCGTTTCTCTTCGCGTGACCGCTTCCAAGGACCCGGAGAGCTCCCCGGCAAGTCGCGGGTGGCGGTAGGGGAGGCCACCCACCGGCCCTCGGAAACAGGAACCCGCCAAAATCCCTCCGGATGGGGAACGCGAACGGCCGTCCGCAAATGGCCTGACCACTGGAGCATCACGTGAATTGTCACCCCGGCCCGGCCGGAATGCAATCCCCGCCCGGCACTCGCGGTGCTGCACGCTGGCACCTCCGGGGTCGAGCTCGGTATCAGAGGCCCACCGGGCGTCGCCCCACTCCCCTGGCGGGCCGCGTCGATCCGGCCCGGCCTTGGAGCACCAGCGCCATGTCCAGAGCACGCCGCCGATGCTGAACTACATCTGGGCCGGCCTCGTCGTCACGAGCTTCGTCTTCGCCCTGGGCTACGACCTCCATGACCTCGCGACCGACGCATACAGGAACGGGACACCACTTCCTGTCGAGGTCGTCTTCCCGGAGGGCTACGACGCGGACGCGTCCGAGCAACCGGTGCGCGTCCTCGTGGACGGCGCCGGTTACCGGACCTTCTACGGCACGGACATCGAGCCCGCCACGACATACGACGGCGCCCTTCTCTCGAGTGAGGCTGGCCGCCAGCTCCGCTTGGCCGGCGCCGGGGCACTGCCCGAGCCGCTGGCCACGATCCGCGGGGTCTCCCAGTCGGGTGAGGGCGAGCTCCAGGGGACGCTGACCGGTTTCGATGCGGGGAGCGTGGGGGACGGTGCAGTCCCGGTGCCAGCCGCACTCGTGTTCGAGCGGGTCCGATTCGTCCGGATGAATGCAATCAGCGCCGCGGCCATAGACTTCGCGGAGACCGCAGCAGAAATCTCGCTCGGACTGATCGGAGTCCTTGCGCTCTTCCTCGGGCTCCTCAAGATCGCCGAGGCGGCGGGGATCATCTACGCGCTCGTCCGCTTTGTACGCCCGATCCTCCGTCCCCTCTTCCCGGAGGTCCCAGAAGACCATCCGGCTCTCGGGATGATTGCTCTCAACCTGACGGCCAATGTCTTCGGGCTCGGCAACGCGGCGACCCCTTTCGGCATCCGAGCGATGGAGGAACTCCAGACTCTCAACCCGTCGAAGGAAACCGCGACGAACCCCATGGTGATGCTCCTTGCGATCAACACCGCGAGCGTGCAGCTCGTCCCACCGGTCCTCCTCCTAGCGCTCATGGGTCTCCAAATCAACCAGCTCATCTTCGCGATCATCATCACGACCGGACTCTCGCTAGTAATCGCGGTCACGGCGGCGAAGCTATATGGGCGGCTCCCGGGCGTCCGGGCCTCTGACCCCGGACATGCCACGCCAGCCGGGACGACGGGGGACTGAGGCGATGGAAGCGATCCGGAGCCTAATCAGCCTGCTCGCATATTTTGTGATCCCCGTGATCGTAGTAGGCTTTCCCCTCTACGGGCTGATCCGGAGGGTCCCGGTCTACGAGAAGTTCGTCGAAGGGGCAACCGAGGGGTTCCGCGTGGCCGTCCGGATCATTCCCTACCTTGTCGCGATCCTCTTCGCGATCGGGATGTTCCGGGCCAGCGGGGCGATGGATTTTCTGGTGGCGGGTCTCGACCCGCTTCTCGCCCTCGTCGGCTTTCCCGGCGAAGTGCTGCCGATGGCGATCATGCGGCCGCTCACGGGATCGGGGTCTGCGGGCCTCGTCGTGGACATGATCAACGAGTACGGACAGGACTCCCTCTTCGTGAAGATGGCCGCAACGATGTTCGGCTCCACAGAGACCACCTTCTACGTCATCGCCGTCTACTTCGGCGCCGTGAACATCCGGAGGACGCGCCACGCCGTGGCGGTCGGACTCACGGCAGACCTCGCCGCGATGCTCATAGCCGTCTGGATCGTGCGCTTCCTGTTCGCGTGAGCGGCCGGGTGCATTACCACCTTATCGGTATTGCCGGGAGCGCAATGGGATCGCTCGCCGGCCTGCTCCGGGCCCGCAATCACCGAGTGACGGGCTCCGATGAGGGGGTATACCCGCCCATGTCCACGCTGCTGGACGAAATGGGGATCGCGTATGCACGCGCCTTTGACCCCGGGAACCTCCGGCCGACCCCGGACACCGTCGTGGTCGGCAACGCCGTCAGCCGCGGGAACCCCGAACTCGAGGCAACACTCGACCAGGGGCTCCGCTACACCTCCGCCGCGAGTCTCCTGCGCGAGGAGTTCCTTGAGGGACACCACGTCCTGGCCGTGGCAGGCACGCACGGGAAGACGACTACCGCATCGCTTCTCGCCTGGATCCTCCAGTCCGCCGGTCTCAACCCCTCCTTCCTCGTAGGGGGCATCGCCCGGAATTTCGGGACTTCCTTCCGGCTCGCGGAATCCGACTACTTCGTCGTCGAAGCGGATGAATATGACACGGCGTACTTCGACAAGGGGCCGAAGATGTGGCACTATCGCCCCCGGACGGCCATCGTCACGAATGTGGAGTTCGATCACGCCGACATCTATCCGGACCCCGATGCCTACCGGTACGCTTTCGCCCGCTTCATCAACCTGATTCCGTCGAACGGGACACTCGTGGCCGGATACGGTTCGGGTGCGGTCCGGAGTCTCAGCAGGAGGTCGCTGGCCCCTGTCGAGTCATTCGGGGTCGGAGCAGCGCGCGTAGCCGCGAACGGGGAGCCGCACCCCCGCTGGCGGGCTGAGCGGATCGTTCAGGGTCCGGAAGGGACGACCTTCCGCCTCTTCCACGACGGCCGCGCCCTAGGCTCGATCCGAAGTCCCCTCGTCGGCGCCTTCAACGTCGAGAACTGCCTCGCTGCGATCGCCGGCGCCGTGGCCGCCGGCGCCGATCTCGAACGCGTTCGCGCCGCGATCCCCCGCTTTGGGGGTGTGAAGCGCCGGATGGAGGCGCGCGGCGAGGCCGGAGGGATCACCGTCGTCGACGATTTCGCGCACCACCCGACGGCTGTCACCGCGGTCATCGGCGGGGCGCGAGCCCGCTTTCCGGGTCGTAGGCTCATTGCCGTATTCGAGCCGCGGAGCTATACGGCCCAGCGGCGGGAGTTCCAGGAAGAGTACTGCGATGCGCTCGGGGGGGCGGATCGCGTCGTCGTGGCCGGCCTTTTCCGACCAGAGCGTTACGACGCGGGGACCGGACTCGACCCGGATGCACTCGCCCGCTCGATCAGCAACGACGGTGTACACGCGTCGCACATCCCGCGCGTCGAGGAGATCCTCGACCGCCTCGTCCCGGAACTCGAACCCGGCGATGTCGTTCTGATCCTCTCGAACGGGGCCTTTGGCGGGATCCACGGGAAACTCCTCCGGCGTCTCCGCAACCGTTGAGCCTTGCGCGGGCGAACCACCGATCCGGGAGGACAGGTACGCCGGCTCCCAGCCAAGGGACGGGCTGCTGCAGTAGAGCGGCCGCGTCTCCACTGCGTCCCGCCGCCGAGCGCGCGCGCCGAAGCTAGAAGCCGAGCGCGGTACCACCCCTCCGGGGATCCGACACCGCACGAAGCGACCCATCGGGGAGCACTGCGATCGCCTGTACGTCCCCCCAGGACTCCTCCTCCTCATGCAGACGATGGCCGAGGGCGCCAAGGGCCTCCCGCGCACGGCGGCGGAGACCGCCCGGCTCGTACGCGATCCGGTCAGGAAGGTGTTGGTGATGGACTCGGGGCGCGACGACCGCCTCGGCAAGTGTCATCCCGTGGTCGAGCACGTTCGAGATGATCTGGAATACCGTCGTAACGATCGTCGCCCCGCCGGGCGTTCCCACGACCATGTGAAGCCCGCCGGACGGGTTCAGGACGATCGTCGGCGTCATCATGGAGAGCATCCGCTTCCCCGGAGCGATCGCGTTCGCCTCCCCCTGCACGAGACCGAAGGAGTTCGGGGTCCCCGGCTCGACCGTGAAGTCATCCATCTCGTTGTTGAGCAGGAAACCGGCTCCTGGAACAGTGAGCTTGCTCCCGTACCAGGTGTTGAGGGTCGTTGTCAGAGAAGCGGCTCCCCCTGCCGGGTCAATGACCGAGAGGTGAGTCGTATGCCGCCCGCCCGTTGCGGCGGGATTGCCCGGGCCCACCTCGGCCGATGGCGTCGCCGCCTCCCTGGCGATGGTGCGCGCCCGGTCACGGGCATAACCGGGGTCGACGAGCCCGTGGACGGGAACCTCCACGAACGCCGGATCTCCGAGGTGGTGATTGCGGTCCGCATAGGCCCGGCGCCAGGTCTCCGCAAGGAGGTGAATGTGCCCGGCTCCGTGCCACTCTTCGCGGGCGAGCCCCAGTGCCGCCGCGATCTGGAAGGAGAGCGCCAGGGTAATCCCGCCGGAGGAGGACGGAGGGACCGATACGACGCTGTGACTGCCGTAGCGTGAGCAGACCGGCTCACGCCATACGCTTGTATAGGACTCCAAGTCCGCATGCGTGATGATACCGCCACCGGAGCGCATCTCCTCCACGATGTACCTCGCGGTCTCCCCCCGGTAGAAACCGTCCGCACCGCGGTTGCGGATCCGCTCAAGGGTCCGGGCAAGTTCGGGCTGGCAGAAGAGCCGGCCGGTACGCGGCCGCGCCGGGCGGCCTCCGCTCCTCTCGGGGAGGAAGACGCTTGCCGAGTGGGGAAACCGCCTGAGTCCCTCGACGATCCCCGCGGGGAAGGACCGCGCGAACCGTTCCCTGACCCGGAAGCCCCGGGCGAGCCGCACGGCCGGCTCGACGAGCTCGCTCCACGCCGTGCTCCCCAGCTTCCGGTGAGCTTCCCAGAGTCCAGCGACCGACCCCGGTACGGCCGCGCTGAGGTGCCCGAGAAGGGACGCCTCGCTCCTCTCAACACCGGGCCGGGTGTACATCGCGCGGTACGCGGCGCCGGGCGCCTGCGACCGGAAGTCGAGTGCGAGGAGGGACCCCGCCGGGCGGCGCACCACCAGGAACCCGCCGCCGCCGAGATTCCCCGCCTCGGGGTTCACGACGGCGAGCGCGAATGCCGAGGCCACGGCCGCGTCCACCGCATTCCCGCCACGACGGAGCACGCGGAATCCAACCTCCGAGGCGTACCTGTCCGTTGTAGCCACCGCGGCGCGGGCGGCCACGACCTCCCGCCCAGTGCCGCAGGACCACCCGGGAGGCCAACCTTCGGACGCCCTCACGGCACGGGTCCCGCCGCGTCGTGGCGCCGGGCGGGCGTATCCGACGGACCCGCCCGCCCCGCCGGATGTTGTTGACGGACCTCGGATCCGCCACCTAGAATCAGCGCGTACACCATCGGCTCCACAATCCGTAAATCGTTGCGAGAGACTCATGATACCTGCTGAGGCTAGCCACCCGTTCGCGCGACGCCAAACCACCGGTCGCGGACTGGCATTCTCGATGCTGTTCCTCGGCGTCCTCACGCCTCCCGCAAGTGCACAGAGCTTCGAGAACCCTTACGGGGAATGGCGTTACATCTGGGGGGATCTCTCTGCCTCGCGCTACTCGCCCGTCGACCAGATTGACGCGGAGAATTTCGGCGATCTGGAAGTGGCATGGGTCTGGAGGGGCGACAATTTCAGCCCGTCGCCGGACTTCATCATGCGCTCGACCCCCATCTATGCGGACGGGATCCTCTACACCGTCGCGGGGACGCGCCGGACGGTGGCTGCGATCGACCCTTCCACCGGTGAGACGCTCTGGACGTTCCGGGAGCCCTACACAGAGAGGTGGGAAGGCTCCACGAGAAAGAACTACGGGAGAGGCGTGACCTACTACGAAGTGGACGGTCGGGCCGTCATCTTCGTCGTTACTCCCGCCTTCTTTCTCCACGCCCTCGATGCGAAGACGGGACAGCCAATCGAGGGATTCGGGGAGGGGATTCCGATTGACGGGTTCCCGGAGACGGGGACCGTCGACATGATGGCGACGCTCGGGCACTCCTACGACGTCTACTCCGGAATCGACCGCGACGTAGGAGCCATTACCACGTCCTCTCCGCCCATCGTCGTAGATGACGTGATCATCGTAGGAAATTCGGCGCACCAAGGTGGCGGCTACACCCGCATCGAGAACGTTCCCGGGGATGTCCAGGCATTCGACGTGAGGACAGGCGAACACCTCTGGACCTTCCACACGATTCCCCGGGCCGGCGAGTTCGGCAATGAGACCTGGGAGAACGACGCTTGGGAATGGTCGGGCAATGTGAACGTCTGGGCGCCGCTCTCCGCCGACCCGGAACTGGGTCTCGTGTACCTGCCCACCGACGCACCCACGAACGACTACTACGGAGGATTCCGCCCCGGCGACAATCTGTTCAGCAGCAGCCTCGTCGCCGTGGACGTGCAGACGGGAGAGCGGCGGTGGCACTTCCAGATGATCCATCACGACATCTGGGACTGGGATCTACCGGTCGCGGGGATCCTCGCCGATCTGACCGTGGACGGAGTCGAGATCCCGGCGGTGGTCCAAACCTCGAAGCAGTCGTTCGTCTACGCGTTCAATCGGGAGACCGGAGAGCCAATCTGGCCGATCGAGGAGCGTCCGGTGCCTCCGGGAGACGTCCCCGGCGAGTGGTATTCGCCGACCCAGCCCTTCCCGACCCGGCCCGCTCCATACGAGCTGCAGGGCCTGTCGGAGGATGATCTGATGGACTTCACACCGGAACTTCGGGAGATGGCGCTCGAGAACGTCTCCGACATCAAGCTGGGCCCGATCTACACGCCGCGTGTCCAAGTGGATGACCCGAACGGGTTCCGTGCGACGGCACAGTGCCCCAGTGCAACCGGCGGGACGAATATCCCCGGGGGACCCGTCATGGACCCGGAGACAGGCATTCTCTATGTGCAGTCGCGCAAGGCATGCACGGGAGGCGTCCTCGGTCCGGGATCGGACCGCGATGACGGCGGACCGGACGAGAGCCAGCC
>JAAXGI010000042.1:20204-25152 GCA_012267505.1 Gemmatimonadota bacterium
CCCTACGGCCGGATCACCGCGATCGACATGAACACCGGCGAGCATCTGTGGTGGATCCCCAACGGCGACACGCCGGACAATATTGTAAACCACCCGCTGCTTGACGGCGTGAACATTCCCAACACGGGTTATCAGGGCAATGCCACCGTGCTCGTGACCGCCAGCCTGCTCATGTTCGCCGAAGGACGAGGTGGACGCCCGCTCTGGTACGCGGCAGACAAGCAGACCGGTGAACGGATTGGATCGGTGGAGATCCCGGCTCCGGTGAACACCGCTCCGATGACGTTCTTCCACGAGGGCGACCAGTATATCGTGCTCTCGATAGCCGGAAATGGTCGGGACGGCGAGAGGATCCCCGGGTCGCTCGCCGCACTGCGGCTGCCGTAACGGAACCCGGAGACCTGGTCACGGCGGGAGGCAGCCGAGAGCACGGAGGGTGCCTGAGACCACAGACGCGGAGGCGCCCCTGCGTCCCCGGGCTCTCTGTCCCGGCGCCAGGGTCGCACTCGTGGCGCCGGGCGGACCACTCGAGCCCGAACGCCTAGAGACTTCGCAGAGGCGTTGTCGCCGCCTCGGGCTCAAGCCCGTTCTCTTCCCCTCCGCCCGCGGGCGGAGCGGGTTCCTCTCCGCATCAGACGCGGAGCGGCTCGCCGATCTCCAAGACGCTTTCGACGACCCAGAGATCGACGCGGTGTGGGCGCTACGGGGAGGTTACGGCGCGATCCGCATCGTGGATCGACTGAGTCTCGAGCGTCAGCACCGCGATCCCATTCCCTTCATCGGTTTCAGCGACAACACCGTCTTCCATGTGGCCCACGCGGGAATCGGGGTCGTCTCATTTCATGGTCCCCACCCCGGTGCGGAATTCCCCGCCGCGACGGAAGCAGCCTTCCGCCGGGTCCTTTTCGCGGGGCACTCGCCGGAACCACACGTGATCGAGGGTTCGGCCCCTGTCGCCGGGACCCTCGCAGGCAGCATCGCCGATGGACCGCTCTGGGGCGGCAACCTTGCCACGCTCGCCTCGCTCAGCGGTTCCGCGAGCCCCCTGTCGGCTGACGGCCGGATTCTCTGCCTCGAGGACGTCGGTGAGCCCGCCTACCGGATTGACAGGATGTGGGTCCAGCTTGAGCGGGCTGGCGTCTTCCGAGGGGTCAGGGGAGTCGCACTCGGCAGATTCACCGGGTCCCTGCCGGGAGAAGAGGAAGTCGTCCGCACGGTGCTCCGGGAACGCGCCCGCGAACTCGGAGTGCCGGTCGTGGCAGACCTCCCCTTCGGGCACATGGCCTGGAACGTGACGTTGCCGATTGGGGTTCGCGCCCGTGTCAACGGAGACAAGGGAACACTCGGAATCCTGCAACGGGCGGTGCAATCCGGCTCGCGCCGTTCCGGCCATCACTGACGGAGCGTCCAGAGCGGACGGGCGATTCCGCGGAGTGTTCGGCTCACGGTGTTTGATATCCGAGCCGGACCCGACTAGAGTGCCGGGACTGGACCCGGAAGATCACTTCCGGCAGCCCCCATCAAGGAACGGCGACCTTCGCCCGCGACACGACGCACCCGTAGTAACCGGCGCCAGCGAAGGCCCGGTCGATCCGGATGCAGGACCGTGCTTCGATTCAAGTGAGCGCATCCGGCCGGGGCACCGGCTCGAGTGCGGAACTCCCCGATACGGGTCAGGGAATAGGATGCCTGAGCTTCATGATTCGCCCCAGGCGCTTCGCGCACGCCGCCTGCGCCGCCCGGGAAGAGCCCGCCCCGGCCGGACGTTGCCTGTCCTCCTTTGCCTAGCCGCACTCTTGGCCGGTTGCGCGGGCGAGTCCTCCCGTCCCGCGCGTGACGCAGACGGGGGACTGGAAGTCCTGTTCGAGGGCGCGCGCCTCATCGTCGGGGACGGGAATCTCCTGGAAACGGGGGACCTGCTCGTAGGGGGTACCCGCATTCTCGCGGTTGGAGAGAGCAGCGAAATCAACACACCGGTGGATGCGGTCCGGATCGACGTGGCAGGCAAGACGATCGTCCCGGCGTTCATCGATGCCCACGCTCACCTCGGCTACGAGGGCTATACGGAGTGGGGCGCCGACAGCTACACGCGCGACAACCTGATCGAACACCTGAACCGGTACGCCTACTATGGTTTCGGGGCGGTGTTTTCCGCGGGTACGGATCCGACCGAGCTCGCCTCAGAGATCGCCCGCGCCCAGCGCGAAGGATCGCTCGGCGGAGCACGTTTCCTCTTCGCCGCCGGAGTCGGCCCTCCGGGCCAAGGTCCGAACAACAATTTTGTCGGCCACACGCTGACTCTCGCGGAAACAACCGGGATGACGATCCTGCGGGGCGCCGCCACCCCGGGGGAGGGCCGGGCCGTCGCGCGGGAGGTCGCGGAGGCGGGGATCGACTTCATCAAGATCTGGGTGGACGACCGAGGAGGAAGCCAGGACAAGCTCTCGCCGGAAGTATATCGCGCCATAGCGTCAGAGGCGGCCCCACGTGGCATCCGGGTGGTGGTGCACCAGCAGAGCGCCGATGACATGCGCGACCTCCTCGAGGCCGGGGTTGCGGGCTTTCTTCACGGTCGCCTTGGACCCGCCCTGGACGAGGAGGTGGCTGCGAGCCTCCGGGCAGCAGGTGCATTCCTCGTCCCGAACCTCGGACTTGGCGAGCTCCGGAGCGAGGCCGTGGGTGAGGATCCGTTCCTTCAGGAGACAGTCCCGCCTATCGTCGTCGAGCGCCTCCGGGCCGACTTCGAGAGCCGGATGGGGGGACGCTCAGACTCCGCCAACGGGGATGCCAGCCGCATCGAGCGTGAGCGGGCCGAGGCCCTTGCCCGGCTTCTGGCTCTGGACGCGGACATCGTCCTGGGAACAGACGCGGGCGCAGCTCCGAATCACTTCTTCGGATACACGGGCCACCGCGAACTTGAGATCTTCGTTCGGCTGGGGATGACACCCATGCGCGCACTCGAGGCAGCAACAAGCCGTCCCGCCGCTCATCTCGGGCTCGATGAGATAGGAACGCTCGCTAAGGGAAAGAGTGCGGACTTTGTGATCCTCGACGAGAATCCGCTCGACGACATCCGCAACACGCGTGCGATCGCTGACGTTTACCTCCGCGGCGAGCGGATCGACCGCGACGCGCTTCGCGAGCGCTGGACCGCCGGCAACAGCAGCCTGTAGCGTCCCGACGACTGCCTCCAGAGTGAGGCGAGTCCCACCTCCCGGCAGCCCACACGACGAATGTTCCCGGAAGAGGTCGCAAAGCCAGTCGGGGCAGCCTTTTGCCTCGCCCTCCTCTGGAGCGCTGAAAGTCTTGCGCCGATGTTCAAGGGACGGCAGCAGCGAGTCCGGCACGACCTCGCCAACGTCACTCTCGGGGTCTTCAACGCCGTCGTCGCGTCGGGCATCTTCGCCGGTGCCACCCTAGCGGTCACGACGTGGTCCGGCGCGCGCGGCTACGGGCTGCTCCACCAGCTGTACCTCCCGAGAGGGCTGCACCTCGCCGCTGCGATTCTCCTGTTCGACGCGTGGCAGTACTTCTGGCACCGCTTGAACCACCGGATTCCATTCCTCTGGCGATTCCACGCGGTTCACCACTCGGACGCAGACCTAGACGCGTCCACCGGGCTCCGCTTCCACACCGGCGAAATCCTGTTCTCCTCGATCGCCCGCCTCGGCGTTCTCCCCGTGCTTGGCCTCACCATACAACAACTGCTCGTGTACGAGACGATCCTCCTTCCGGTCA
This sequence comes from Gemmatimonadota bacterium, assembly GCA_012267505.1. Lineage (GTDB taxonomy): Bacteria > Gemmatimonadota > Gemmatimonadetes > Longimicrobiales > Gaopeijiaceae > JAAXGI01. The sequence continues at coordinate 23,943 of JAAXGI010000042.1, forward strand.
TCCTATTCCACCACAGCAACATACGGATCCCAGAACGGCATGACCGTTGGATGAGAGCGGTGGTCGTCACTCCCCGGATGCACTGGGTTCACCACTCGGACTGGCGGCCGGAAACAGACTCCAACTACGCGAGCATCTTCTCGTTTTGGGACCGGATTTTCGGGAGTTTCCGGCTCCGACGGGACGCGCGGACAATCCGGCTGGGACTCGGACTACCTGATCGGGAATGGAGACAGATGAGGGGCATGCTTTCGATGCCACGGAAACTCATCGCGTCGGAGGGAACGCCCACTCAGGGCGGGGCACGGCACGGGCAGGAACCGGGACCGTAGAGCGGGACATCGGGTTCAGCGCGCGACGGCGCGCGAGTCATCGCAGAGGAGGGACGCAACGCGACCGGCTCACGCGGACAGCGTCCGGTCGGGCGTCGCGGGGCGCGCCGGGACTACGCGGCGGGTGGACCAGAGAGCGCAGAGCGCAACCGCTGGCACCGGGAGACCGGCGGCGCCGGGACTCGTTGCCTTCCCGTGTGTCTTCCGAGCGACAGGCGGCGCTCCTCCAGGATTCGCCAAGCGGTCACAACCGGGCCGGCCACCCGAGCCGGAGTGGAGCCCGGGAAGCCGGCAGCGAGTCTCAATACCGGTAGTGTTCCGGCTTGTAGGGTCCGGAGCGTGGCACCCCGATATACTTGGCCTGCGCCTCCGTCAGCTCCGTCAGGGCCACACCCAACTTCTCTAGGTGCAGTCGTGCGACCTTCTCGTCGAGACGCTTCGGGAGGGTGTAGACCCTGCGCTCGTAGTCGGCGCTCCTCCGGTGCAACTCGATCTGCGCCATGACCTGGTTCGTGAAGGAAGCGGACATGACGAAGCTCGGATGGCCGGTGGCACAACCGAGGTTCAGCAACCGGCCCTCGGCGAGGATCAGGATACTCTTGCCATCCGGGAAGATGAACTCGTCGAGCTGCGGTTTGATGTTGTTGCGCTCGATGCGCTCCCTCCTGAGACCCGCCATGTCGATCTCGTTGTCGAAATGCCCGATGTTCCCGACAATCGCCTTGTCCTTCATCCGGCGCATGTGATCGACCGTGATGACATCGCGATTGCCCGTTGCCGTTACGAATACGTCCGCGCTCTCAACAACGTCCTCAAGCCGGACCACCTGATAACCCTCCATGGCCGCCTGGAGCGCGCAGATCGGATCGACTTCCGTG
>JAAXGI010000002.1 GCA_012267505.1 Gemmatimonadota bacterium
TACCCCGACATACACCTGAGTAACCCCAAAGCGTGGCGGGAGCTGACCAGCAACTTCCCCGAGGGGTTGAGGAGGCTGGTCGTCGAGATGGGCGACGGCATGTCCGACCGGGGAATCAACGAGTCGTTCCGGGTGATCGAAGCGGGTGTGGAGTGGTGGAGAACCAAAGTCGTCGGGAGCGGCTTCTTTCCGAAAGACCGGTCGCTGGAGTCGCAGGTTCGACGTCAGCTCGACGCCCTCGATCAAATGCTGCGGGGCGCCCGTGAGGCGGTTCGGCCGTCGGGCCGCCGGGACGACCTGCGCGGGTGGGCGCCGGGAACCCGTGATTGGCTGAGGGGGCGGTCCACGCAGTCGGCCGCTGCCGCCTGCGTGCTGGTGGAAGATGAGGAAGCGCGCGTGCATACGCTGCGGCTGGAGGTCATGCCGGGCGGTTCGGGTCGACTGTTCCGGCACCCGAAGGACGCTCTCGTGGATTGCCCGCCGGGCGGCGAGTTCCTCGCGGCGATGAAGCGAGCCTGGCAGTGGGCGAGGGAGCGGTCCGGGCATCCCGGCGACCGGACCTTCGACGCTCGATGGCGGCTCGTGGCCGGCCCTTTCGCCGATCCCGACGAACGGACCGTGCCGTCACCGAATGGCGGATCCGCCGCCGGCGCCGCCGCCCGCGCGTGGTGGCACCTGCTGACGGAGAGGGTGCCCGATGAGGAGGTGGTCGTCATGGCCGGGCTGTCGGACACGGGGCGCCTCCAGGAGGTCTCGTCGATCGCCAGGAAGGTGCGCGCCGTGAATGACGCCAATCGAGACGGCCGGGGTCGCGGCGTGCTGAACCAGGGGTTCGATACGATCATCGTTGCTTCCGACAAGGACAAGCGGGAGGCCGAGGCGGAGATACGGAGAATACGAGACGGCCAGGAGCTCGCGATCCCCGTCCAGGTCGTTTCGGGCAGTCGGGAAGAGACCCGTTCGCGGGACGTCAGTTCACTACCTTGACGATCGTGACCCGGTGCTTTTCTTCCAGCCGGCTGCAGAGTTCCCCGGGGGTCAAGGGAAACAGCCTGCCGTCGTCGCTTCGCACTCTCTCTCCGTAGTCATCGAGGGACCCGGTCTTCCCGACGTGTACCGAAACATCGTACATCTGACTCTCTCCACCGAGCCCAATGCGGGTCCGCCAGCGTCCGTCCGCTTCGATGGTCATGGCCATGCCCAGCTGCGGCCATCCGTTCCCCGGGGTCAGGTGGGGCCACACGTTGACATAGAGTCTGTCGTCTTGCGACAGTGGTCCCGCGTAGGTCCCGAAGACCGCAATCTCCAGGTAGTTCGCGTCTTCGCGGCTCAGCGAGTCGATCCGATTCCTGGCGTAGACGTCCCCGCTCTCCGGTTGCTGGATGCGAACCGTGGTGTCGGGCGAGATCGAAACCGAAGCGCGCGCGCAGCTTCGTCTGGCGAGCGCGACAGGCCGGATCACCGGCAGGTCGTTGCCGTTGGCGCCTCCATTCGAACCCGGGTCGCGTGCTCCCTGCGGGGAAACCGGGGCGTCACCGCGATCGGGGTCCGGGCCCGTCCCGGGGACGGGATCGTCACGTGTAAGCCATGGGAGGCCGGCGAGGAGAACGACAAGAAGAACCACGAAACCGGTCAAGGCGAAGACAGGAAACACGATCTTCCGTCGCTCAGCGGGGGCCACGGCCCCGCCCGGTGAGGCGACCGTTGGGGCCGGATAGGGATCGGCCATGGTCGGACGGCCGCCAACAGGACCCGGCGGCGGCGGATCCCCGTCATCCAGCGCTCTGCTGTTCGGATAGTCGGCGAGGCTCCCCTCCGGGGCGGGAATCGACCTGTGATAGTAGAAGACGACGCACGCGTCCTCGTCCCTGCTCATGAGCCGTTGGCACAGTTCCCGGACGACCGGCGTGATCGGCATGCCTGCATGGACGTCGAGGTGGCGCTCGACCGACGACTTGACGACGGCAAGGTCTCTGAGCGTCTCCACGCTCACGCTGTCGACGTTCTGGTCGATGCACCCGTGCGCCTTGCCGAAGGCAATCAACTCGCGGGGCTCGTCGTTCACGAGTCGTTTGACGGATGGCTGGTCCACCAGGAGTGGCACGCAGGCGACCTGTCGCACCGACGTTCGTCCGTCTTCGAGTCGGTCTCGAGCCTCTGTGAACGGCTTGAGATCGAGCGGGCGCTCTCTCTGCACGGAAGCCGCTCGGAGAGCGGGAATGAGGGCGTCCAGATAGGCGCGAAGGCCGGCGGCCCGCTGAGAACGGATCTCCAGCACGCAGACCAGTATGGTCCAGCCGCAGGCGTGCGGCAAGGGCGGAGCGACGGCGGGCGAGCAGGCGCGCGGCCGGGCTCCCGACAGCATGATGCCGCCGTCGAAGTCGCGCAGTGTCGACCAACCCTCCCGGGAGTCCGCGCCGTTCGGCCGTCGCGGAGCCGGCCTCCATATCGACTATCATCTGTGGGTGTCCCGCGCTCGGGAGCTCGACCGGGTTTCGGGACGGCGGTGATTGTAGTCGTGCTGACGTGGAGTCGAGGCCGGCGCCGTGGCCTGCGGGAGGTGATCATGGTTGCACGATGTGCTCCGATACTGGTCCTGGCGCTGGCTCTGCTTGCGGCGACGGCCTCGGCCCAGGAGGCGGAGCGGTTCGATCTGATCGTGCGCGGCGGC